>NZ_CACZOO010000288.1 GCF_902782855.1 uncultured Corynebacterium sp.
CGGCAGCGAGGTGACGATCGGCCCCGTCGACCTCGAGATCCCCGCCGGTGGCGTCACCGCGCTCGTCGGGCCCAACGGCGCCGGCAAGTCGACGCTGCTGACGATGATCGGGCGGCTGCTCGACCTCGACGAGGGCGGTGCGCCCGCCGGCGGGAATGTCCAGGGTGACGGGGCCGATGGTGACCTCGTCACTGTAGGAACGGGAGACGTTGTCGAGGGAGATCACAGGCGGCCTTTCCGCAGGATGAACAGGAGGAACACGGATCCGCCGATGAGCTCGATGATGATCGTCACGGCGCCTTCGGCGTCAAAGAAGTTCCGCATGATGAAGTAGGACCCGGTGAGGAACACGTATCCGATGAGGGCGGCGACCGGGAGGATCAGTCGGTGGTCGTAGGTGTCCGTGAGCTGGTAGGCGATCGTGGCGACGAGGAACCCGAGGAAGGTCATGGGGCCGACCAGGGAGGTGGTCATCGCCATGAGCACGGAGATGAGCAGCAGCAGGATCATCAGTTCACGACGGTGGTTCACACCGAGATTGTTGGCGGTGTCACTCCCCAGGGCGATGACGTTCATCCGTCGGGACCGCAGGTACAGCAGAACACAGACGACGAGGACGACGGGGATCACGATGCCGAAGTTGTCCGTGTCCGCGTTGCCGATGTTGCCGAAGGTGCGGGCGGTGAGGATGTCGAACTCGTTGGGGTCCAGCAGCCGCTGCATGAACGTCGACAGTGACCTCAGACCACCACCGAGGACTATGCCGACGAGCAGCATGACCTGGATGTTGCCGAACCTGCCGGAGAGCAGCCAGCCGAACAGCGCGACGGCGAAGAGCACCATCAGCCCGGACTGCAGGAGGAACGCCGGGGTGCCGTCGAACGTCGCCAGCCCCACGGAACCGAAGAAGAAGATCACCGAGGTCTGCACCGCGACGTAGATGGACTCGAAGCCCATGATCGACGGGGTGATGATCCGGTTGTTCGTCGCGGTGTGGAAGGAGACGGTGGCGAAAGCCTGGCACAGGGCGACCAGACCGATGGCGATGAGGGCGTCCCGCCGTCGGTTCACGATCCGCCAGAACCCGGCCTCCCCGAAGGGGACGGGGTTGTTGTAGGTCATGTGCAGGATGCTGAAGACCAGTGCGAGTGTGACGAGGACGGCGACGAGGACGATGTACCTCGTGCGCTGCCCGCGCCGGGTGAACGGGCCGGCGTGCCGGGCGGTGGTGGTCCGGGGTACGGGTGCGGTGGTGGCGTCAGCCGGCATGACGGCGTCCTCTCACGAGCAGGAACACGAAGACGAACGCCCCGAGGACACCGAGGATCAACGAGACGGGGACCTCGAAGGGCGCGATGACGGTGCGGGCGAAGATGTCCGCGCCGATGAGGATCCACATGCCGAGCATGACGACCCACGGCAGGTTGGAGCGCAGGTTGTCACCCCGGAACATCGAGATGATGTTCGGCACGATGAGGCCGAGGAAGGGCAGGCTGCCGACGACGACGGTGACGATACCGGTGACCACGGCCACCATGCCGATACCGAGGAGCTGAACGCGGCCGTAGTTCAGTCCGACGTTGGTGGCGATGTCCTTGCCGAGGCCGGCGACGGTGAAACGGTCGGCGATGATGAAGATGAGCACCAGGACTATGAGCACGATGTAGAGCAGTTCGTAGCGGCCCCGGACGATGCCGGTGAACGAGCCGGTGAACCAGATGCTCAGCTGCTGGAGCATGTCGGTCTTCAGGGCGACGAAGGTGGAGACCGAACCGACGACCGCGCCGAGCATCATGCCTACGATCGGCACGATGAGGGAGGACTTCAGCCGCACCTGGCGCAGAAAGAGAAAGAAGACACCTGTGCCGACGAAGGCGAAGAGGATCGCGCCGATCATCCGCGTGGTCAGGGAGGACCCGGGGAACAGGACCATCGTCGCGATGAGCCCGAGTCCGGCCCATTCGGTGGTGCCGGTGGTTGTCGGCTCGATGAACTTGTTCTGGGTGAGAAGCTGCATCACCAGACCGCACATGGCCATCGCGGCACCGGCCATGGCCAGGGCCATGGTCCGGGGGACGCGGGTGATGAAGAACATGTCCCAGCCGTCCTCTCCACCGGTGATGTCGTAGACCCCGGTGAACAGTGAGGCGGTGATGAGGGCGACGGTGAACACGATGCCGAGGAGCATCGGCCAGGTGGTGCGCCACACTCTGCGCGGTGGCGCCTCCTCCGGCGGTGCCGGGGTTGCGACGGTCATGACGGTCCTGTCTGTGATCGTGCCGAAGCCCGGTCCGCGTGAGAGACGGGATGTCTGTCAGCGGGCCGGGCGGATGTCGAGGGGCGGGGTCGGTGGGGCACCGGGTGTCCACCGCCTGCCGTAGGTGCTACCTGGCTTCCTCGAAAGCGTCGGCGATCTGGTTGAGGACCTCGGTGTAGGACTCGATGTCCTCGGTGGTGTAGAAGTCGTTGGGCAGGTAGATGATGTGGTCTTCCTGCACGGCAGGGACATTCTTCAGGGCCTCGGACTTCGTGATGAGCTCGTTGGCGGACCGGAAGCCGGGCTCGTCGGAGGCGACGGCGGCGTCACGGTCCAGGACGATGATCCAGTCCGGCCTGGAATCGGCGATGGCCTCGACGGAGATGTCGTCACCCTGGTGGTTGGAGGAACCGTCGTGCTCGTAGGAGGGGGTCAGGCCCAGCATGTCGAAGATCGGGCCGACGGAACGGCCGGTGGACGGGGCGGCGTAGTTGATGTCGCCACCGGAGGTGACGAGGCCCATGACCTTCTGGTCCTTGTCGTAGGCTTCGGAACCGCGCTTCTTGGCCTCGTCGAACGCGGCCTCGATGTCCTTGGCCTCGTCCTGTTTGTCGAACACCTCACCGATGAGGGTGGTGATGTCCTTGAGGGTCTCTTCGGTGCCCTGCGTCTTCGGGGCGTCCTTGTCGGTGTTGTCGAAGTCCTTGTCGAAGCTGAGGTCCAGGATCGGGGTGTCCGGGAGCAGCTTCTTCATCTCATCGTACTGGCTCGCGTAACGGTAGCCGGTGATGATGAGGTCAGGACCGGCGGCGACGAGCTCCTCGAGGTTCGGCTCGCGGTGCGAACCGGTGTCGTGGATGTCC
The DNA here is from genome assembly GCF_902782855.1 of uncultured Corynebacterium sp. Classification (GTDB taxonomy): domain Bacteria; phylum Actinomycetota; class Actinomycetes; order Mycobacteriales; family Mycobacteriaceae; genus Corynebacterium. The sequence continues at coordinate 3,121 of NZ_CACZOO010000288.1, forward strand.
TTGTCCTCGTGGTACTTGGTGATGGAGTCCGGGATCAGGGTGACCGGGGCCGAGACCAGGTCAATGTCCCAGTCTTCGAGGACCTGGAAGATGCGGTTGTCGAAGGCGGCGACGCGCTGCGGGTCGGCGGGGATCTCGACCTCGCCGCGGGCGTCGGTCACGGTCCTGGTGCCGTCGTTCGAGCTGCTGTCGTCGGAGTCGTCGGAGCAGGCCACGAGAGAGCCGGCGGTGAGCAGGGCGGTGGCGGCGAGTGCGACGGGGGCGAGTCGGCGGCCGCGGAACAGGGTGCGCATGTGTACGGGAAGTCCTCTCGGAACGTCAGGTTCGGAAATCTCTTTCAGCACCTTAGCGAACGGTGCCCTCACCATGCCAAGCTCAGCCTAAACATACCTGTGGTTCACTTCTGTGCGGTGTGTCTGGAGTGGTCCGTCGGTACTGTTCGCACGGGGTGTGGGATTCTGACCGTGTGACGATGCGGTGGCGGGACTGCGGGGGTGGTTTCGGGGGTGGGCAACAGAGTGTGTAGTGCTGTTACATGTCACTACTACAGCCACAACATGCAGTCCCGGACGGTTCCCGTGACCGTTGTTCACGGGGCGGGGCACTCCCTCAGCTCGGGGACGGTTGCGGACTGACTCGGCGGGTGGGCGATGACGCTACCGGCGCGTCCCGTTGGACCGGCTGTACGGCACGGGTGGGGGCACGAAGGCGTGCCTGTAGTGAGTACGACGCGCAGTTGGAGCTCATGTAGCATCCACGACGTGAAGCTTGTCGACCACATCGCCGCCCACCTCGGCGAACTCACCCCCGCCGAGGTCCGCGTCGCCGAATTCATGGCGGACAACCCGCACAGCGTCGGACACCTCTCCGCCCTCAAACTCGCTGAGGCAGCGGCGACGAGTGACGCCACCGTCGTGCGTACCGTCCGCAAGCTCGGCTTCGACGGTCTCGACGACCTCCGCGAGAGCCTCGCCGCCGAACTGTCCCGCGCGGGCCGGGCGGAATCCTCCATCCACGCTCTGGCCTACGAGCCGGAGAGTGAGGTCGCCCGGCATCTCGCCGGCACAGTCGCCGCGCTGACGGACCTGCAGGACCGGATCGGGGACGCAGCCCTCGCCGCTGCGGTCGACGTCCTCGTTCCGGCCACGAGGACCGTCGTCATCGGTTTCGGTCCGGCCAGATCCATCGCCGACTACGCGGTCCACCGTTTCCGCCGGTCCGGTGTCCCCTCCCTGGCGCTCGGAGCGACCGGCCGCGACTTCGCCGACGACCTCGCCGTCCTCGCCGAAGGCGACGCCGTGGTGGTGATGTCCTATGACGCCGCTACCCCGGAGGTCAGCGTGCTCTATGACCGGGCGGAGGCCCTCGGAGTTCCGTTGGTGCAGCTCAGTGAAGGCGTCCACACGGTGGACCCGCGGTGTGCGGTGCCGTTGGGGGTCGGGCGCGGCGACCCGGGGTCCAGCCCCGGTTACGCCCCCACGGTCATCGTGCTGGAGTCCCTGGCCCTCGCCGTGGCGGCGGCGGCCGTGGAGCGCAGCGCAGCGTACGGCGTCCTCCTCGATGAACTGCGGGAGGAGCTGGCATGAGTGACCCCCGGCAACAACAGTCCCGGCAGCCGCTGTTCCGCTTCGACGACGTCACCCTCGAGGTCGACGGTCGGTGCATCCTCGACCACGTCACCGCCGACATCCCCGCTGACGGGATCACCGCGATCACCGGCCCGTCCGGCTCCGGGAAGTCGACCCTGCTACGCTGCTGCAACCTGCTGGAGACGCCCACCTCCGGGCGCGTCATCCTGGCGGGGACGCCACTGACCGAACTGGACCCGCTGACGGTGCGCCGTCGCGTCGCCATGGTCTTCCAGCGGCCCACCGTCTTCCCCGGCACCGGGTTGGACAACCTCCACGCCGCCGACCCAGACCTGGGGGAGGCCGCCGCGTCGTCGCTGCTCGACGAGGTCGGGCTGTCCGCCGACTACCTGCGGCGGGAAGCGGACACCTTTTCCGGCGGTGAGGCGCAGCGACTGTGCCTGGCCCGCGCGCTGGCGACCGGGCCGGAGGTGCTGCTCGCCGACGAGGTCACCTCCGCCCTCGACGAGGACGCCACGCGCGTCCTGGAACGGCTCGCCGTCACCTTGGCTGACCCGGCCGCAGGACGGGGGCTGTCGGTGCTGTGGGTCTCCCACGACACCGCCCAGGTCCGGCGCATCGCCGACCGGGAGATCCGCATCGTGGCGGGGGAGGTGGCCGCATGACCGGCGACGGAGGAACGGTCGGCTGGGTCGGGCTGCTCGTCTCCCTGGTGTTCATCGCCATCGCCATGGCGGTGACCAGTGGATTCCACCTGAAACTCAACCGGCCGATCGTGTGGGCGGTGGCGCGCTCCCTGGTGCAGATGGGCATCGTGGGTTTCGCCCTGGTGCTCGTCGTCGACCCGGGCACCCCGATCTGGTGGTCGTGGGCGTGGGTCGTCGGGATCGTGGGCTTCGCGTCCTTCACCGTCAAGCGCCGGGCGCCGCAGGTGCCGGGGCTGCTGTGGGTGTCGGTGGTGGCGTACGCGACCGTGGCGGCGTCCTCGTTGGCGATCCTCTTCGGCTTCGGGATCTTCGAGATGTCCAACCGGGCGCTGGTGCCGGTGGCGGGCATGGTCATCGGCAACTCGATGAAGGTCGGGGTGGTTGCCGCGACCCGGGTGGCGGAGTTCGCCACCGACCAGCGCGCCGAGGTCGAGGCCG
>NZ_CACZOO010000289.1 GCF_902782855.1 uncultured Corynebacterium sp.
GTCACCGGGTCAGTCACCGGGTCAGTCGCCTGGCCGGTCGTCGGCCGGTCCGTCCGTGGCACACCCCGGCGGGTCGCATCGAGGTCGATGACCGCCGAATCATCCACCGGGTCAGCGGGACGCACCTCGTCGACCCGGTCGCCCCGGACATCGAGGACGCCGGTCTGACCGGGCACCACCATACCGAGCCTGGCAGCCTCGGCCGCGAGGTTCTCGGAGGAGCTCAGCTCCTTGTAATCACGGTTGAGCGACTCCAGCTCATTGGACAGTGTGGCGCTGCGCGCCTGCGCATCCTTGAGGGTGAAGGCCTGCTCCGTGGTCTTGCCGGAGAGGTACATGGTGGCACCGATGCCGACGCCCACGATCATCACGAGCACCACGACAAGCTTGAGGTACCCCGGAACGCCCCGCTCACGGGTGGCGACACGGTGGCCCCGCACGGAGATCTGCTGCAGCGACCCGGCTCGCGGCGGCACCAGACTGTGGCGCCGTCGCTGAGTGCCGGTGGTCCGTCCGGTGCCGGTGGTGCGGGCCCGTGACGGTGTGCGCTCCTGCGTCCGCGGACCGCGGAGTCCGAGTGCGCCGTTGCCGGCGACGATTCCTGTGCTCATGGGGTGCCTCGCTGTCGTGGGGAGAGAATGGTCGGTGGTGGTTGACATCGGGGTCAGTGTCCGGGTCTGCCGGGACTGTCACGGATCCTGCGGACCGCCCGTACCCGCACCGGTGCGGAGCGGGGATTGCGTTCGATCTCGGCGGCGTCCGCCTTCTCCGCGCCACGGGTGACGAGTTCGAAGGACGCTGCAGTGCCCGGCAGATCGACAGGCAGTCCCGGCGGCGTGCGGTTGGCGGTGAGCTCTGCGAGGGCCTTCTTGACGATCTTGTCCTCGAGAGACTGGTAGCTCATGAACACGGCCACGCCGCCGAGGCCGAGTCGGTCGGTGGCGGTCGGGATGACCGCGGCCAGTGAATCCAGTTCGGCGTTGACCTCCACCCGCAGGGCCTGGAAGGTGCGCTTGGCGGGGTGTCCGCCGGTGCGCCGGGTGGCTGCGGGAATCGTGCGGTAGAGCAGCTCCACCAGTCGACCGGAGGTAGTGAACGGTTCACGCTCCCGCTCCCGCAGCACCGCTGAGGCGATCTTGCCGGCGAACCGCTCATCGCCGTAGGCGCTGAGGACGTGGGCCAGGTCGCCGTGGCTGTAGGTGTTGAGCACCTCGGCGGCGGTGAGCGGGGAATCCTGGTCCATCCGCATGTCGAGCGGCGCGTCCTGGGCGTAGGCGAAACCGCGCTCCGACTGATCGAGCTGCATGGAGGAGACACCGAGGTCGAAGAGATAGCCGGATACTCCGGTGGCGGCGAACTCCGCCGGCAGCCGGTCACGGGAGTCGAGATCGTCGAGGGCCTCACCGAGCCCGTCGAACCGGGTGCGGTAGGCGATGAACCGCTCCCCGAACCGGGCGAGCCGGTCCTGTGCCTGGGCAATGGCGTTGGGGTCGCGGTCGAGTCCGACGACGACGGCGTCCGGGAAGGTCTCCAGGAAGACCTCGGTATGTCCGCCGGCGCCGAGTGTGCCGTCGACGATGACCGGGCGGGCGGCGCCGGTGCCCGAGACTCCGGCTCCGACCAGCTCGACCATGCGGTCGCGCATGACCGGGACGTGGCCGAACTCACCGCTGATCCGGTGGAACGGTTCAGACATGGCGGGCACCTTTCATGGGGTTCGACGGGTTCTGGGGGCACGGGAGGGGCTGCGTACGGGGCCTCACCTGCGCGGGTCCGCTTGACATCGGGGAAGTACATCAAGCAGGTCGTCCGTGCAGATGAGGGCCGGCACACAGCCCGGGGTCGCGCACACTGCGGGTCAGAGGAATCCCGCGAGGGCATCGTCGTCGCCGTCGGCGAAGTCCGCCTCGTGCTCCGACAGGTAGCTCTCGTAGGCTGCGGCGTCCCAGACTTCGATCCGGTCCACCGAACCGATGACCACGCATTCCTTGGTCAGTCCGGCGTACTTCCGGTGCGCCGGGGCGACGGTGATCCGCCCCTGACTGTCCAGCGCCTGCTCATCGGCGCTGGCGCCGAGACGACGGATGAACGCCCGGACCCGGGGATTGGACCGGGACGCCTCGGTCGCCTTGCGCGCACGGACCTGGAACTCGGCCTGCGGGTAGATCGCAAGACTGTGGTCCTGCCCGTTGACCACGACCAGTCCGTCTGCGAGTTCCTCGCGGAACTTCGCGGGCAGGGTGAGCCGTCCTTTGTCATCGAGCTTCGGGGTGAAGGTGCCGAAGAACATGTCGTCGACCCCTTTCCCCGGGTGACCGGTCGCTGGTGATCATGCAGTGTGCTGTCGCTGTGAAGTTGTCGCGGAGCAACTCTGCTGCTCCGCTGTCGCCCACACTACCCCACATTCCCCCACCTATTCCATGCCAATGACGGACAATGCCGGAGGGAACCGACGACAGGACACCCCGCAGGCAGATATAAACCTACATCTACCTGTATGTATGAACACCTCGAGATCAGTGGGGCATTGTGGGTGATTCCTCCCCGGATGCCCACCCGCCCTGCCGCCGCCCCGTCACCCGACACTCCGTACCACTCCGCGCCACCCCTGTTCCGCCCCTGTTCCGCCCCTGTTCCGCCCCTGTTCCGACGGTGAGCTCCGGCCCTCCGGGAACCGTCGTGGGTGGAAGTGGGGAACGCGGGAATGTGGTGCGCGTGCCATGAGAAAACGCCGGTGCCCCCGCAGGACCACTGTCCTTGCGGGGGCACCGGCGCGGGTGCGACAGCCGTGCGCTAGTCGAAGCGACGACGGAAGCTGTCCTCCATGCGGTCGGCGATACCGCCGGAGGAACCCCTGGCCTTCGGGCCACCGCGTCCCTTACCCGGGTTCTTCTTCCCCGACCGGCCACCGGGCCGGAACGCCATCAGACCACCGGCGAACATGATGAAGAAGCCGACGAGCCCGAGGAGCACGAACCAGAGACTGCTCTGCGCCAGGGCAATCCCCCCGACGAGGACACACAGGCCGAGGAGGAACACTGCGATCGACCGGATGCCCACGGAGACGCCACCGGAGGTCGTCGCGCGGTGACGTTCAGCGAACGCCGGGTCGTCAGCGATGAGCGCCTGCTCGATCTCCTCCAACATGCGCTGTTCCTGCTCTGACAGTGCCACTGTCGTCCTCCCCTGTTCCTTGTCGGACCGCCTGTTCGGCCACGGGTGATGTGGGTCATCTGGTCCAACGCACGGGGGGCGGAAAAAGTTTCCGTACCTGCCGTTCTCTGGACCACTTTCTACTGAGCCCCACACTACCCCACCGGACGGCCTCCTCCCCATATTCCTCCGGGCCCCTCCCGAGTCAGGCGACCTCCGGCAGATAGCCCACCATCCCGCGGACCTCGTCGATGAAATCGCAGACCGTCGCGTAGAAGCAGTCGGCGTCCGCATCGCGGAGCTCACGCTCCAGCCCCATCTCCACTCGGGCGACGAACCGCGCGTAGACCTCGAACCGCTCCACTGTCTCCACCATCTCCGGTACGGCGGTGCGCAACCGCGCCCAGGCACTGCCCGAGGTCCGGCGGCGCTTCCCCGTCCTCACGTCCTCGATGGCTGCTCCGGCACCACGCAGGGCAGCCCGGTAGGACCAGGTGATGCGCTCGGCGGGTTGCCGCTCCTGCCTGGCACGCTCCAGCAGCCGCTCCGCCTCGTCGATGTAGGATGCCGCCGTCACGTGCGGGGAACCACCGCGACGCAGGTGCGTCACCTTCCCCCCGTTCATCCTGTCCGCCGTTGACATCGGCCGCCTCCTCAAGGGGTATCGCACTCCGGTGGTGACGTGCCCTGCCGGCACGTCCTGACAAGGACACTAGGTCTCCGCCGGACGCGGCAGCGGCACTCCGGCACGAAATAGAACATGTGTTCCCTTCCCTGTCCGGTGCGCTCTTTGGCACGATGGAGGTGTGACCGGAACCATGAGACCCGAACCCACGGACGACGCAGAGTTCACCGACTCCGCCGTCAGTGTCTGCGACATTTCCCCGCAGACCTATCTGCTGCGGGTCGATGAACTGGTGGAACTCCATCTCGGAGCCATGGCCTACGGACCTGCGTCCCGCGCGCCGCGCCGGATCCTCTGGGCCGCGAACGCCACCCGCCCGGGTTTCACCGCGGCCGTCGCGATGTCCCACCGAGCCACTGCCCCGGCCGACCCCGCCGACGCCCACCAGCGGATCATCGGCATCGCCTACGGTTTCCCCGGCGTCCCCTCCTCCTGGTGGTACCGGGAAGTGCTCCGCGGCCTGCGCGCCACAGGACTGTCACGGACCGTGGCCACCGGGATCCTCGCAGACTTCGACGAACTCTCCGAGGTCCACGTCATGCCCGGTCACCAGGGACACGGTATCGGCCGACGACTGCTGGACAATCTGCTGCCCCGCCTGGACCGGCCGATGGTCATGCTGTCCACCCCCGAGGTACCCGACGAGGCGAACGCCGCCTGGACCCTCTACCGCGAACTCGGTTTCCGCGATGTGCTGCGGGACTTCCGGTTCGGCTCCGACCCCCGCCCCTTCGGGATCCTCGCCCGGCCCCGGCCCTGATCCGCCCGTCGGCGCCGGCTAACGCACCATGTCCTGCCCGAATCTGGGGCCGTAGGCCGGAGCCATACCGAGGTTGTGCAACACCTCCTGCGTCGCCCGGACGTTGTTCATCGTCATGAAGTGCAGGTCCGGGGCGCCCTCGGCGATGAGCCGCTCAGCCATCCTCGTGGTCACCTCGATCCCCGCCTCCCGGATCGCCGCAGCATTCTTCCGCTCGTCCCCGGCGGCGACCTTCGTGAACAGCTCCTCCATGTCGCAGGGCAGTTCACAGCCTGCCAGCTCCACCTGACGGCGCACCGACCGCAGTGAGGTGATCGGCATGAGTCCCGGGATCACCGGCTTGGCGCCGTGCACCGGGTCATAGGCGGCGAGCCGGTCACGCAACCGTAGGTAGTGATCGACATTGAAGAACATCTGGGTGATGGAGTAGTTCGCCCCGGCGCGCAGCTTCTCCACGGTGTGGCGGGTGTCCGCCTCGATGCTCTCCGCACGGTAGTGCCCCTCGGGGAAGGACGCGATCCCGATATCGAAGTCCGCACACTCCGGCATCGACCGCACCAGCCTGATGAGGTCCACGGCATGGGACAACCCGCCGGCGATACCTTCCCATTCTCCGGTCGGGTCCCCCGGCGGGTCACCGCGCAGAGCGAGCAGGTTCGTCAGCCCGAGGGAGGCGAACTCCCGGAGGATCCCGTGCAGCTCCTCCTCGGTGTGCCCGACCAGCGTCATGTGGAGAAGGGTGGTCAGCGGCTTCGTCGCCAGACGCTCCGCGACCCGCTCGGTACGGGCCCGACTGGAACCGCCGGCACCGTAGGTCACCGAGACGAAGCTCGCGCCGAGGTCGTGGAAGGCCTCTGCGGCCGACCACAGCCGATCCTCGGCGGCGTCATCGCGCGGCGGCATGAACTCCACAGAGAACGGGACACGACCGGGGGTGCCCCGCTTCAGGGTGTCGGAGACCGCCACCTGGAGGCTGGGGGTCGGCGGAGCGACGGAGGACGGCTCGGGGGAAGGTTCGGGAGACATACCTGACGATCATAGAAGACGTGTCGGGCCGCATGAGCGGTGGTCTCCCCCCGCCACCTACTATGGTTCCAGTCAACATCAGTCCCCCGGTCCGGTGCCCGCCGACCGGCCAGCGCCACCGGAGAGTGCCCCCGAATGACCAACGCCCCGACCTCCTGGACCCTGGACAGGCCGCTGGTGGACGTCCCCACCGCGGTAGACGCTGAACTGCGCAGCTTCTTCCGCGCCCGGCACGCCGAGTACGACGCCCTGGACCCGGTCGTCGCTGACGGGGTGGACGCCCTGGAGCAGTTCGTCACCGGTGGCGGAAAGCGGCTGCGCCCGCTGTTCGCCTGGGCCGGGGTGCGCGCCGCCCTCGACGGGGGCGGTGGATCCTTGTCCGGTTCCACCGGCGCCGGTGATCTGCTACGCGCGGTGGCGTCCCTGGAATTCATCCAGGCCTGCGCACTCATCCACGACGACATCATCGACCACTCCGACACCCGGCGCGGCCGGCCCACCACCCACCGCCGGTTCGAGGCGTCCCACAGGTCCCTCGGCTGGTCCGGGGATGCCGCCGGCTACGGCGAGAGCCAGGCCATCCTCGTCGGCGACCTCGCCTTCGCCTGGGCCGATGACATGCTCGTGGATTCGGGGGTGGACGCGGCGTCACTGTCCCGGGCCCGCGAGCCGTGGCGCAGGATGCGTACCGAGGTCATCGCCGGCCAGATGCTCGACATCGCGCTGGAGAACAGCGGGTCTGAGGACCCGGCCATGTCGCTGAAGGTCAACACCTACAAGACCGCGGCCTACACCGTGGAACGACCGCTGCATCTGGGTGCCGCCCTCGGGGACGCGGATGCGCGCACCGTGGAGCTGCTGCGAGGCGCGGGCCGGGACATCGGAATCGCCTTCCAGCTGGAGGATGACCACCTCGGGGTGTTCGGCGACCCGCGGATCACCGGTAAAGCGGCCGGCGATGACCTGCGTTCAGGCAAACGCACATGGTTGGTGATGCGCGCTCTGGCGGCGGCCGACCGCTCCGACCCGGCGGCCGCCACCCGGCTGCGTGAGGGGATCGGCACAGTGACCACCGATGCGGAGATCGACGAGCTGAGGCAGATCATCGTGGACTCCGGGGCGGCGGCTCAGAACACCGGCCGGGCCCGGGAACTGACGGACCGGGCGGTCGCGGCGCTGCGCACCGGGTACCTGGGGCACGGCGTCGTCGACGAGCTCGTGGCCGTGGCCGAGCAACTCACTGAACGCAGGAGCTGACATGGCGACCGTCTCCGCCCGGGTGCGGGACATGCCCCGCCGCACCGCGGTCGTCCTGGGGGCCGCCGGCTCGCTGATCATGGCTGGGACCTCCCATGCCGTCGGTGCGACCCGCACCCGCGGCGGTGTGCTGCAGTCACTCGGTCTGACCAATCTCGGTTTCGGGCATCTCGCGGGCATTCTCGTGGTCGTGCTCTGGCTCGGCGTTCTGGCCCTGGTGGTCTCCTGGGCGGTCCTCGGCGGACGGCTGCTGCGCCACGGTGAGTCGCTCGGCGTCGCCCCGATCGTCGCCTGGACCGCCCCGTTGCTGCTGGCCGGTCCGTTGATGAGCCGGGACGTCTACTCCTATCTCATGCAGGGCACGCTGAGCAGCCACGGCTTCGACCCCTACGAGGTCGGTGCCTCCGCTGTGCCGGGCAGGGTTTTCTTCGAGGTCAGTCCGGACTGGCGGAACACGACCACCCCCTACGGGCCACTGCACATGTGGATCGGGGAAGCTATCGTCCGGATCACGGGCGACAAC
>NZ_CACZOO010000290.1 GCF_902782855.1 uncultured Corynebacterium sp.
AAAGACGACGTCGCCGACGTCATCCGGCGGGCCCGTGAGATCAACGACCGTCCGGTCGTCATCGACTTCATCGTCGGTGAGGACGCCCAGGTCTGGCCGATGATCGCAGCCGGTTCCTCCAACGACGAGGTCCAGTACGCCCGGGATCTCCGTCCACTGTTCGACGAGGAGAACTCCGCGGCCGAGACCCCGGAGGCCATCCAGGCCACCATTCAGGAAGGGGAGCAGAACTAATGTCGCAGATCCACACCCTCAGCGTGCTGTGTGAGGACGTCGACGGTATCGCGTCCCGCATCACGGGCATGTTCACCCGGCGGGCCTTCAGCATCATCTCCATCGCCTCGGGGCGCACCGAGGTCGAGGGCGTCAACCGCTTCACCATCCAGGTGGAGGGGGAGGACCACGTCATCGAGCAGATCACCAAGCAGCTCAACAAGCTCATCCCGGTGATCAAGGTGTCCCGCCACGATCCGGAGTCGATCGTCTGCCGCAGCCTCATGCTGGTCAAGGTCAGTGCAGACAACTCCAACCGCACCCAGGTCGTCGAGGCGGCCAAGCTCTTCCGCGCCCACGTCGTGGACGTGGGGCCGGAGTCCCTGGTGATCGAGGCCACCGGTACCCCGACCAAGCTCCAGGCGATGCTGGAGGTGCTCGAGCCCTACGGTATCCGCGAGCTCGTCGAATCCAGTCTCACCGCCGTGAGCAGGGGCCCCAAGGCCATGTATCCGGCGAAGCTCTGACCTTCCCTGTAGTCATCGTGTGAGATGTTCCGTCTCACACTCTGGTACACATTCTGCTACGATCCAGTGCAGAGTTCGTTACATCCCACGAAAGGCTGTTTCCCCATGGCAATTGACGTCTACTACGACGACGACGCTGACCTGTCGATCATCCAGGGCCGCAAGGTCGCTGTCATCGGCTACGGTTCCCAGGGCCACGCACACTCCCAGAACCTGCGTGACTCCGGTGTCGAGGTCGTCATCGGTCTGCGTGAGGGCTCGAAGTCCCGCGCCAAGGCGGAGGAGGCCGGCTTCAAGGTCCTCACCAACGCCGAGGCCGCCAAGTGGGCCGACGTCGTCATGATCCTGGCTCCGGACACCTCCCAGGCCAAGATCTACGCCGACGACATCGCCCCGAACCTGGAGGACGGCAACGCCATCTTCTTCGGCCACGGTCTGAACATCCACTTCGACCTCATCAAGCCGGCCGAGGGCATCACCGTCGCCATGGCGGCCCCGAAGGGGCCGGGGCACCTCGTCCGTCGCCAGTACGTCGACGGTCACGGCGTCCCGTGCCTCATCGCCGTGGACCAGGACCCGAAGGGTGAGGGGCATGACCTGGCCCTGTCCTACGCCGCCGCCATCGGTGGCGCCCGTGCCGGTGTCATCGCCACGACCTTCAAGGAAGAGACCGAGACCGACCTCTTCGGTGAGCAGGCGGTGCTCTGCGGTGGTCTGGAGTACCTGATCATGAGCGGCTTCGAGGTCCTCACGGAGGCCGGTTACGCCCCGGAGATGGCCTACTTCGAGGTCCTCCACGAGATGAAGCTCATCGTCGACCTCATCTACGAAGGCGGTATCGGCAACATGAACTACTCGGTGTCCGACACCGCGGAGTTCGGCGGCTACCTCTCCGGCCCGCGCATCGTCGACGCCGGCGCCAAGGCGCGTATGAAGGACGTCCTCACCGATATCCAGGACGGCACCTTCGTCAAGCGTCTCATCGCCAATGTGGAGGGCGGAAACAAGGAGCTCGAGGGCATCCGCGCCACCATCGCCGCGCATCCGATCGAGGCCACCGGTGCCAAGCTGCGCGACATGATGAGCTGGGTGAAGAACCCGCTCAACGAGACCGCCTAGTCTGGTCCGTCTGGTCCGGTCCGCGAGTGCGCGGAGAACCCCCCCCGGGGCACTGCAGTTGCAGTGCCCCGGGGGGTTCCGCTGTCCCCGGTCCCGGGATCTCCGTCCGGAGCGGATCTTCTCCGCGCTGATGAAAATGATTACCCTTGCCTAAAATAGTTGTTGACCTGCGGTGACCGAGTTCCTATGCTGGGTGGTGACGCGTTAATGAAAATGAGAGGGGCCCTCATGGGTCACGACCACACCCACTCCCACGACCACACCCACTCCCACGACCACTCCCGGGTCCGGGGGAAGCGACTCTGGGTGGTCATAGCCATGACGTCGGTCATCTTCACCGCCGAGGTCGTCGGTGGGCTGGCGTCCGGTTCCCTGGCCCTGCTGGCGGATGCCGGTCACATGCTCTCCGACGCCGGTGGGCTGATCGTCGCGGCCCTGGCGATGGTGATCGGATCCAGGCCCGCGACCCGGCGGTCCACCTACGGCTTCCGTCGCGCCGAGGTGCTCGCCGCCGCCGTCAACGCCGGCGCGGTCTGCGTCATCGCCGCGTGGATCGCAGTCTCGGCGTTCCGCCGCATGGGGGAGGGGGTGGAGGTCGAAACGGGCATGATGCTCGTCATCGCGGTCATCGGCCTGGTGGCGAACCTCGTCTCCGCGGTCATCCTCAACGGCGGGCGGGAGGAGTCGCTCAACATGCGTGGGGCTTACCTGCATGTCCTCGCGGATCTGTTGGGTTCGGTGGCGGTCATCGTCGCCGCGGTCGTCATCGGCTTCACCGGGTGGAGCTGGGTCGATCCGGCAGCCTCCCTGATCATCGCCCTGCTCATCCTGCCGCGGTCCTGGACTCTGCTGCGCACCGCGGGTGCGGTGCTCATGGAGCGGGTCCCCGACGCGGTGGACGCGACGGGTCTGCGGGGGACCCTGGTGTGTGTGGACGGCGTCGAGAAGATCCACGACCTGCACGTGTGGAGCGTGGACGGGGAATCCGCCGTGGCGTCGGTCCATGTCGTCACCGACGGGGCGGAGCCGGGCGAGGGGCGGTGCGCGGTCCTGGACCGGGTGCAGCAGGTGTTCCGCGACTTCGGTGTCGACCATGCGACCGTCCAGGTGGAGGAATGCGGGCATGAGGGGCACGAGGACGCTGTGTGCGGGTGACCGTGACGGGTCGTCCGGCAGACATCCGACCCGTCGGTTCCCACTGGATGGTCAGTTTGCGTGGCCTGCATCCCACTGACGTCTCTTGACGTACTAAACTGTCCGTAGTCGTACGCCACCGTCACCGGCCCCACCGCCGGAAGGTCGTCAAGGCGTGGGCCCTGCCATCCGACGCGGTCGTGCCGGGTGGTTCAGGAACATCACACTTTTCAGGAGATCCTGTGAGCCAGAATTCCCGTCCCGTCGTCCTCATCGCCGACAAGCTCGCCCAGTCCACCGTTGACGCACTCGGAGACTCGGTCGAGGTGCGCTGGGTCGACGGTCCGAACCGCCCGGAACTTCTCGATGCCGTCAGGGACGCGGACGCCCTGCTCGTCCGCTCCGCCACCACCGTGGATGCCGAAGTGCTCGCTGCGGCTCCGAAGCTGCAGATCATCGGCCGCGCCGGCGTCGGCCTCGACAACGTCGACATCGAGACCGCCACCGCCAGGGGTGTCATGGTCGTCAACGCCCCGACCTCCAACATCCACTCCGCCTGTGAGCACGCCATCGCGCTCCTGCTCTCCGCGGCCCGTCAGATTCCGGCCGCCGACAAGACCCTGCGTGACGCAGAGTGGAAGCGCTCGTCCTTCAAGGGTGTCGAGATCTTCGGCAAGACCGTGGGCATCGTCGGCTTCGGCCACATCGGCCAGCTTTTCGCCCAGCGTCTCGCCGCCTTCGAGACCGAGATCATCGCCTACGACCCCTACGCCAACCCGGCCCGCGCCGCCCAGCTCGGCGTCGAGCTCGTGGAACTCGACGAGCTCGTCGCCCGCGCCGACTTCGTCACCATCCACCTGCCGAAGACGAAGGAGACGGCGGGCATGTTCAACGCCGAGCTCCTGTCGAAGTCCAAGAAGGGCCAGATCATCATCAACGCGGCCCGTGGCGGCCTCGTCGACGAGCAGGCCCTGGCCGACGCCATCACGTCCGGTCGGATCCGCGGTGCCGGTTTCGACGTCTATTCCAAGGAGCCCTGCACCGACTCCCCGCTGTTCGGCCTGGACGAGGTCGTCGTGACCCCGCACCTGGGAGCCTCCACCGTCGAGGCCCAGGACCGCGCCGGCACCGACGTCGCAGCCTCCGTTCTCAAGGCGCTCGCCGGTGACTTCGTGCCGGACGCCGTGAACGTCACCGGTGGCCGCGTCTCCGAGGAGGTCGCACTGTGGCTGAACCTCGCCACCAAGCTCGGCAAGGTCGCCTCCGCGCTGCTGGACGCCCCGGTCTCCACCGTGTCCGTCGAGGCCCGTGGTGAGCTGTCCACCGAGTCTGTGGACGCTTTGGGCCTGGCCGCCCTGCGTGGCGTTTTCGCCGGCGTCGTCGACGAGCAGGTCACCTTCGTCAATACTCCGCAGATCGCGGAGGAGCGGGGCGTGGGCCTCACCGTCACCACCGCCGACGAGTCCGTCACCCACCGCTCGGTCCTCGAGGTCAAGGCCGTCGCCGGCGACGGCACCTCGGTCTCCGTGATCGGTGCGCTGACCGGCCTGGAGCACATCGAGAAGATCGTCCGGATCAACGACCGCGGCCTCGACCTGCGCGCCGAGGGTCTGAACCTCTTCCTCACCTACACCGACCAGCCGGGCGCGCTCGGTACCGTCGGCACCTTCCTGGGCCGCGAGGGCATCAACATCAACGCTGCCGCCCTGTCCCAGGATCTCACCGAAGGGTCCGCCACCCTCGTCCTGCGTGTCGAGAAGGAGATCCCGGCGGATCTCGTGGCCCGGATCGGTGAAGCTCTGTCCGCCTCCCGCGCCGTGCAGCTGGACCTGGCCTAGCTTCCGCACCCTAGCTTCCGCACCCTGGCTTCCGTCCCTCCATCGTCAGTCCCCCGGCCCCGGACCCGGGCGGTCACCGCGTCACCGCGGTGGCCGCCCGGGTCCGGTCGTCTGTGGCGGACGCACCCTCTTGTCAATAACCAACTTATATAATAGGATTCTGCATCGTGGCACACATCGTCGAAGAGCCCTCTGCGGCGAGCCTCACGCTCGCCCAGGACATGCGGGACGCCATCCGTCTCGCCGTCCAGATGACCCGCGTCCTCGTGTATCCGGGAGATCTCTCGACCCCACAGGTCAGCGTCCTCAACACGCTCTCCTCGGCCCCCGCCAGGGTCGGCGACCTCGCCAAGCTCGGCGGCGTCACCCAACCGGGCATGAGCCAGCTGGTCTCCCGGCTGGAGTCCGCAGGTCTCGTGGAACGCGCCGGCTCCGTCGAGGACGCGCGGGTGACCCTCGTGACGATCACGGAACGGGGACGCGACGCCCTCGACCGGGTGAACCGGGAACGCAACAACGTCCTCGGGGTGCACCTGGAGAGGCTCTCCGACGACGATGTGCAGTGCATCCGGGACGGACTCGGCCCACTGGCCCGACTGGCCGGGGACGTCATCCGGGATCAGACGACAACCGACAGGCACAGGAGGCGATGACCGCGTGGGCGGACATGAGGTGACAGGACTACCCACGGTGAGCATGGATGCCGCGACGTTCGAATCAGAGAAGCAGTCGATACTGCGTCAGCCGATCGCCGTGTGGGCCACCGCGCTGGCGTGCGTGTTCGCCTTCATGGGCATCGGACTGGACGACCCGATCCTCCCGGCCATCGCCGAGAACCTCGACGCCGGCCCCTCCGAGGTGTCTCTGCTGTTCACCAGCTACTTCGCCGTCACCGCCGTGATGATGCTCATCACCAGCGCCGTCTCCAGCCGGATCGGCGGCAAGAGGACACTGCTGTCGGGCCTCGCCCTCATCGTCATCTTCGCCGCCCTCGCCGGTACATCGGGCAGTGTCGGCCAACTCGTCGGATTCCGCGCCGGCTGGGGTCTGGGCAACGCCCTGTTCGTGGCCACCGCACTGGCGGTCATCGTCGCCGTGGCCACCGGTGGACGTGCCGTGGCGATCATCCTCTACGAGGCGGCACTCGGACTCGGCATGGCCTGCGGTCCGCTGGTCGGCGCGGTACTGGGGCACATGAACTGGCGCGGACCGTTCTTCGGCACCGCCGTGCTCATGCTCATCGCCCTTGTCGTCCTGCTGCTCAAGCTGCCGAAGACGCCGACGCCCGCCGTGAAGACCGGCTTCCTCGACTCCCTGAGGGCCCTGCGTCACGGTGGCCTGTTCGGGGTCTCCTTCTCCGCCCTGTTCTACAACTTCGGTTTCTTCACCGTGCTGGCCTACACCCCGTTTCTCCCGGTGATCAAGGAATCCGGGGAGTACGGCATCGGGCTGGTCTTCTTCGGCTGGGGCTGCGCCCTGGCGGTGTGCTCCGTCATCGTCGCCCCCCTGGTCCAGAACCGGGTGGGCGCGGCGAACACCTCGATGATCATGCTGGTCTCACTGCTCGTCATGTACGTCCTGCTGGGGCTGGCACACGACAACAGGGCAGTGGTCGTCGTCCTGGTGGTCATCTCCGGTGCACTGATGGGCATCAACAACACGGTCTACACCGAAATGGCGATGAGCGTCTCAGACCACCCGCAGCCGGTGGCCTCGGCGGCCTACAACTTCGTGCGGTGGATGGGTGGTGTCATCGCCCCCTACACCGCCACGAAGATCGCCGAACACGTCGACCTGTCCACCCCGTACTACGTCGCCGCGGCCGCCGCGTTCCTCGCCGTGGTGGTCATGCTCCTCAGCCGCAACGCGGTGGAGGCGCACGGACCCCACGCGGTCTAGCCCGGACGCGGTCTAGACGTCCCCGAACAGGGCGGTGCCCCAGTCCTGCCCGTCCGCGAGTCCCGGCGGGCAGGCGAAGATCGCCTTCGACTCGTAGCGCACGTACTCGTTCATCTTGTCGCTGTGCGCCAACTTCATCTGGATCGGCGTGAAGTTCTCCGAGGGTGCGGCGACGTAGGCGATGAAGAACAGGCCGGCAGACAGATGCCCCATCGAGTCCGTCCCTTCAATGAAATTGTATGCCCGCCGCAGCATCCGTTGCCCGTCATTCTGGTCGGGGTGGGCCAGAAAGACGTGGGAGTCCGTGGGAATCGCCGGCCCCCCGGTGCCGAGGTACAGGTCGAAGGGGACGTCGTCATTCTCGTGTTTCGTGCCGATCGGGGCACCCGACCCCTTGTACCGGGCGAAGGTGTGCTGTTGGTCGTCGAGGATCTGGCGGTCCCAGACCTCCAGCAGCATCCTGATCCGGCGGACGCACATGTACGATCCACCGGCCATCCAGTTGTCCGGCCCCGCACTGTCGGCCCGGTCGTCGGAGACCCACACCATCTTCGCGACGTCGTCGGTCTCGTCGGCGGTGATGTTGCGGGTGCCGTCCTTGAACCCGAAGAGGTTGCGCGGGGTGTCCTCCTCCTTCGTGGTCTTCGACGCCGCACCGTACCCGAGCTGCGACCACTTCACCTCGACCACGCCGGTTCCCGCGCGGGTGAGGTTCCGGACCGCGTGGACCGCGACCTGGGGGTCGTCGGCGCAGGCCTGGATGACGATGTCGCCGTCGCACAGGGCGTCCTGCAGCTGATCGCCGGGAAACTTCGGCAACGACTCGAGCTCCTTGGGCCTCCGGTCAGCGAGGCCGAACCGTTTGTCGAACAGGGACGGGCCGAATCCTACGGTGACCGTGAGGTTTCCGGAGGACAGGTCCAACGCCTCGCCGGTGTCGTCCGGGACGAGGTTCAGGGTGTTGTCCGGGTCCTCGTTGGCGTCCGCGTCGACGTCGGTGAGTGCACCACCGTCGGTGGTCTGTTTCCCCTGCGTCATCCGTTCCGCCATGGCGGTCCAGGTGGACAGCATCTCCCTCAGCTCCCCGCGGTCACCGGTGAGGACGCTGAACGCCACAATGTGCAGGTGCTCCTGCTGTGCGGTGGTGACGCCGGCCTGGTGTTCCCCCCGGAACGGGACGATCTGGGTGTCGCCGTCACCGGAGGAGCAGGCGGCCAGTGCACCTGCTCCGACGGTACCTGCTGCGGCAGCACCGAGACCGGTGAGACCGAGGCCGGTGAGGAAGCCACGTCGGGAGACGGACCCGCGGGTCATGTTAGTTCGCCTCCGCCCCGGTGACGACGCCCGTGACCTTGGAGACCTGCTCGTTGAGCTGGTCGAGGGCGGTGGACAGCTTCTTGCGGTCATTCTCGCTGACCTTGTCGTAGGAGATGAAGCCGTCACCCTCGCGGTAGGTGTCGAGCAGCTGTTGGACGCTGTCGAACTTGGCGTTGATGTCGGCGAGGAGGTTCGGGTCCTTCTCGTCGATGCTCTCCTCCAGGGCGGCGACGGCGGCCTTCGAGCCGTCGAGGTTGGCCTGGAAGTCCCAGAGGTCGGTGTGGGAGAAGGTGTCCTCTTCGCCGGTGATCTTGGAGGTGGAGATTTCGTCGAGCAGACCGTGGGCACCGTTGGCGATGAGGTCGGGGGCGACTGTGAAGTCCCCGGCATTGACCCCGTCGACGAGTTCCCGGACGTCCGCGACCAGCTGGTCGGCGTCCTTCCTGGTCTCGTCGGTGATCTTGCCGTCGACCCAGAGGGCCTTCTCGATCTTGTGGAAGCCGGTCCATTTCTGGCCGTCCTCGAGGTCCGCCTCGCGCAGGTCGATGCGCGGGTCGAGGTCATCGGGGAAGGACTCGGCGATCGGCTCGATGCGCTCGTAGTAGGTGCGGGTCGGGGCGAACAGTGACTTTGCGGTGTTCACGTCGCCGGCCTGGATCGCGTCGGTGAAGGTGCCGACGGACTCCTGCAGGGCGGTGGTCTGGGACCGGACGTAGCGCAGGTAACCCTCGACGGCCGCGGTGAGCTTGTCGTCGCCCTCGGCGAGGTCGACCGCGTCGCCGGTGACGGTGAGGTCGTGGCTGATGCCCTCGCCGACCATGCCCGGCTTACAGGTGGTCCGGTAGGTGCCGGCCTCGGGGATGGAGACCAGGAGCTTGCGGGTCGCACCCGGGCCGATGTTCTCGACCTCACCGACCACGCGTCCGCCGTCGGTGTAGACGTAGAACTCAGTGATCTTCTTGCCGGTGTTGGTGACCTCGAAGTTGTTGTTGCCGGTCCTGGCGTCGTAGGAGCTCACGTCACAGGAGTCGTCGGTGGCGGCGACGGTGTAGGTTGTGGCGTCATCGTCCTTGTCGGCGCAGGCGACCATGCTCAGCGGGAGAGCGAGGACAGCCGGTACAGCGAGTGCGGTGCGGGAGATGCGGGAGATCTTCATTCAGTGGGTTCCTTCGGTGGAATGGGTGGAGGTGGTGGACTTCTTCCTGACCGGCCAGAAGAAGGCGGGTAGGGCGAGGACGAGGAACAGTGCCCAGCCGGTGAACGCGAGAACCGTCGGCGTGGGCACGACGTTGAACATGCCTTCCAGCAGCGTGGCGTACCAGGTGCCGGGTTCGATGACGCCGGAGATGTCGAAGGCGTAGTCGGACAGTCCCGGCAGCACGTTCGCCTCCTGCAGGTCGGTGATGCCGTAGCGTAGGATCCCGGCGGCGACGAGGATGAGCAGCAGCCCGGTGATCTGGAAGAACATCTTCAGGTTGATGTTGACAGCGCCGAAGTACATGGCGACGCCGATCGCGATGGAGACGGCCACTCCGGTGACCAGACCGGCGAACGGGACGCCGAGGGACCTGCTGAACGAGTCGAAGACGAGCAGTGCGGTCTCGATTCCCTCGCGGGCCACGGCGATGAAGGCGACGGTGGCGACGGCGACGGGGCCGACGGCCACGGCCTTCTCCATCTTCCCCTCGAGCTCGGCGGTCATGTTCCGGCTCGCGCCCTTCATCCAGATCAGCATCCACACGACCAGGACGACGGTGACGATCGAGGCGATACCGCCGATGAGCTCCTGGCCGGTGGTGGTCAGGGTCTTGGTGCCGAAGTGGATGATGAGGAAGACGCCCACCGTGACTGCGAGCGCCGCGATGATCCCACCCCATAACCAGGGGTAGGACCGTCGCTGCCCGGTCTTCTTGAGGTACGCGGCGAGAATGATGACCACCATGGTGGCCTCCAGTCCCTCGCGGAGTCCGATGAGGGCGTTGGTGTAGAACACTGACCCCGGCTTTCTGATGTAGTGCTTTTCCGTGTCCGGCGTGTAGTGCGTCGGCGCCCTGACGCTACGGAATCGGTGAGGCTCACCAAAGCTCAAGGGCAGAGTCAGAATAGTCCGTGCCGGAGTGATATGGAAAGGTCCGGTGGGTGGTCGGGGGTGAAGGCTGTGACCCCGGGGTGACAGGTCGGGTGGTCCACAGAACGTGGTATTCTGGCGGAAATTTCCAACGATGTGAGACATTTGGACGCTAAGGAGCCCACGGAATGAAACTCGCCGTCATTGCCGGAGACGGAATCGGAACCGAGGTCACTGCCGAGGCGCTCAAGGTCCTCGATGCCGTGACCGGCGACGAGACCATCGACACCACCGACTACGACCTGGGCGCCCGCCGCTACCTCCGCAACGGCGAACTACTCACCGACGCAGACCTGGCGTCCCTCAGAGAGCATGACGCGATCCTCCTCGGCGCCATCGGCGACCCCCGCTCCGTGCCGGCCGGCATCCTCGAGCGGGGGCTGCTGCTGCCGCTGCGCTTCAGGCTGGACCACGCGGTGAACCTGCGTCCGGCGAAGCTCTACCCGGGCTCGTCCTCCCCGCTGGTGAACCCCGGAGAGATCGACTTCGTCGTCGTCCGCGAGGGTACCGAGGGCCTCTACTGCGGCAACGGTGGTACCCTGCGCGAAGGCACCGAGAACGAGGTCGCCAGTGAGCTGAGCCAGAACACCTGGTACGGCGTGTCCCGCGTCGTGCGGGACGCCTTTGAGCGCGCGCAGTCCCGCCGGAAGAAGCTGACCCTGGTCCACAAGACCAACGTGCTGGTCAACGCCGGTGGTCTGTGGTCTCGCGCCGTCGACACCATCGGCGCGGACTTCCCCGGGGTCACGGTGGACTACTGCCACATCGACGCGGCCACCATCTACATGACCACCGACCCGGGGCGTTTCGACGTCATCGTCACCGACAACCTCTTCGGTGACATCCTCACTGACCTCGCCGGTGCGGTCACCGGCGGCATCGGTCTGGCGGCGTCCGGCAACATCGACCCGTCACGTGAGAATCCCTCCATGTTCGAGCCGGTCCACGG
>NZ_CACZOO010000291.1 GCF_902782855.1 uncultured Corynebacterium sp.
GGGAGGTCCTCGACACCGTCGCCGAATTCGACTGGCGGTTGTTCACCCGGTACCCGGGCCTCGACCGGACCTTCGGCACCTTCTCCGGCCTGCTGAGGAGAATATGGCCCGACTCCCACCGGATCCTCGACCGACTGACCGCACTCGGCTACACCCGGCAGCAGGTCGTCTTCGCCGTCTCCCACATCAGCGCCCTCACCATCGCCGCGTCCGCCCGACTGCACCGCCGCGCCGCGGAGATGAACCGGCCGGCCGGCGCCGACCCCGCGCCCCGGACGTTCCGTGCGTCGGGTGTGGAGATCACCGGTACCGGGGACCTGACCGCGGCGTCCCGCCGCCACTGGCGGCAGTGCGTCGACCTGTTCCTCGACCAGCTGGCGACCCTCGACGGAGACTGGCCGGAACAGTCCGTCTCGGACTGAGCCCGGGTCAGACCCCGCGTCCACCGTCCCCGGTGCCGGCCGCCTATCCTGGTGTGCATGAGCGTCGCACCACCGGTCTCCCCCGTCCCCACCCCCTATGAGGACCTCCTCCGTGAGATCCTGGCGCACGGCGTCCACAAGGACGACCGTACCGGCACCGGCACCCGCAGCCTGTTCGCCCGCCAGATGCGCTTCAGTCTGACAGACGGCTTCCCGCTGATCACCACGAAAAAGGTGCACCTGCACTCCATTGTCGGCGAACTGCTGTGGTTCCTCCGCGGCGACTCGAACGTCTCCTGGCTGCACGAGAACAACGTGAGCATCTGGGACGAGTGGGCCGACGGGTCCGGCGAGCTCGGCCCGGTGTACGGCGTCCAGTGGCGCAGCTGGCCCACCCCGGACGGTCGGCACATCGACCAGATCACACGCGCCCTGGAGACACTGAAGAACAACCCGGACTCCCGGCGCAACATCGTCTCCGCCTGGAACGTCGCCGAACTGGAGAACATGGCTCTACCGCCGTGCCACCTCCTGTTCCAGCTCTACGTCGCCGACGGGAAGCTGTCCTGCCAGCTGTACCAGCGCAGCGCGGACATGTTCCTCGGCGTTCCGTTCAACATCGCGTCCTACGCCATCCTCACCCACATGTTCGCCCAGCAGGCGGGGCTGGAGGTCGGCGAGTTCGTGTGGACCGGCGGCGACTGCCACATCTACGACAACCACGTCGAGCAGGTCGAACTGCAGCTCTCCCGGGAAGCGCGGCCCTACCCCACCCTCCGACTCCGCCGGGCCCCCGACCTCTTCTCCTACGGTTTCGACGACATCGTCGTCACAGGCTACGACCCCCACCCCGGCATCAAGGCCCCGGTGGCTGTCTGATGGGCACCGCGGAAAGCAGGGCCACCTTCGCCGCGCGGCCGCAGATCACCCGGGCCGACCTCCCCGACTTCCCGGCCGACGTGGAGATCGGCATGATCTGGGCCCAGACCACCGGCGGTGTCATCGGCGACGGCGACGACATGCCCTGGTACCTGCCCGAGGACCTCGCACACTTCCAGTCCTCCACCATGGGGACACCGGTGGTGATGGGGCGCGTGTCCTGGGAGGCACTGGACCCGCGGTTCCGCCCGCTGCCCGGCCGCGACAACCACATCATCACGCGGGACGCCGACTACGACGCTCCAGGGGGAACGGTCCACACCTCCCTGCCGGACGCCGTGCTCGCCGCCGGACGCGCCGCGGTGGACACCGGGGCGTCCACCGTATGGATCCTCGGCGGCGGGCACGTCTACCGGCAGTGTGTGCGGGTCGCCGACCGGGTCGTCGTCACCGAGATCGACTGCGGTGCCCCCGACCGGTTCCGGGTCTATGCTCCGGACATGCGGGTCGAGCCGGGTTTCACCGCCCACGACGGCCCGTGGCTCACCTCCGCACGGGGCACCGCCCTGACCGGGGAGCATCCGGTCCGCTACCGGATCTGCGACTTCACCCGGGACCGTTCCTGACCCTGTCCACTCTCTTTCCACCCGTCGCCCCGTACCCGGCCGCGTCGCCGGCTCCTGAAAGGACCCCGTTATGGCGGACTCACCCGTCGTCACCCTGTACACCACCACCTGGTGCCCGTTCTGCTCGTCACTGGTCGACAGTCTCGACCGTTCCGGCACCGGCTACACCCGCATCGACGTCGAGGAGGACGCGGACGCCTCAGCCTGGGTCGAATCCGTCAACAACGGCAACCGGGTGGTCCCGACCGTGAGATACGCTGACGGCTCCTACGCCACCAACCCGCCGGCCGGTCAGGTCCGACGCCGTGTCGCAGAATTGACCGGGGACGCCAACTGACCGGGGACCGCAACTGATCTGCACTGCGGGGGGTTGTGCATATTTCCGACAGTATCTCGTTACGCAGCTTTATGGTCTGACCACTGCAGATGTGCC
Organism: uncultured Corynebacterium sp.; assembly: GCF_902782855.1. Lineage (GTDB taxonomy): Bacteria > Actinomycetota > Actinomycetes > Mycobacteriales > Mycobacteriaceae > Corynebacterium. Next base: position 2,361 of record NZ_CACZOO010000291.1, read on the forward strand.
GGGGAGCACCCCCTGTGGGGTTCGCGTCGCCGCACGTCACACAATTCCACGGGGGTGGAGCGAACCGCCCGGGGGGCGATTTTCCATTTATTATTGAAATGACTTCGCACACTTCTGTAACTTATCTCCCATCCGCAGCACGTCTGTGACAGCTGTCACTCAGTACCCCCTCCGGTACCTCCCCACGACTCAGGGGGCCGTGCGCGCGACATGCTCGATATCCGTCAAGTCAAGGGATCACCGAACACGAAAGGGAGCCCATGTCGACACCCGACCCCCGGCACACACCAACTGCCGAGGAATTCATCGCGACTCAGCAGAGTGCGGAGTTCCGGGAGCTGCGCAACAAGCGCCGCGCCTTCACCTTCCCCGTCACCATCGCCGCCATCGTCTGGTTCCTGCTGTACATCATCTTCGCGATGTTCGCCCCGGACGTCTACGCGAACAAGATCTGGGGGAACATCAACCTCGGCATCATCCTGGGTCTGCTGCAGTTCGTCACGACCTTCCTCATCACGTACGTCTACGTGAAGTTCGCTGACCGCGAGCTTGAGCCGCGCACCGAAGACATCCGCAACCGCCTCGAGCACACCGGCCCCTACTCCGACACGAAGACTGCGTAAGGGAGCACCATGAACATCAACTACCTCGCCGCAGACGCCGACGCCGGCAACCCCGTACTCAACATCATCATCTTCATCGCGTTCATCGTGGTGACGATGACCATCGTGACCCGGGTCGGCAAGAAGACGTCCTCCGCCTCCGACTTCTACACCGGTGGCGCCAGTTTCAACGGCACCCAGAACGGCCTCGCCATCGCCGGAGACTACCTGTCGGCGGCGTCCTTCCTCGGTATCGTCGGCTCCGTCGCCCTGACCGGTTACGACGGATTCCTCTACTCGATCGGCTTCTTCGTCGCATGGGTCATCGCCCTACTGCTCGTCGCTGAGCCACTGCGCAACACCGGTAAATTCACCATGGCGGACGTACTGTCCTTCCGCCTGAAGCAGCGTCCGGTGCGCCTCGCCGCGTCCTTCGCCACCCTCGGCGTGACACTGTTCTACCTCATCGCGCAGATGGCGGGCGCCGGTGCACTGGTCTCGACCCTGCTGAACATCCACGAGAAATCCTTCCAGGCCCTCATCATTGTCATCGTCGGAGCAGTGATGATCGCCTACGTCCTCATCGGCGGCATGAAGGGCACCACCTACGTCCAGATGATCAAGGCCGTCCTGCTCATCTTCGGCGTGTTCATGATGGTCGTCATCGTCGCCGTGATGGTGAAGGGCAACTTCTCCGAGCTGCTGCAGAACGCGGTTGACGCTCACCGGGACTACAACACCAAACTGGCCGACCCCGACAGCGCTGTCTTCGGGAAGGAACCCGCCTACGATCCCACCGCCATCCTCGACCCGGGCATGAAGTACGGCGCCGACATACAGCACAAGCTCGATTTCATCTCCCTGGGCCTCGCACTCTGCCTCGGCACCGCCGGGCTGCCCCACGTCCTCATGCGCTTCTACACCGTCCCGACGGCCAAGGAAGCCCGTAAGTCCGTGGTCTGGGCCATCGTCCTCATCGGCGCTTTCTACCTGATGACCCTGGTCGTCGGCTACGCCGCCGCCTGGAAGGTCGGCCCGGAGCGGATCAAGGAGGCCGCCGGTGGCGCGAACTCCGCAGCCCCGCTCCTCGCCTTCGAACTCGGCGGTTCGCTCTTCATGGCCCTGATCTCCGCGGTCGCCTTCGCCACCGTGCTCGCAGTGGTCGCCGGCCTGGCGATCACCGCCTCGGCATCCGTGGCGCACGACCTCTACCACTCGGTCATCCGTAACGGCGAGTCCACCGAGGAGGAGCAGGTCCGGGTGTCCAAGATCACCGTCGTCGTCCTCGGCGTGGTCTCGGTGGTCCTCGGCATCCTGGCCATGGACCAGAACGTGGCCTTCCTGGTCTCCCTGGCCTTCTGTGTCGCCGCATCCGCGAACCTGCCGACCATCCTCTTCTCCCTGTACTGGAAGAAGTTCAACACCACCGGCGCTGTCTGGTCCACCTACGGAGGCCTGATCTCCGCCCTGGTCGTCCTGATCTTCTCCGACGCCGTCTCCGGCGCCAAGGGCGCCATGTTCGAGAACGCGGACTGGTCGTTCATCCCGCTGACCAACCCGGCGATCATCTCCGTCCCGCTCGGCTTCGGTCTCGCGGTCCTGGGCACCTACCTGGGCAAGCCCGACCACAAGGAGGCTCTCCAGGCCGAGATGGAGGTCCGCTCCCTCACCGGTGTCGGAGTCGAGGCTCCGGTCAGCCACTAGTCACCGACTCTGCCGGCACACCACCCACACCACCTGTACCGCCCACAGCACCACACCACCTGTACCGCCCACAGCACCACACCACCGCACCACCTGTACCCGCGCTCATGGACCACCGGCGCGCCCCGTGACCCCCGCCCCCACCGGTGCCGGGGGTCATGCCACAGGCGGGGAGTGCCACCACTCGCAGATCAGGACTGTCTGAGGGTGCCCGGTGACACAGGTGAAGACGGTGTGCGGTACACTGACGCGGTGCGCCCCAGTAGCTCAGGGGATAGAGCACCGCTCTCCTAAAGCGGGTGTCGGCAGTTCGAATCTGCCCTGGGGCACAACGTTCGACAGCAGGTCAGAGGGCATTTCGTCACCACGGCGGTATGCCCTCGTCGCATGTCACCGACCACTCCCGCACCTGCGGCGTTCACCCGGTGCACCGCGGCGTCCACGATGCGGCCGGCGACCCGCCTGGCCGTCGAAGGATCACCCAGACCGGCGTTGACGACGACGAGCGTCCTCACGGCTCCTCCCCCGGCAGGCCCGCCGACGGCCCAACGGACCGCAGGCCGTCCTGGAGCGGTTCCGAGGGCACGTTCACCGGACGCCGCGCCTCCAGCTCACGACGCAGCACCGGGACAACCTCGGCGCCGAGGATCTCGATCTGCTCCAGGACCGCCTCCTCGCGAGCACCGCGGCCGTAGTGCTCGAAGCGCTGGTGGTACAGCCGGACCATGCGCCGGGTGTGCTCGATGTTCCAGAAGATGTTGTCGTGGAAGAACCCGTCACCGTAGTGCGCGGCCTGCTCGGCGATCTCCGGGGAGCGGATCGAGCCGTACCACACGAACGGCGGGGCACCGTCGAGGGGACGCGGGGTGGAGGTGAAGCCCTGCAGCGGGGTGCGGAACTCGCCCTTCCAGTTCATGTTCTCCTCGCGCCACAGCCGACGCAACAGGTGGTACTTCTCGACGGCCAGCGGCATGCCCTGGCGGATGTCCCCGCCGAACCACGGGTAGACCGGGCCGGTGTTACCGCGGCCGAGCATGAGGTCGAGGCGGCCCTCGGTGAGGTGCCGGGCGTAGGCGTGGTCCTCGGCCAGGCGCACCGGGCCATTGGCGGCGATCAGGGCGGTGGCGGTGATGCGCTCGTGCTCGGTCGGGGTGCGACCGGTGGTGGGGTCGGTGGTGACGTCGCCGATGGTGAAGATGCCGAAGTCGACGGCCGGATCATGCACCCGCTTAGGTGACATGTCAACTACTTTACGGGCGGCACCTCCGGCCGTTTCGCCCGCACCGTCGCCATCACCCGGTACACCACCTCGATGACCACCGCGCCACCGGCCCCGACCATCGCACCGGTCACCATCAACGATGCGTCCCCCGGCTCCAGCAACACCATGTCACGCACGAAAGGCACCGTGAAGATCACCAGATAGCCGACCACGCAGCCACACAGCAGCAGCACCTTCCACCGGTTCAGCGGACGCGCCACGATCCCCAGCACCCACAGGCTCATGATGATCAACGCCAACAGCACCGCGGTTCCCGCCCGGTCACGCTCGATCTGCGGGGCGTCGCCGCCCGGGTACACCGCGATCCACATCCCGACCGCAATTCCACCGACCAGGAGCCCCGACGGCAACGCCAGTGACAGCACCCGCCTCACGAAACCGTCCCGGGGACGCTCCGTGTTCGGCGCCAACGACAGGATGAACGCCGGGATCCCGATGGTGAACCACCCGACGATGGTGACGTGGATCGGCTGGAACGGGAAGGAGATCCCCAGGATGCCGACCACCAGGGCCAGCACCACCGAGTACACGGTCTTCGTGAGGAAGAGGTTCGCCACCCGTTCGATGTTCCCGATGACACGACGTCCCTCAGCCACGACCTTCGGCAACGCGGAGAACCGGTTGGTCAACAACACCAGCTGCGCAACCGACCGGGTCGCCGCCGAGCCGGAACCCATCGCCACACCGATGTCCGCCTTCTTCAGGGCGAGCACGTCGTTGACACCGTCACCGGTCATCGCGACGGTCCGGCCGGCACGGTGCAGCGACTCGACCATCTGCTGCTTCTGCTCCGGGGACACCCGGCCGAACACATTCGCCCGGGCGATCTCAGCGTCGAAGTCCTTCTCGGACAGGTCGGTGAGCTCGCGGGCGTCGACGGCGACGAGATCACGGTCGGTCGCCCCGGCTGCCACGGCCTTCACCGAGTCCGGATTGTCGCCGGAGATGATCTTCAGGTCGACATTCTGCTCGGCGAAGTAGTCGAGCGTCTCCCTGGCGTCCGGACGCAGCTGCTGACGCAGTGTGACCAGTGCGGGCTCCTGCAGCGTCGGGGCGTCCGCCATGGTGGCGTCCTCCCCCGGCGCGGCGAGTGTCCCTGGGACCCTGCCGAAGGCCAGGACGCGCAGCCCCTCGTCACCGAGCGACTTCGCTGTCGCCGCGGCCTCACTGCCGGGCGCGAGGAGAACGTCCGGGGCACCGAGGATCCAGGCGACGTCGGCGGTCTGCACACCCGAGTACTTGTAGCGTGAGTTGAAGGGGATCTCGGTTCCGGTCAGCGGCTCGGCGGGAATCGCCGCACCGATCGCCTCGGAGGTGTCGTTGCGGTCCTGCTGGGTGGCGACCAGCCTGCCGAGGGCGTCACGGAGCTCCACCGGGGCCTCGGAACCGTCGGCGGCGTGGACCCCGTCCAGTTCCATCTCATTGGTCGTCAGTGTGCCGGTCTTGTCCGTGCACACCGTATCGACCCTGGCCAGTCCCTCGATCGCGACAAGTTCGTTGACCAGTGCCCTGTACCTCCCCAGCCTGACCACGCCGGCGGCGAAGGCGATGGACGTCATCAGCACCAGCCCCTCCGGCACCATCGGCACGATCGCCGCGGCCATCGACAGGATGGACTCCTTCACGTCCGTACCGGAGCGCACCAGCTGCGTCCAGATCGTCAGGACGCCGGTGGGGATCAACAGCCAGGTGATGACCTTCAGAATGGAGTTGATGCCGTTCATCAGCACCGAATCCGTCAATGAGAACTCGCTCGCCTGCGCGGCGAGCCGGGCGGCGTAGGCCTCGTCGCCGACCTTCTCCGCCCGGTAGACGCCGTGGCCGGACGTGACGTACGACCCGGAGCGCAGCTCCTCACCGTCCTCCTTGTGCACCGGGTCAGCTTCGCCGGTGAGTTGCGACTCGTCGACCGAGAACGCGCCGTCGAGCACCGGTCCGTCGACGACGACCTCGTCACCCGACCCCAGTACGATGAGATCGCCCTCGACGACCTCACTCTGGTGGACGGTCAACCGCTCCCCGTCACGCAGAACCGTCGGCTGCGTCTCCCCCACGATTCTCAGACTGTCGAGGGTCCGCTTCGCCCGCAGCTCCTGGATGACGCCGATCGCCGAGTTCGCGATGATGAGCAGGCCGAACGCCGCATTGATCCATGAACCGGTCGACAGGACGATGGCGCACAGGACGCCGAGGATCGCATTGACCCGGGTGAAGACGTTCGCACGGATGATCTGCAGGACGCTGCGCCCCGTGCCCCTGCCGGTGACGTTGACGCGGCCGTCGCGCACGCGCTGCGCCACCTCGTCGGTGGTGAGTCCGGTGAGCTTCTCAGGCACGCGGTCACCGCCCCTCGAACACCGGGGCACGGTTATTGTCACGGGCGTCCCGGGCTTCCCGGACGTCCCGGCTCGCCCAGCAGGCCGCCGCCTCCTCGGTGAGTCCCGGGGCCCCGGGGTGGTTGAGGGCCCTCTTGAACCACGCAGTCGACAGGGGCGCCTGGGCGGCGACGCGGTGGGCGAAAGCCAGGGCGTCCGCAGACGTACCGGACAGGGTGGCGAACCCACAGGTCAGGGCGGCAGTCTGGTCGACCTGGACGCCGGCGACGAGCATGTTGCGGGCGGTCGACCCGCCGAGCAGCTCAACCGCCCGCTGTACGGTCCAGGCGTCCAGGGCGAAGCCGTGGTGGACCGCGGGGATCCAGATCCGCGCGCCAGCCCCCGCCACGCGCAGGTCACAGGCCAGGGCGAGCTGGCAACCCGCGCCGACGGCCGGACCCTGGATGTCGGCGATGACCGGGACCGGAAGATCGGTGACGGTGGTCAGCATGCGTTCGAGCGCTGCGAAGAAATTGTCGGCGTAGACCCCGCCCTTGAGGTTCGCACCGGCACAGAAGGCAGGGCCCTCGCCCCGCAACAGGACCGCACGCACGGCGCCTCCGGAGGTGGCGTCCTCCAGGGCGGTGGTGAGCTGCGTGCACACCTCGGCGTCCAGCGCATTTCTGCGTTCCGGTCGGATGAGGGTGACCACCGCCACCCGCCCGTCGATCTCCAGTGACACCGCGGATTCAGTCATGGGGACCATTGTCCCCCATTCCGGCGATCCGTGTCAGGCAGGGTCAGGCCAGCGGCGTGCCGGATCAGGCAGGGTCAGGCAGGTTCAGGCAGGGTCAGGCCAGCGGCGTGCCGAAGACCGCGGTGCGCGGGTCACCACCGATTCGACCCGCGTAGGCGGTGTCCCCGTCGATCGCGGTGATCCCGGCGATCTCCTCGGCGGTGAGTGTGAACCCGCCGACCGCCGCGTTCTCCGCGACACGCTCCGGGTTCTTCGACCGGGGGAAGACCACGAGTCCCTGGTCGAGGTGCCACCGGATGATCACCTGCGCCGGGGTGACGCCGTGCGCGTCCGCGATGGCGGTCACCGTCGGATGATCGAGGACGCCACGCCCCAGCGGAGACCACGATTCGGTGACGATACCGCGGGCGGTGTTGTCGGCGCGCTGCTCGGGCTGCGAGAAGCCCGGGTGGATCTCGATCTGGTTGACCGCCGGGGTGACGCCGGTCGCGGCGATGATCTCGTCGAGCACCTCGGGGAAGAAGTTCGAGACGCCGATGCTGGTGGTCTTGCCGGCCTCACGTGCGGCGATCAAGGCGCGCCAGGTGTCGACGTAGCGGCCCCAGGGCTGGACCGGCCAGTGGATGAGCCAGAGGTCGACGTGGTCGAGGCCGAGGTTGGCGAGTGAGGTGTCGATGGCGGCGGTGGCCTCGTCGAACCCCTGGTCAGCGTTCCAGAGCTTGGTGGTGATGAACAGGTCGTCGCGGGTGACCTCGCCAGCCTCGATGGCGTCGGCCACGGCGCGGCCGACGTTGGCCTCGTTGCCGTAGCCGGCGGCGGTGTCGATGTGGCGGATGCCGGCGGCGATCGCGGCGCGGGTGGAGGTGTACGCCTGCTCGGGGGTGAGTTCCCACACGCCGAGGCCGAGCTGCGGGATGGTGTGGCCGTCGTTGAGGGTGACGGTGCCGGTCGGAGTGTTCTGCGATTCAGTCATGGTCCCCGTTGTACGCGTCCTCATGTCCTCATGTCCTCATGTCCCCGCGTCCCCGCCGCCGACGTTCGCGTCCCCGAATTCCACCGTCGCCGCCACAGATCAGGCGATCCGGGGACGCGAACTCCGATCGGCACGAGCCGAACGGGGCCAGCCAACCGGCCCCGCCCCTACAGCAGCAGCGGATTCCAGGTGTGCACCGGCGAATCCGTCCGGATGCGGTCCTCATCGGTCCGCTTCCGGCGCGTGCGCGGATACCTCAGGTTGTAGCGGACGGTGTCCACGATCTCGCTCAACGTGTACGTCAGCGTGAAGTCGATGCAACGGTCGGTGTAGGACAGCACGGTCCAGCCGAAACGGGCCGCAGCGTTCTTCTTCCACCGCTCCTTCAGGTGACTGTCCTCCGTCGTGAACGTCCCGCCCTCCCCGTGGTAGGCGAAACTGTCGATCTCGATGACGACGTCCGCATCTGGGATGACGATGTCGAAGCGGTAGCCCTCAACCATTCCGTTGACGGTCACCTCCACGTCGATGCCGTCGAGTGCACCGATGACGGCCGTCACCGCCCTCAGCTCCAGGTGGCTCGCCGTGCCGGTGATCAGGCCGTCGAGCAGCTCCGCCGCCCGCCCCCTCCGCTTCGGGGGGAGCGCGGCGAGATCCTCGGCCAGGACGTCATTCCCTGTGACTCCGCAGTACTGCTCCTGCAGAAATGTCCGCAGGTCAGAATCCGGAAGTGAGAGTTCGACCGCCGTCTCCAGCGGGGATGCCAGGGGGATGTCCCGGAGCACCCTGGACCTGCGGGACGCCCCGGTCGACAGTCTCAGCAGACCGCCGCCGTCGTGGCTGGTTCCCCTCGGCACCTTGGCTGTACCCGGCCAGGAGAGGTCGGTCAGTCCGTAGAGGAAGGCTGCGGTCTCCGCGGTGTAGACCAGGCCCGGTCTGGTCGCGGCCAGGCACCCGAGCCTGATCTCGTCCGTCGGCTCGCGGGTCGACCACACCCCGTGTACGACCTTGAAGAGCTCTTTCTTCTGGACTGCCCGGGTGATCCCGTGCCTGGTCATACCGGCTGCGAGCAGATGGCTCGTACGCCAGAACCGCTTCTCGGTGTTCATGGTTCCCCCATTTCCCCTGTTGTGCTGCGACCCCCCGCAGCTCCGCTCAGATTACGGGACCGCGGGGTATGCCGCCACTCCCTGCCTGACGTGTGCCCGTGCCCCCGGCAACAGCCCTCCGACGTTTGCATCCCCGATTCCCGCCTTCGCTGCCACGAGCTGCTTGATCCGGGGACGCAACCTCCGGGAGGACGCAGGAAGGACGCAGGGACGCTGCGGGGGAGGACGCCACCCTGATGTAGACAATTGACAAGTCGTTGGGTTTACACAACGCTCTGAAGTGTGTACCCAAAGAAGAAGGCTGTGATCCACAACCGGGTCCGGGTGCTGCGCGCGGAACGGGACATGTCCCGGGCACAGCTCGCCGAGCTGACAGGCGTCAACCCCCAGACCGTCGGCGCACTGGAACGCGGGGACCACTCCCCCAGCCTCGACCTCGCGTTCCGCATCTGCGAGGTCTTCGCCCTCCCGGTCGAGGCCGTGTTCAGCCGCACCCCGTTCGGCCCCATGTCCACCGAGATCTACCGGTACGACAGGAAGGAACCCTCATGACCCGCCCCGTCCCCACCGACCATGAGCACCACGGACGCTTCCCCGCTGATGACGAGAATGCCCGCCTTTAGCAGCCGCTACCCGGACCGACAGGCCGAGAAGCGGCGCGTACGCAGCGACAACGTCGCTTACTCACTGCCGACGTGGCGGACACGGAAACGCACCGACCTGCTCATCAGGGTCTTCCTCGGATCGCCGACCTTCGGCCCGGTACCCGCGGCCCCTCCGCAATCACGGACAATGGAACCACCGACATCGAGGAGCAATGATGCCCACCCTGGAACTTGACCATCTCACCAAGACCTTCGGCACCGGCGACGACACCGTCCGGGCCCTGACCAATCTGTCCTTCACCGTGGCGGCGGGCGAGATCTACGGATTCGTCGGCTCCAACGGCGCCGGAAAGTCCACCGCCATGCGCATCACGCTCGGAGTGCTCACGGCGGACTCCGGTGAGGCGCGCGTCGACGGCGTCCGGATCAACGACGACATCCGCCGCACCATCGGCTACATGCCGGAGGAACGCGGCCTCTACGACAAGGAACGCATCGCCGACCAACTGGCGTTCTTCGGCAAACTCCACGGGCTGTCCCCGCAGGCCGCGGCAGCGTCTGCGACGGACCTGCTCGACCAGCTCGGCCTCGCCGACCGGGCCGGGGCCAAGCTCCAGGAGCTGTCCCTGGGCAACCAGCAGCGCGTCCAACTCGCCGCGAGTCTCGTCCACGGCCCGGAACTGCTGATCCTCGATGAACCGTTCAGCGGACTCGACCCGGTCGCCGTCTCCGTGATGAGCGACATGCTGGAGCAGAAGGCCGCCGAGGGAATCCCGGTGTTGTTCTCCTCCCACCAGCTCGATCTGGTCCAACGACTGTGCGACCGCGTCGGCATCATCACCCACGGTGAGATGCGGGCCGAGGGCACCGTCGATGAACTGCGCAGTAACGGCCCGGTCCGCTTCGAGGTCCGCACCGCCGCCCGCGACTGGTATCCGGCGGGCACCACCGTCACCGACATCACGTCCGACGCCGTCATCCTCGACGCCGGCGACGTCGACGACCAGGACATCCTCACCGCTGCGTTGGCCGCCGGCCCGGTCCACGGTTTCACCCGCCTCGTCCCCGATCTCACCGAACTGTTCAAGGAGGTCGTGAACTCATGACCATGTCACCACGGGGGTCCCGTATCCGCGCGATCCGCACCGTCACCGCCCGCGAGATCCAGGTCGCGATGCGCAGCAGGGGCCTGATCATCACCGCCACCCTCATCTTCGTAGCGGTCGTCGGTGGTGTTTTCCTCCTCAGTTGGCTCGGCGACGATGACGAGGGCAATCCCTCGCTCGCGGTCGCCGGGATCGACGCCACCACGGTCTCCGTCGCTGTCGGTGGAGGCATCGACGTCACCGGGGTCCCTGACCGCGACGCCGCTGTCGATGCGGTGACCGACGACGGGAAGGACGCCGCACTCATCCGCTCCGGCACCGGATTCGAACTGGTCAGTGATGGCACACCGGACGCGGCACTGGTCGCCGCGGCGAACATCACGGCGTCCTCCGTCGCACAGGTGGAGGCGCTGGACGCCATCGGGGTCGACCCTGCGGACTTCAGCGCCGCTCTGCCGGACGCATCGGTGACGACCGTCGACGTCTCCGACGAGGCCACCGACGACACACTGCCCGCGGTCGTCACGACGATGACGGGCACGATGGTCATCCTCATGTTCATCATGACGTTCTCCGCCGCCGTGGGGGGTCGGGTGACCGAGGAGAAGTCCTCCCGGGTCGTGGAGATCATCCTGGCGACGATCCGCCCCCTCGACCTCCTGCTCGGCAAGGTCCTCGCGATGCTCATCGTGGGGTTCGTGTGCACCGCGGTGATCCTGGGTGCCGGGCTCGGGGCACTGGCCGCCACCGGGATGGCGGGGGATGTGTCCCTGCCGCCGGTGACCGTCGGGGTTCTGCTGGTCTCCTACCTGCTCGGCATGCTGTTCTTCAGTGCCCTGTACGCGGCGGCCGGTGCGTTGGTGAGCAAGGCCGAGGATCTCAGCAGCACACAGATGCCGGTGATGATCCTGTTCTTCGCGGTGATGTACCCGCCGATCTTCGGCTTCGCCGCGTTGGATTCCCCCCTGATGCAGGTACTGACCTGGGTACCGCCGATGTCGATGGGTGTCGCGCCGATGCAGTATGCGGCGGGGAACCTGTCGTTCCCGGGCCTGGTGGCGTCTTTCCTGCTGCTCGCGGTGGTGACGTTCCTCGTACTGGTGGTCGTGGCGCGGATCTACCGCGGATCGATCCTCAACAACGGTCGTCGGTTGACGTGGATGCGCGCGCTGCGGCAGGCGTAACCTCCCCACGCCGGTGAACCCGGGACACTGCCAGTTAACGCTACTGACGGTGGGTTAACTTTCGGAGTCACCGCACCGTAACAGTGCCGAAATGATGGGGGAGTTACCTGTGGTCATGAGCGAATCACCGACGATCTCCGACACCCCCTCCGACGCCGCGGAACCCCGCCTCATCGCCCCGACCCGCACGGCGACCCCCTTCCACACCACCCTGGCGGAACTGAACCGGATGACTCCACTGCAGATCTCCACACTGGTCGGTGACCTGCTGTACAACCCCACCCTCGGTGAAGAGGTGGCCGCGGCCGCCCCGTTCCGCAACCTCGAACACCTGCTGGACGTCGCCCACCGGGAACTGCTCCGCATGCCTCGGGTGGAGGTGCTCGCCAGCATCCAGGCCCACCCGGTTCTCGGCGAGCAGACCTCGGACATCTACTCACGGGAGGAGCAGTCGTTCATCCTCGAGTCCCCACCCGAAGTGCTCACCGAGGTCGCCGACCTGGGCCGCCGCTACGAGGACCGGTTCCACCACCTGTTCCTGGTCTGTGCCCAGGGCATCGGCGGTCATGAGGTGCTGCGGCTGCTGCGGCGTCGGCTCGACAATCCGACTGTCACCGAGTGGGAGACCACGGTACGCGAACTGGGGAGGATCAACACCCTGCGGCTGCGCAGCGTGGTGCGGGGCTGACCACCGCCGCACAAGGTCGGCGCACTCCGGCGACCCACGGCACGCAGACGGCGGGGCCCCGGGGAGTCACCCCGGGGCCCCGCCGTCGACCTGTCTCTGTCCGCACGGGACGGGGAAGGCCGCTGAGCCTGTGTTGACGCCGCTGGCGTCGCTGGCTGGCGTCGCTGGCTGACGTCGCTACTTGGCGTCGATGAGGTCGATGATGAAGACCAGGGTGCGGCCGCCCAGCGGATTCCCGCTGCCGACGGGCCCGTAGGCCAGCTCCGGGGGGATGGTGAGCTTACGGCGTCCGCCGACCTTCATGCCGGGGATGCCGTCCTGCCAGCCCTGGATGAGGCCGGCGAGGGGGAACTCGATGGTGGTGCCACGATCCCAGGAGGAGTCGAACTCCTGGCCGGTCTCGTAGTCGACGCCCACGTAGTGGACCTCGACCATGCCACCGGCGACAGCCTCCGCACCGTCACCGACGGTGATGTCCTCGATGACCAGTTCTGTGGGGGCAGGGCCCTGCTGGGCGTCGATCTGCGGCTTGACCATGAAGGTCACACTCCTCTTCTCGTCGAATACAACCGCGTCAGTCTATCAGCACCGGTGTTACGCAGGTACGGGAGCGACGGTACCCTCGCCGTCACCGTCCCCCGGCCCGGCTCCCCCGACGCTGCCGACATGCCCGTCACGCCCCCAGCCCTCCGGACCCCAGCGGGACCCCAGCGCTCCGGACCCCGGCACCGGCACTCCCGGACACGGCAGACCCCCGGCCACATCTGATGTGGCCGGGGGTCTGGAGTCTCACGGGACCGGGGCGTGCCGGTGCCCCCGGACGGCCCGGGGCCCGTAATCCGGTGTCGCTAGCGCTCGGAACGCGGGGTGACCGTGCGGAGGGACTTTCCGGTGTAGATCTGACGCGGCCGGTTGATCTTGGCGGTCGGGTCGTTGACCTGCTCCATGTAGTGGGCGATCCAGCCGGGGAGACGGCCCATGGCGAACAGGACGGTGAAGAAGTCCTCGGAGAAGCCCATGGCGCGGTAGATGAGGCCGGTGTAGAAGTCCACGTTCGGGTACAGCTTGCGGCTGATGAAGTAGTCGTCGTTGAGGGCGATCTGCTCCAGGTTCATGGCAAGGTCGAGGAGGTTGTCGCCACCGAGGTGTTCGAGGATCTCGTGTGCGGACTCCTTGACGATGGCCGCACGCGGATCGTAGTTGCGGTACACGCGGTGGCCGAAGCCCATGAGCTTGACGCCCGGCTCCTTGTTCTTCACACGGTTCATGAACTCGGTGGCGTCGTCACCGTTCTCGTGGATGTCCTGGAGCATCTCCAGGACCGCCTGGTTGGCGCCGCCGTGCAGCGGGCCGGACAGGGCGTTGACGCCGGCGGCGATGGAGGCGTAGATGTTCGCCTGCGAGGACGCGACCATGCGCACCGTGGAGGTGGAGCAGTTCTGCTCGTGGTCGGCGTGCAGGATGAGCAGCTTGTCGAGGGCCTTGGCGACGATCGGGTCGATCTCGTAGTCCTCGGTCGGGTAACCGAACATGTTCCGCAGGAAGTTCTCCCGCGCGTTGAGCTTGTTGTCCGGGTACATGTAGGGCTTACCCTTGGACGCGCGGTAGGCGTACGCGGCCAGCATCGGGACCTTCGCCATCAGGCGGTAGGTGTTCTTGAGCTGGAAGTCCTTGTTCAGCGGGTCAAGCTGGTCCTCGTAGTAGGTGGCGAGGATGTTCACCGAGGACGCCAGAACGTTCATCGGGTGGGCGTTGCGCGGGAAGATCTTGAACTGGCTCTTGAAATCCTCATCCAGCAGCGTGTGCTTGCGGATGTTGTGGTTGAAGTCCTCGAGCTGCGCGTCATTCGGCAGTTCGCCGTTGATCAGCAGGTAGCTGACCTCGTTGAAGGAGGCGTTGTGGGCCAGGTCGGCAATGTCGTAGCCACGGTAACGCAGGATACCGTTCGCACCGTCGATGTAGGTGATCTCGGACTTGGTGGATCCGGTGCTCACGTAACCCGGGTCGAAGGTGGTCAGACCGGTTTCAGCGAGGAGCTTCCCCAGGGCGAACCCCGAGTTTCCTTCGGTCGCCTTCACGATCGGCATCTCGTACTCGCCACCGGGGTAGTGGAGAACGGCCTTGTCCTGGTTCTCGGAAGCCATTGACATCCCTTTCGATGTATCTGAAGTTCTCGGTAGTTCTCGGTTACGTCCACAGTCCCATCATCACCGCGGGTGACGGCCCGTCACAGGGCTCACGGCCGGTGACACCGGACCGCGGACAGCCGTGGGATAGAACACACTGTACAGAATTACGGGGGCAGGCAACACGCCGGTACCCGATTGTACGTTGCACGGGTACCCCCAGTCCCCTACCCCGCGTGAGAGTTACGCCGTCTCTGTCCTCCCGCCTGTTCCCGTGCTGCACGGTACAGGTTAGGCTGGTCGGTGGCACACCCCGGGATCACCACGACCCGGGGGACGACGACAAGAAAGCGGACAGCACCTCACCATGAGCGATCAGTTCCTGACCCTCCCCGAGAATCTCATCCCCTCCGACGGCCGATTCGGCTGCGGCCCCTCCAAGGTCCGCCCGGCCCAGATCGAAGCGATCGTCGCCGGTGGTACCGACGTCATCGGCACCTCGCACCGCCAGCCTGCGGTGAAGAACGTCGTCGGCTCGGTCCGCGAGGGGCTCGCCCAGCTGTTCAACCTGCCGGAGGGTTACGAGATCATCACCTCCCTCGGTGGCGCGACGGCGTTCTGGGACGCCGCATCCTTCGGCCTGATCCGCGAGAAGTCCGCCCACCTGACCTACGGTGAGTTTTCCGGCAAGTTCGCCACCGTCTCCAAGAAGGCCCCGTGGTTGTCCGAGCCGGACATCCACGCTTTCGAGCCCGGCACCGCACCGGCGGCCTCCGAGCTCGACGGGGCGGACGCCGACCTGGTCGGTTGGGCCCACAATGAGACGTCCACCGGTGCGATGGTCACCGTCAAACGTCCCGCCACCGACGCCCTCGTCGCGGTGGACGCCACCTCCGGCGCCGGCGGGCTGCCCGTCGACATCACAGAGACCGACGTCTACTACTTCTCCCCGCAGAAGTGCTTCGCCTCGGACGGTGGCCTGTGGTTCGCCGCCTTCTCCCCCGCAGCCCTGGAGCGTGTCGAGGAGATCAAGGCCACCGACCGCTACATCCCGGCGTTCCTGGATCTCAAGACCGCGGTGGACAACTCCCGCAAGAACCAGACCTACAACACCCCGGCCGTCGCGACCCTGCTGATGATGGACAACCAGATCCAGTGGATGAACGCCAACGGTGGCCTCGACGGGATGGTCGCCCGCACCACCGAGTCCTCCTCGATCCTCTACAGCTGGGCCGAGGGTCGCGCCGAGGCGACCCCGTTCGTCGCCGATCCCGCGTCCCGTTCCCTGGTCGTCGGAACCATCGACTTCAATGATTCCGTTGACGCCGACGTTATCGCCAAGACCCTGCGGAACAATGGTGTGCTCGACACCGAGCCGTACCGCAAGCTGGGCCGGAACCAGCTGCGCATCGGTATGTTCCCGGCCATCGAGCCGGAGGACATCCGCACCCTGACCCAGGCGATCGACTACATCCTCGACGCGGGCGTCGCCGACAGGTAGGGCGCGGGCGTCGCCGACAGGTAGGGCGCGGGCGTCGCCGACAGGTAGGGCGCGGGCGTCGCCGACAAGTAGGGCGCGGGCGTCGCCGACAGGTAGGGCGCGGCACCGTCGGCGCCACTGCCGCGCCGTCCTCCCCCACATAGGTGCAGGTGTGCGCTACAGTCGTCAACGAGTACGCACCACACGGCCACGAACCGGCAACGGAACAGACCACGCACACGGAGGCACTGATGCAGGAACTGGAGTTCGTCCCCGACGACAGTGACGCAGCCTCCCTGGTCCTGCGTGATCCGGGCAGCGGCCGGCTCTACCGGATCCCGGTCACCGGTGTGTTGCGGGACCATGTCACCGCCGCGCAGGAGCTGGCCGCCGAGGAAGCCGGTGAGACTGGGGATCCTACGGCCGCCACTGGAGTTCCCGGCGCCGGTGCCGGGAGCCCGGCACCCGGCACCGGCGCGACCGGGGATCCCGCTTCCGCGGATTCCGCGTCCGCCCCGCAGCTGACCGTCACCGCGGTCGAACATGCGGCCGAGGAACCCCGCCCCAGGGTGAAACTGCGTCCCCGCGAGATCCAGAAGCGGCTGCGTCACGGTGCGACCGTCGCGGAGCTCGTCGCGGAGACCGGTGCCCCGGAGTCCCGCATACTGCCGTACGCGCACCCTATCGACATGGAGCGCCGTCGTATCGCGGAGTTGGCCCGGCAGGCCTATCCGGTGCTCTCCGACGGTCCCGCCGAGCACACCCTGTGGGAGTCGCTCGCCACCGCCTACGCCGCCCGGCAGGAGGATGTCCGTGCCGCGACCTGGGACGCCGCCATGGACTCCTCCGATGACTGGATCGTCACGGTGACCTGGACCCGCGGCAACCGCCGTGGCGCGACCGAGTTCGTCGCCGAGTTCCGGTGGGTCCCGGTGGCCCATCCCGGCGCCGGCCCGACGACGGTGGAGCCGGTCAACTCGGTGGCCACCGACCTCGTCGACCCCCGCTTCAACCGGCCGGTGCGCAGCGTCTCCGCATCCGTGCCCGGGGAGGACGCCACCGGTGACCGCGGGGACGGCCCCGGGGACAACCACAGGGACAGCCACAGGGACAGCCTCAGGGGCGATGCACCGGAGGATGTCCCCGCGGACCGCGACGACGAGGATCAGTCCATCGCCCCCGCCGTCGACCTGTTCGGGGAGTCGAACCCTGACCAGCGGTCCCACCCGGCAAAACGTCGGCGGAACTCCAGTACCCCGCACTGGGAGGATGTCCTTCTCGGTGTCCGCACCTCACCGCGCAAGAAGAAGTAGCGGGAAATGACCGACCACCCCCACCAGCAGGTGGTGACCCTCTGGTTCATCACCGCCGCCGACCCGCGCGGCGTCCTCGTCGCCGAGCCACAGGCTGACCGGGGGTACGCCCGTAAGCTCCTGGCCCAGCTCAATCCGGCCTGGCCGTTGACCCACATCGGCGATTTCGACATGAACCGGTCCGCCCCGCCCGGCGAGGGCGAGTTCTACATCGGCGGCTACCGTGGTCTCACCGTCGTCCAGACCGTGCTCCCCGACGTGCCCGTCGGCTGGTCCCTGTCCGGGCTCACCACCCTCACCGAGCCGTTCAGCACCCTGACCTCGATGATCCCCACTGCGGATCTGCTGGTCACCGTGCACACCCCGACGAACCGTGACGGGCTCGGCGGCTTCGCCCACTGGATCGGCGGGCGGATGACCCGGTGCTTCTACGCCACGAGGGAACGCATCATCGAGGACACCGGCGTCCCGCTGCCCGATGAGGCGGCCTTCTGGGCCGGGGAGTCGGAGGCCCCGCAGGCCCGCGGCATCGAGCTTCCGTTCCGTCCCTCGGAAATGGCCGCCGCCGCCATCGCCCACTGGCTGGGGTTCCGGGTCTCCGACGAGATCGACATCCCCGTCGCAGCTTTCGCCGTCGACGGTCGCCCGGAGATGCGCGGTGGGCATCCGGACGCCCCCGCCACCCGGCGACAGGTCAGCGTCACCGCCATGCCCGACGCCACCCCCCTGCGCAGCGGGGAGGACGGTGACGCGCCCGGTGATGCAGACGCCGCCTACGACGACTACGCCGACCGCCCGGTGAACCAGGACGAGTCCCGCTCCACCGGCGAACTGGTCAAGGGCGCGGCGGTGTCCGTCGGCCGTGGACTGCGCACCGGTGTGGGGTGGATCCGCACGGGTATGCACCGGATCGGCGACGAGGTCCGCCGCCGAGCCCGCAACACCGGACGCTAGCGTCCCGCGTCGTTGGTTCGCTGCAGTAACCTGCCGATGGACTCGAGGATCTCACTCGAGGATCTCATCAGCCGTTTTCGTCCACACGAACGGCTGGGGATCCTCGTTCCACACCCGCACCCACTTACGCAGGTCGGCCTCCAGTGGCTGCTGGCCCTACCCTCGTTGAGTGGACACCCGATGCAGCGGGACCCGCCCCGCACGAGAGGATGTCACCGTGACCGACAACTCCCCGGAACCAGCAGGGCGGAACCAGCAGGGCCAGTGGCGGCAAGCGACCGCAGTGGACCTTCAGCCCCGAGTACAAGCACGAGGCCGCCCGCCTGGTCATCGACACCGGGCGCACCATCGCCGAAGCATCGCACGACCTACGCACCGATACCGCACTTGACGGTACCGGGGCTAGTACCGGGCGGCGTAGAACCCCACCGCCGCCGAGGTCGCGACATTCAGTGAGTCGGTGCCCGGTGACATGGGGATCTTCGCCCGAACGTCCGCTGCCCGCATCGCGTGCTCGGTGAGGCCGGGCCCTTCCGCCCCGACCATCACAGCGACCTTGTCTGCACCGCGCACCGCGTCCGCCAGGGTGGTGTCCGTGTTCGGTGTCATCGCGACGACACGGTACCCGCGCTCCTGCAGATCAGCCAGGCCCCGCTGCCAGGTCGTCGGTTTTCCGGGGACGTGGGCGAAGGGCACGCGCAGCACGTGACCCATCGACACCCGCACCACCCGGCGGTACAGCGGGTCGGCGCATCCCGCGCCCAACAGGACCGCGCCAACGCCCAGTCCCGCGGCATTGCGGAACAGTGCGCCGATGTTCTCGTGGTCCCCCACACCCTCGAGAACGCCGATGACGCGGTTGCCCGGGTGCTCCGTCTCCAACCCGTCGAGCACCTCGGTGACCGTCGGTCCAGCGACCCGGTCGGCGGCGGCGACCAGACCCCGGTGCATGTCGAATCCCGCGACCTGCGCCAACGTCCCACGCTCCACCTCGTAGACCGGCACCCCCGCCAGCCCTGCCGCGACAGCCGGGTCGGCGGCCGCGACGTCCTCCAGTTCGGCGAGTCGCCGGGCAAACCCGACCACGCAACGCACCGGGAACCGCGACGCCGCGAGCCGGGGCACCACCAGGTTGCCCTCGGCTATGACCAGTCCTTTCCCCCCGGGCAGGTCGGGGCGCCGGTCCGAGGAGTTCAGGTCCCGGATGTCGTCGAGGCGCGGGTCGGTGGGGTCGGTGATGCTGATCGGGGAAGTCACCCCGATCAGACTACTCAGGGGCACGGGATCAGCCCAGAGCGTCCTTGATCGGGTCGATGCCGAAGTACACGGCGAAGAGAACCGCCACGAGGTACATCAGCGGGTGGATCCGCCGCCAGTTGCCGACACCGAGCTGGATGACCACGTAGGCCACGAAGCCGATGCCGATGCCGTTGGCGATGGAGTAGCTGAACGGCATCATGACGATGGTGAGGAAGGCCGGCAGACCGACGGTGAGGTCAGCGAAGTCGATGTCCTTGATCTGCGCCATCATCATCGCACCGACGATGACGAGTACCGGGGCTGCCGCCTCGATCGGCACGACCTCGTAGAGCGGGGTGAGGAACATCGCGGCGATGAAGATGAGGCCGGTGACGACGTTCGCCAGCCCGGTGCGTGCACCGTCGCCGATACCGGCGGCGGAGTCGACGAAGACGGTGTTGGAGGACGCCGACGCCGCACCACCGACGATCGCGCCGGCACCCTCGACGATGAGGGCGGTGCGCATGTCCGGGAGAACCCCGTTCTCGTCCACGAGATTCGCCTGCTTGCCCAGACCGGTCATGGTGCCCATGGCGTCGAAGAAGTTCGACAGCACCAGGGTGAAGATCAGCAGGCAGGCCGACAGGAAGCCGATGCGGGTGAAGGCACCGATGAGGTCCACCTCCCCGAGCAGACCGAGGTCCGGCATTCCGCCGAAGGAGTCGGGGATCTCCGGGGTGGCCATGTGCCAGGCGGTGGAGTCCGGGTGGTCGTCACCGGCGACGGCCTGCACGATGACGGCGAAGACGGTGGTGGTGACGATACCGATGAACAACCCGCCGCGGACCTTCCGGGCGGCGAGTACGCCACAGGTGACCAGGCCGACGACGAAGACCACACCGGACCAGCTGACGATGGAGCCGGAGACGCCGAAACTCACCGGGACGGTGGTGTTCATGTCATCGGTGTTGCGGGTGACGAAACCGGAGTCCACCACCCCGACGAAGGCGATGAACAGGCCGATACCGACGGTGATCGCCGACTTGAGGGACGCCGGGATCGCGTGGAACACCGCCTCACGGAATCCGGACACGGCGAGCAGCACGATGATGATGCCGTCGATGACGACCAGTCCCATCGCCTCCGGCCAGGTCAGCCCCTCGGTGGTGACGAAGGTGACGGCCACCAGGGTGTTGATGCCCAGGCCGGCGGCAATGCCGAAGGGGTACTTCGCGAAGATGCCGAAGGCGATGGTCATCACCCCGGCGGCGAAGGAGGTGACCGCGGCGACGGCGGAGACTCCGAGCTCTGCCCCGGTGTGGTCGGCGACGGTGCCGATGATCAGCGGGTTCAGCAGGATGATGTAGGCCATCGCGAAGAACGTGACCACACCACCCCGGATCTCGGTGCCGACGGTCGACCCCCGCTCGGTGATGTGGAAGTAGCGGTCGAGGAACGACCCGTCCTTCTGACCTGGACCGGAGGACCCGGCGGGCTCAGTCGTTGTTGCCATGGGGAAACCAGCTTTCAACTCGGGGAAACGTCACAGACGTCCAAGTTTCTCCCCTGTCCGCACCCGGGGCAAACGGAACCGCCGTTCCCGGGCCGGGGCCTCAGTACCGCTCGGGGCCGCCGTCGTCCCAGGCGCTGTGCGTGACGGCCCCCTCACCGTCATCACGTGGAGTGTCCGAGTGCGCACCGCAGCCGTACTCCGCGGCGACGACCCGGCCGTCGGCGGCGAACTCGTTGGCGCACACCCCCACCTCGGCCCGCAGCCGACGCTGCAGCGGGAGCCAGAACGCACAGGTGGCACACTTCCGCTCCGCCCGGCGCGCGAACTCGGAGTCCGGACCGGTGTCACCGGTGGTCCAGCGGCGGACCGCGGCATCCCACCCGGCGTGGGAGAGAACCCGCAGTGTGCCGGGGTTGCGGCGCACCCCGTCATCGTCGGCCAGATCGTCCTCGTCGACGACGCGCGAATCATCGGCCTTCAGCGGCAGGTGGTCACCAGGTTGCAGGTCACCGGGACGTACCCGGTCCTCGTAGGGCACCCAGGCCGGCGCGGACAGTGCCCGGTCGCCGGCGTGGAGCGCGACCTCGTTGACGGTGACGTAGTCCGCGCCCGGTGGACAGGCGATGACGGCGATCCATTCCCAGCCGCGGTAGCCGCGCTCCCTGCAGGCGAACCGGTGGACCGCGGTCTCCGGACTGGTCGCCGATCCACCGAGGTGCTCACCGACGCCGTCGGGACCGGCGACATCGAGGACGGCTTCCCGCGCGGTGCTGATCCCCTGCGCCGACAGCAGGACGCCGCGTCCCCGCCGCACCCCGTCGCCTCGGCCCTGTCCGCTCTGCCCGCCGCGTCCGTCACGCCCGCCGCGCCCGCCGCGTCCCCCTTGTCCCTGCTGTCCTCGCCTACTCACGCAACCCATTATGGCAGCATGGGCCCCATGGTCCTGTACCCGTCCAGTTCACGCCCCTCTTTTCCGCGCCGTGCACGCCACCACGGAGCACGCCGCAGGGCGCGGTCCCTGTCCGCGGTACTGTGCGCGTCCTGTCTTCCCGCGCTGGTGCTCGCCGGCTGCGGCTCCGGTGACGGGGGCAGCGGCGGGGACGGTGGGAACACCGGGGACGTGGCGTCCCTCCGTGCGGAGGTCGTCGCGCAGTACCCCTCGGACCCGACGTCCTTCATCCAGGGCCTGGAGATCATGCCCGAGGGGGACCTCCTGGTCTCCACCGGGCTGGAGGGCCGATCACGGATGTACCGGACACCGCTGACCGACGCCTCCGCCGGCGCAGCGACCGTGTCCGTCGACCTCGACCCGCGGTACTTCGGCGAGGGGTCGACCCGCCACGGCGACCGTATCTGGCAGCTGACCTGGAAGAACGGCGTGGCCGTGCAGCGGGACGCCGCGACGCTGGAACAGACCGGCGAGGCGTCCTACGAGGGAGAGGGCTGGGGACTGTGCTCCAACGGTGAGCGTCTCGTCATGTCCGACGGCTCGGGCCGGTTGACCTTCCGCGACCCCTCGACATTCGCCGTGACAGGTGACGTGGACGTCACCCTCGACGGCACGTCCGTCGACGAACTCAATGAGCTGGACTGCTCCGACGGATCGGTGTGGGCGAACATCTGGCGGGACGACCGTATCCTGCGGATCAACCCCGCGACCGGTGCGGTCACCGGCGTCCTCGACACCACCGACCTGGACCTGCCGGCCCGGGACAGGCCCGGGGCGGACGTCCTCAACGGCATTGCGAAGGTCCCCGGCACCTCCGACCGGTTCCTCATCACCGGCAAGCTGTGGGACACCGTCTACGAGGTGACGGTGCGGTGAGCACCGACCGCCCCGGGCGCGCACACCGCCTCACCGCCAAGGTCTACGGCATGCTCGGCGCCGACGGCGCCCGCGAGTCCGGGCTGACCGCCCTGATGTACGCCACCATCGCGAACTTCGCGGTGGACGCCGTGCTCGCCGTCTCTTTGGCCGGAACCCTCTTCTTCTCGGCGACGACCGGTGAGTCGAGGGGTTCTGTCGCCGCCTACCTGCTGGTGACCATCGCTCCGTTCGCGGTGTTGGCCCCGGTGATCGGCCCGCTGCTCGACAGAATCCGCACCGGACGCCGCCTCGCGATGTCACTGACCTTCGCCGGCCGGGTGGTCCTCGCGACGGTCCTGCTGCAGAACTTCGATTCCTGGCTGCTCTACCCTGCGGCACTCGGGATGCTGGTGCTGTCGAAGTCCTACGGAGTGCTGAAGTCCTCGGTGACGCCGCGCCTCGCCCCGGAGAATCTCGACCTGGTGCGGGCCAACGCCCGTCTCATGATCACCGGGCACATAGGCGGGTCGATGCTGGTCGGCGCCGTCGCCGCCGCGGTGGCCTTCGTCTTCTCCCCGAAGGAGTCGCTGTGGCTGCTGCTGGTGTGCGCCCTGGTGGGCATCTATCTCTGCGGTCTCATCCCGGACGCCGCGGAGAGCAGCGGCGACGAGGTCTTCGCCGACCCCTTCGCACCGACCGAGGACCTCGGCGCCACCACAGCGACCACCACAGCGACCACCACAGAGACTGCCACGGTGACGGCGCCCTCCTCCTCGTTGATGGGCCGGTGGCGGCGGTCGATGTCGGTGCGCTTTCCCGACGCGACCCGGACTGCACTGTGGGGCACCGCGATGCAGCGGCTCGGCACCGGGTTCATGACGATCTACGTCGCCTTCGTGGCGAAGTCCTCCCACACTCTGTCTGGCACTGAACAACTCGCCCTGCTCGGTGTCGTCGGCGCGGCCGGTGGCGTCGGCACGTTCCTCGGCAACGCCGTGGGATCCCGGGTGCGGTTCTCCCGGCCGCGGTTCACCGTCATTGTGCTCGGCGTGGTGTCTCTGGCGTCGGTGGTCCTGGCTGCGGTGATCGACGGTGTGCCGACCGCGGCGGTGGCCACGCTTCTGCTGTCGTCGGGGTCGGCGATCTCTAAATCGTGTCTGGATGCGACGATCCAGTCGGGGCTCGACGCGTCGGCGCAGGCGTCCGCGTTCGGACTGTCGGAGACGATGCTGCAACTGTCGTGGGTGCTCGGCGGAACGATGGGGCTGCTGCTGCCGACCGAGCTCACCGTCGGTATGGCCGTGCTGGCGGCCACCGGTACAGTGTTCTTCGTCAATGTGATCGCGGCGTCACGCGGCGTCGGTGTGGGTTCCCTCATCGGCCGGGCGCGGTCACGGTCCTGACCCCGGTAGCGAAAGCAGGTCCCCATGTCGGACGAGTCCACCGACCACCCGAAGCTCACCAAGAAGCAGCGGCGCAGGGCCGCCCAGCGCACGCAGCTCTTCACCTTCCTGGGCATCGTGGTGCTGGTGGCGGTTGTCGCCGGAGTGGTCCTGAGTGTGCAGAAGTTCCTGGATTCCCGGGGCGGGACCGACCCGGAGGACCTGCGGATCACGGCGGTGTCGGCGGACGGGGAGGAGACCGAGCTCGCCCCCTGGGCCGTCTGGGCCGACGGGGACGCGAGGTCCGAAGACGACACCCCCACGGCGATCACCCTGCCCGCCGACGGTGAGATCACCCTCAGGCTCCCCTCCGACGTGTACGACCACGACTGGACGATGCTGCAGTTCTACGAGGATGACGGGGCGAACGTCAGCAACTCCTAC
Organism: uncultured Corynebacterium sp.; assembly: GCF_902782855.1. GTDB lineage: Bacteria > Actinomycetota > Actinomycetes > Mycobacteriales > Mycobacteriaceae > Corynebacterium. Next base: position 26,944 of record NZ_CACZOO010000291.1, read on the forward strand.
GCCGCCAATGAGGCGAAGGAGGTCACCGTCGGGGGGTCGTCGGGCAAGACCGCCGCGGACGGCAGTCACCCGCGGTTGATCGGGGTAGAGATCCAGAGTGTCCTCATCGACGGCTCCGGCGACGAGGAGGAGCCGGTGGTCGCCGTGTGGTCCCTCGCTCCGCGGGACTGACCCGGGGATCAGGCGGGACTGACCCCCGGCGGGGATCCGGCGGGGATCCGGCGGGGATCCGGCGGGGGTCAGGCCCGGGATCAGGCGCGGGGTCAGGCCCGGGGTCAGGCCCGGGGTCAGGCGTCGAGTTCGCGGGCGATGGTCCGCAGGATCTCGGCGATCTGGCGCCCTTCCTTTCGTCCGGGACGGCGCCCCGACTCCAGGACCGGCTGGACCCGGTTCTCGAGCAGTGAGACGGTGTCCTGAACCAGCCCGTGCAGCTTCTCCGGGGTGTACTTGTGCGCGGCCCGTCGCGGCCCCTGGTCGAGAACTGTCACACGCAGTGCCTCGGGGGCCCGGCCCCTCAGGCCGGTCGCGACATCGTATTCGACACGCTGTCCGGGGACGAGTTCAGTGACGCCCTCCGGAAGCACCTGGCGTCCCACGTGGACGTCGTCGTGGCCGGGGTTGGACACGAATCCGAAGCCCTTGTCGGCGTCGAACCACTTCACCTTGCCGGTCGGCATCTGTCCTCCATACTTTCTGTTCCGTTCCGCCACCGGTTCTCGACAGCGGAAGAGACGACATTACCCCAACATCAACAGTCACAGCCGCCACCACAGTCCCGCCGTACCCCCGACCGGCATCGAGTGTGATGAAGGACACAGTATGTCCATCACCCCAAAGATCACGGTCGTATAACGATTCGGGCTCAGAACGGTAACGCATGACCTGAGCAGCGGCTCTTTCCTGTCACGGCCCGGCGACGAACCGGGAACGCTCCGGTCACGGTCCGGAGGCAGACGCGGCGATCCTCCCGGGGATCGGGGAGAACCGCCCCGATAGCGTGACTAAACCGTGACCAATCCGTTACGCTGTCCATCGAACCACGCGGGGACGTCCCCGCTGGCACGAACGACCAGAGACATCAACGGACTCTGCGGGACCCGTCGGGACACCGACGCCCCCGCGCCGGAAGGAACGCAACCGCATCATGGGACGCCACAACACCCGCACCCGACTGACCTCCACCAAGCGACTCGCCATCGCCGGCATCACCGTCGCCGGCCTCGGCGCGGCGGTCGCCCCCGCCGCCACCGCCGCACCGGACTCCGACTGGGACCGCCTCGCGCAGTGTGAGGCCGGCGGAAACTGGGCCATCAACACCGGCAACGGTTACCACGGTGGTCTCCAGTTCTCCCCGAGCACCTGGAACGGCTACGGCGGACAGGAGTTCGCCCCGTACGCCTACCAGGCCTCCCGTGAAGAGCAGATCGTCGTCGGCGAGCGCGTCCTGGCCGGTCAGGGCTGGGGCGCATGGCCCTCCTGCTCGTCCCAGCTCGGACTGAACTCCGCCGCCGAGCAGCGCACCTCCCCGTCAGCTGCCCCCGCCCAGGTCGCCCAGATCGAGGCCGCCTCCGACGTGCTCGCCATCGACGCCGTCTGGAAGCAGCTCAACGACGAGGCCGCAGCGCGCGGCGTCGCCGTCCCCAAGGAGGTCACCGACGCCTACAACGCCAACCGCAACGCGCTCAACGACCGGTACAGCGCCGCACTCGACGGCTTCAACGCCGCCGCCACCGCCCTGAAGTTCTAGGGCATTCCCGGAAACACCGGTACCCGACCTGCGGTGCCCGGGAGTCACTTCCCCGGCACTCGGCCCGCAGAACACACGGACGCCCCACGGAACACAAGTTCCGTGGGGCGTCCGCCGGCGTTACCGGCATGTCGGTACCGACCGGGGCCGGAATGCCGACCCGAACGCGCCGGTGGGTCTACTCCGCGCCGTTGATCACGGTGAACGGGTGCACGTAGTGCAGGGTCTCGGCGGGGACCGGGAACTCCAGGTCTCCGTAGGGGCTCAGCGCGCCGGCGTCCGCGGCGACGAGTTCAGTGACGGCGTGATGTCCCTCGGGGACATCCTGCGGCCAGCCCGGATCAACGTAGTGCTTCTTCTCAACATCAGCCATAGGACCCATCATTCCACACCTGACCGGGACCGCAATACCTGACGCCGGAACAACCTGCCGCGCCCACCCCCGGAGGAGGTGAGGGTAAAATCGACCGGATCATGCCCGACAACACACCGTTCCCGTCCTACGGTGACTGGCTCACCGCCCATGACGACGCCACCCTCGTCGATCTCCTGTGGCGTATGCGCGCCTTCCACGGCCGACCTCTCGGCACCGCAGACGTCGCCGCGCTGCGTCAGCTCGATGCCCGGTCCCTGGCGGTCCTCCACGCCCTGGTCCACGCCGGCGCAGCACACCGTCCGGTGGACGCGGCCTCCCTCTCCGATGCGCTCACCTCGCTCTGCGACACCGCAGGAACGCCGACCGTGCGCCGGCCGGTCAGCGACGACATCCCCGGCGTCCTGCGGTCACTGGCGTACCGGGGGCTGGTCTACGGGCCGGGACTGCGCATCGACGGGATCGCCGACAGGGGCACTGACAGGGGCACTGACAGGGGCACGGCCGGGGACACGGCCGGGGACACGGACCCTTTCCCCGTCGCGGTCCCCGGCGACCTGCAGAGCTTCTTCTCCGGCACGACCGACCTGTCCTGGGCCCTGATCGACGGCTACCGCTGCCCGGTCCCCACCGAAGAGCTACCCGGCGTCCTCGCTGAGCTGCCGGAGCGGCGCCGACGCCTGCTCGACACACTCGCCACCGCCGGCGGGATCGGCCATTCGACGTCCCTCGACGACCCGGACCGTCCGCTGGCCCGCATGATCGCCGCCGGACTGCTCGACCGGGTGGGAGCGGAGACCGCCCGCCTGTCGCCGCGCGTCGGCGCCGTCATCGCCGGGAGGATCGCCCCGGAACCCGGCGGTGACTTCACGGCACCCCGGCCGGTCCCCGCCACCGACCGCGCCGACGGTGCGGGGGTGGCCCGGGTGGTGGAGACCCTGCGCCGCGTGACCGAACTGCTCACCGTGCTCGGCACCGCACCCCTGCGACCGCTGGGCGGCGGCGGGGTCGGGGTCCGCGAGATCACCAGGGTCGCCAAGGCCACCGGGGCCACCATCGACGAGGTGACGGGCACACTGCTGCTGTGCCGCCACGCCGACCTCATCGGCGCCGGCCTGCCCGTCCCCGCCCCCGAGGTCGACACCGCCGGCCCCGACGGCGAGGTCTGGGGTGTCACCGACCGAGGCGCGGACTTCCTCACCGCCGGAACCGCCCGCCGTTGGGCACTGCTGCTGTCCGGGTGGTGCACCAGCCCTCACTCCCCGTGGGAGGCTGCCACCTCCGGCACCCACCTGCTCCAGGAATCCCTCGACCACCCGGCCACCGCCGCGCTCCGCGGACTCACCGCGGAACTGGTCACCGTCCTCGACGGCACGCAGGACGCCGCGGTCCAGCTGTGGCGGCTGCGTCCCTCCCTCGCCGCCCGAACCCCGACCGACGCCCTGGCCGGCGTTCTCGCCGAGGCCGAGTCCCTGGGGCTGCGCGCCGACGGGCGACCCACCAGTGCCGCGGTGGCGCTCGCGGCCGGTACCCCCGCAGACGCCCTGACCACCACCCTGACCACCGCCCTGGCCGACGTCCTGCCCGCGCCGGTCGACACGCTGATCGTCCAGGCCGACCTGACCGTCCTCGCCCCCGGCCTGCTCGCCCCCGACGACGAGGCGATGCTGCGGTGCATCGCCGACGTGGAGTCCACCGGCATGGCGAGCGTCTGGAGGATCTCACCGGAGTCACTGAAGCGCGCCGCGGCGGTCGGTGAGACCGCCGACCGGGTCCGGGGTTTCCTCGCCGGTATGGCCCCGGAGATCCCCCAGGGGCTCGACTACCTCATCGACGACGCCTTCCGGTCCAGCGGCGCACTGACCGCCGGCACCGCGTCCACCGTCCTCACCGCACCTGACGAGGCGACGCTCACCGCCGCCCTGACCGCACTGGCGTCACTGTCCGACGGGGAGGTGCACGAGGCGGCGCTCCGCCGCATTGCCCCGACCGTGGCGGTCTCCCGCACCCAGCTCTCCCGGGTCGTCGACCTGCTGGAGGACGCCGGCGTCACCGTCGGGGTCGACGGGGACGCCGCCGCGACGGCCCACGGTCCCGCCCTGTCACTGGTGCCGGACCCGCAGCGTCCCACCGTCAGCCGCGAGGAGGTCGAGGACCAGCTCGCCGGCACGGTCGAGGTGCTGCGTCGCACCCGGCAGGCCGCCGCCGAGCGCGAGAATGCGGCCGACCCGGGTGGCGGGGGCGGCGTCCCCGACGTGGAGACGGTGCGCGAACCGCACCGCATCATGACGACACTGCGCTCGGCCTACGACCGTGGCACCCGTGTGGAGATCAGCTACGTCAACGCCGACGGGTCGGCGGTGCAGGAGTGGATCTCAGTGGTGACCATGAGCCCGGTGTCCATCGTCGGTGTCACTGAGACGGACGGGACGTCGCTGCGGATCCGACCGCACCGCATCGCCTGGGTGGCCGCGCCGGTGTGAGACACGGCGCGGAAACGGTCCGGCGCAGTCCGGTCTAGAATGGACCGGTTCACCACACCCCGTTCATGAGGAGTCCGCAGTGCCCATCGGTGACGGACCACTGATCGTCCAGTCCGACAAGACCGTCCTGCTCGAGATCGACCACCCGGCCGCCGCCGAGGCGCGTACCGCCCTGGCGCCGTTCGCCGAACTGGAGCGCGCCCCCGAGCATGTCCACACCTACCGCATCACCCCGCTGGCGCTGTGGAACGCCCGCGCCGCCGGGCATGACGCCGAGCAGGTCGTCCACGTCCTGGAGACCTATTCACGCTTCCCCGTACCTCAGCCGCTGCTCGTCGACATCGCCGAGACCATGGACCGCTACGGGCGGCTCACCCTGGCGACCTCGCCGGTGCACGGCCTGGTGCTGGAATCGTCGGACGCTGCGGTGCTCGCCGAGATCCAGCGGCACAAGAAGATCCGGCCGATGCTCGGTGAGCAGATCGACGCAGACACCGTTGTGGTGCACCCCTCCGAACGCGGTCGGATCAAACAGGAGCTCATCAAGGTCGGCTGGCCCGCCGAGGACCTCGCCGGCTACGTCGACGGCGAGGCGCACCCCATCGAGCTGTCCACCGAGCACGAGCAGTGGGAGCTGCGTGACTACCAGGAGATGGCGGCCGAGTCCTTCTGGTCCGGCGGCTCCGGTGTGGTCGTACTGCCCTGCGGCGCGGGCAAGACGATGGTCGGTGCCGCGGCGATGGCGAAGTCGAAGACGACCACGCTGATCCTCGTCACCAACACCGTCGCAGGACGCCAGTGGCGTGACGAGCTGATCCGCCGCACCACCCTCACCGAGGACGAGATCGGCGAGTACTCCGGGGAGCGTAAGGAGATCCGCCCGGTCACCATCGCCACCTACCAGGTCGTCACCCGCAAGACGAAGGGCGTGTTCCGCGCGCTGGAACTGTTCGACTCCCGCGACTGGGGCCTCATCATCTACGACGAGGTGCACCTGCTGCCCGCCCCGGTGTTCCGGATGACCAGTGACCTGCAGTCGCGGCGCCGCCTGGGACTCACAGCCACGCTGGTGCGTGAGGACGGGAGGGAGGACGACGTCTTCAGCCTCATCGGCCCGAAGCGGTACGACGCGCCGTGGAAGGACATCGAGGCGCAGGGCTTCATCGCCCCCGCCGACTGCACCGAGGTGCGCGTCCAGCTCGGCGACAACGACCGGATGATCTACGCCACCGCAGAGCAGAACGAGAAGTACCGGCTGGCGGCGTGCTCGCCGGTGAAGACCGAGGTGGTGCGCAAGATCCTGGCGAAGCACGCCGGAGAACCTGCTCTCGTCATCGGCGCATACATCGACCAGCTCGAGGAGCTCGGCGAGGAGCTCGGCGCCCCCGTCATCGACGGGAGGACGCCGAACCGGCGCCGCGAGGAACTGTTCGACGCCTTCCGTGCCGGCGAGTTGGAGGTCCTCGTCGTGTCGAAGGTCGCGAACTTCTCCATCGACCTGCCAGGTGCGTCCGTGGCGGTGCAGATCTCCGGGACGTTCGGGTCACGGCAGGAGGAGGCGCAGCGGCTCGGCAGGATCCTGCGGCCGAAGGCCGACGGGTCTGCGGCGTATTTCTACTCCGTGGTCACCCGTGACACACTGGACGCCGACTACGCCGCCCACCGCCAGCGTTTCCTCGCCGAGCAGGGCTACGGCTACCGCATCATCGATTCGACCGACCTGTAGAGGGCTGTTCTTGTGACCGAGTTCAACTTCACCGTGGACGAGACATTCGCCCGCACCCACAACGAATTCTTCCGGGACGCGAGGCGGTTCCAGTGGTCCGCGGGGATCCTCGGGCTCCTGTTCCTGGCGGCGACCGTGGTGCTGGTCATCATCGGGTCGGGACTGACCGTGGTGATCGGTGTCGCGACCGGCATCATGGCGTTGCTGTGTTTCATCATGGTGCCGGTGATGCCGAAGCAGCTCGGTTCCCCGCAGTCCTACTACGACCGGTACGACCTGGTGCCGACGGTCGTGGCGAAGGTCAACCCGCGCGATGTCGTGCTGCTGTCGCTGGTCGACACCGCCGTTCCCGGCACCGGTGAGCCGGCCACGCCGGCGCTCGCCGTGCGGACCGTGACCTCTGTGCCGGGGATCCGGCGGGTCGTCGGCGAGAAGGTGCCGTCGATGGCGGTGACCGGGATGCGTACGACCCGCAACCGGAACCACTGGGAGGAGATCTCCCCGATGCCGGTGGCCTGGGCCACGAAGGACCGGTCGGTCATCGCCGCGGCCGAGAACGCCGTCTCCGACCGGCAGTGGAAGAAGCTGGAGGGACTGGTCGGTCGCGTCGACGAGGTCGCCGCGTCGAAGCGTCGGCTGATCGAGCTGTAGGTCCCGCCGGCTCACGCTCCTGTCACAGGGGTTCCACCCGCCCCTCCCGCCCCACCGAAGTCCGGGTCGCGGAAAGTGTTACCAGGTTTTCCCGGTGAGATTTTTCGCGACCTGGGCTTTTGCCGTAAACAAGACGATCGTCCTGGTAACACTTCCGACGTCCTCCGGGAGGCGGGCATCGCTGCGCGGCGACCGAACCTCTCGCAGAATCCTGCGGTCCATCTGTGGCGCGCTACCTGTGGCGCAGCCCACGCCGATGCACTAGGGTATGGATTGTTCAACAATCTGACAGTGGCGCAACCCACAGCACGCCGCCGCACAGCACCGCGCACCACCAGGAGGCACGCCATGACCGTCATCGACCTCAACGCCGACCTCGGCGAAACCACCGACGGTGTCGCCGTCGCCGACGACCGCGCCATGATCCAGCTGGTCACCAGCGCCAACGTCGCCACCGGTTTCCACGCCGGCGACCCCCACTCCATCGCCGACACCGTCAGGGCCGCCGCCGAAAAGGGCGTCGCCGTCGGCGCCCACATCGGCTACAACGACCCCACCAACTTCGGCCGCACCAACATGGAGGTCGATCCGGCGCGTCTCGCCGACGAGGTCCTCTACCAGATCGGGGCCCTGGAGGCGCTCGCCCACCGCTACGGCACGGAGGTCCGCTACGTGAAGCCCCACGGCGCCCTCTACAACACCATCGTCCACCACGAGGCCCAGGCCCACGCCGTCATCGACGGCATCCACGCTTTCTCCTCGGACATCCCGGTCATGCTGCTCCCCGGTGGCGTCGCCGTGGGCATCGCGGAGAAGAAGGGACTGCGCGTCATCCGTGAGGCCTTCGCCGACCGCAACTACAACCCGGACGGCACCCTGGTCTCCCGTACCCTGCCGAACGCCGTCGTCCCCGACCCGGAGTTCGTCGCCGCCC
>NZ_CACZOO010000292.1 GCF_902782855.1 uncultured Corynebacterium sp.
CGGCAACGATGTCCCCCCGGAGATCGCCGCAGGCCTCGGCTGTGCCGTCCTCACCGGTGGCGGCGCCCTGCTCAACGCTGTCCAGCGGGCAGACGGGGAATCCGTCATGGTCGTCGGACTCGGCGGGGTGGGCATCTCCGCCCTCATCTCCGCCATCGCCGAAGACAAGGGCCCGGTCATCGCCGTGGACGCCCTTCCCGAGAAACTGGACCTCGCCCGGGACCTCGGCGCGGATGCCGTCTACACCCCCGCCGAGGTCGCGGAACAGGGGATCAGGGCGTCCCACACCCTTGAATGCGCCGGTCATCCGCGCGCCTTCGAGACCGCCTTCGCGGCGACCATGCCCGGCGGACGCACCGTCACAGTGGGCCTGCCGCACCCGGACGCCAAGTCCGAGGTCGCGCCGGCCGTGATCACCGGTGAGGCCCGCACCATCATCGGCAGCTACCTCGGTTCCGCCGTCCCGCAGCGTGATATCCCGACCTTCGCCGACTGGTGGCGTTCCGGGAAGCTCCCGATCGAGAAGCTCATCTCCCGCACCATCCGACTCGACCAGATCAACGAGGCCATGGACGAGCTCGCCGACGGCAGGGCCGTCCGCCAGGTCATCCTCTTCGACTGAGCCCCCCGTCCCCGACAAGAACCGGACCCCAGATGTCACACACCTTCGCCAAACCCTGGAAGGCCGGACCCTTCCGGATCCACCTGCCCGGCGTCCACTACCGCTTCGAGTGGCAGGACTACACCCAGGGCCTCATCATGTGCGCTGTCGACCTCAGCGCAATCCCGCTGATGACCGAAATGCTCGGCATGCCCTTCGAGGCAGCCCTGTCCATCGTGGTCCTCAACGGTCTGCTCTACCTGCTCCACCACCTGCTCGGTGATCCTGTGGTGCCGGGCTGGATCACCCCGGCCATTCCGCTGCTCATGCTCTTCCTCGAGGACTACGACATGGACGAGCGTGTCCATGCCCTCATCGCCTTCCAGATCGTGCTCGGCGTCTTCTGCCTCTTCCTCGGGGCGACAGGCCTGGCGGCCAAGGTCGTCCGGATCGTGCCCAACGCCCTCCGGTCCGGCATCGTCGTCGGTGCCGGCATCGCCGCCATCCAGGGACTTTTCGTCGACGGCGGCCGCTTCGACTCCTTCCCGTGGGCGATCACCATCTGTGTCGGCTTCGCCTTCTTCCTGCTGTACTCGAAGATGTTCCAGTCCTGGCAGGTGCGGTACCGCTGGGCCCGGATGCTCGGAAACCTCGGCATCCTGCCCGCCATGCTCTCCGCCGTCATCATCGCCCCGCTCTTCGGCGAGGCATCCTGGCCCAGCATCGAGTGGGGGTTCTCCACCCCGGACTTCGGCACGTTGTACAGCGAGTACACCGTCTTCGGGGTGGGATTCCCGCCAGCGTCGATGTTCCTCACCGCCGTTCCGACCGCACTGGCCGTCTACATCGTCGTCTTCGGCGAAGTGATCCAGACGCGTGCCATCCTCGAGGAGGCCAACGAGGTCCGGACCGACCAGAGGATCGAGTACAGCGAGAACCGTTCCCACCTCATCATCGGGTTCCGGAACACCGTGATGAGCATCTTCGGACCGGACACCGCGATGTGCGGACCGTTGTGGGCCGCGATGACGGTCACGACCGTCGAACGGTACAAGAAGGGACGGAGGGCGATGCAGTCGATCTACAGCGGCGTCGGGTCCTTCCGTTGGGGGACGAACACGGGACTGTGGCTGCTTCCGATCGTCTCCCTCATGCAACCGGTACTCGGTGTGGCGCTGGCCCTGACACTGCTCATCCAGGGATTCGTCTCCATCAAGGTCGGGCTGCTCGAAGCCCGGTCGAGGACCGAGCTGGGCATTGCCGGTGTCATCGCCGCCATACTCGCGACCAAGGGCGCCAGCTGGGGTTTCGTCGCCGGAATCCTCCTCTGCCTCATCTTCTTCGCCGCCGAGTTCTTCCGCGGCGAGAACGACGGTGTCTTCGCTGAAGCCCCTGCCGCGAACGCCACTCCGGAGGAGACCATCGGGTGGGCGGAGCGGGACGGCTTCGAGGCTCCCGGAGTATCCGCCACAACCACCCCCTTGCTTTCCCCCGACCGTACGGTCGGCCTTACCCTTGACGGTGAACCTGATCCGGGTACCTCCGCGTCAGACACCCACACCCCCGAAAAGGAACAGTCATGACCGACACCTCAACCATCACCGAGATCCTCGCCAAGGTCCCCACCGGACTGCTGATCAACGGCCGGTGGCGCGACGCCTCCGACGGCGCCACCTTCGACGTCGAGAACCCCGCCACCGAAGAGCACCTCGCCACGCTCGCCTCCGCGACCAGCGAGGACGCCGTCGCCGCCCTCGATGCCGCAGCCGCCGTCCAGGACGAGTGGGCCCGCACCTCCCCGCGCTCGCGTTCCGAGATCCTCCGCAAGGCCTTCGAGCTGGTCACCGAGCGCAAGGACACCTTCGCCACCCTCATGACCCTGGAGATGGGCAAGCCGCTGGCCGAGGCCTACGGCGAGGTCACCTACGGTGCCGAGTACCTGCGCTGGTTCGCCGAGGAGACCGTCCGCCACTACGGCCGCCACACCGTCGTCCCGGAGGGCACCCTCCAGATGACCACCCGTAACAAGCCGGTCGGCCCCTGCCTGCTGATCACCCCCTGGAACTTCCCGCTGGCGATGGCCACCCGCAAGGTCGCCCCGGCGATCGCCGCAGGCTGCACCATGGTCCTCAAGCCGGCGAAGCTCACTCCGCTGACCTCGCAGTACTTCGCGCAGACCATGATCGACGCGGGCCTCCCGGACGGCGTCCTCAATGTCGTCTCCTCGAAGTCCGCCTCCGGTATCTCTGCCCCGCTGATGGCCGACCACCGCCTGCGCAAGGTCTCCTTCACCGGCTCCACCCCGGTCGGCGTCACCCTGCTCAAGGCCGCCGCCGACAATGTGCTGCGCACCTCCATGGAGCTCGGCGGCAACGCCCCGGTCATCGTCTTCGAGGACGCCGACATCGACGTCGCCGTCGAGGGTGCGATGGCCGCGAAGATGCGCAACGGTGGTGAGGCCTGCACCGCCGGCAACCGCATCCTCGTCCACGAGGCGATCGCCGAGGAATTCACCGAGAAGTTCGCCGCCAAGGTCGCGGCGCTCAAGGTCGGCAACGGCATGGACGAGGGTGTCAACGTCGGCGCCATGGTCGAGGCCAAGGCCGTCGCCAACCTCGAGTCCCTGGTGGCGGACGCCGTGGAGAAGGGTGGCCGCGCCATCGTCGGCGGCACCCCGGTCGAGGGCAAGGGCCACTTCTTCACTCCGACCGTCATCGTCGACGCCCCGACCTCGGCCCGCGTGTTCCGCGAGGAGATCTTCGGCCCGATCGCCCCGATCTTCACCTTCGCCACCGAGGAGGAGGCCATCGCCCTGGGCAATGACACCGAGTTCGGCCTGGCGTCCTACGTCTTCTCCCAGGACCCGGCCCGGATGTACCGGCTGGCCGACGGCCTGGAGTTCGGGCTCATGGGCTTCAACTCCGGCGTGATCTCCAACGCCGCCGCCCCGTTCGGCGGTGTGAAGCAGTCCGGTCTGGGCCGCGAGGGTGCCGCTGAGGGCATCGCCGAGTACTCCACCATCCAGTACGTCGGCCAGCGCGACCCCTACGCGGTCTAGTCAGCACTGACCTGCGGCTAACCGCCCCACAGCTCCCCGACGCGTGCCTCGACGGCCGCGGCGAGGAGCTCGTTGGTTCTCGTGGTGAGGTGCACTCCCCCGGCGAAGACGTAGGTCCGGTCGGCGTCCGGTGCGACGAGGCCGCCGGTGTCGCACCAGGCCGCACCCGGGGTGGCGCAGGCGTCCTCCCCCGCCCCGTGGGTGAAACCGTGGGACGCCGGGTCCGTCACCATCGCGTTGACCGCGCCGAAGGTGTCGAAGACACCGATCCGGTCGTCCTCGCCGAAGCGTTCGGCCAGGCCCTGCAGCAGGGACCGGTTGTATGTCAGGGTGCGGTCATGGATGTCCAGATGGGCGGCGGTGTCCCTGCCGCCGAAGGCGGGGGTCGCGGCAAGATCGAAGAGGGTGAAGACGAGGATCTGCTGCGCTCCCGCGTCGAGCAGCCGACCGATCTGGTCGACCTCGGCGGCGGTGACGGCGGCCGTGTCGTCACCGGAGAGCACGTCATTGGTGCCGGTGAAGACGGTGATGAACTGGTCGGGGCCGATCTCGCCGTACTCGGTGAGGAAGTCGTCGATCTGCCCGGTGACCCCGTCGATCGTGGCCCCGCCGACGGCGTAGTTCAGTCCGTCCGGGTCGACGATCTGCGCCCATGTCAGCCCGGGCAGCGTGGTGTAGCGCACGCCGCGGGAGCCGGCGTCGGTGAGACTGTCGCCGAAGAAGACGCTGGTGGCAGCGTGTCCCTCGGCGGTATCGCCGCCGTCGGTACCGGCTCCGCTGCCGCAGCCTGCGAGCAGGAGGGACGCCGTCAGCAGCGGTGCGACGAGTCTCACTGCGCGGCGGGCCACTGCGCGAGCCATACCGCCACCGCCTTCCGCAGATCGTCTCCGGCAGTGGCCAGATTCTCCTCCACCGGGGCCGCCGGATCGCTGATCCCGACGGTGTCGGTGAAGATCCCGGGGACCAGAGAACACGCTTCTGCATCCACCACTCCCCCGAAGGCGACGACCGGTGCCTGACCTGCTGCCTCCGCGACCCGGGCGGGGGCTTTGCCGTACCCGGTCTGCGCGTCGATCTTCCCCTCACCGGTGAGGACGA
>NZ_CACZOO010000293.1 GCF_902782855.1 uncultured Corynebacterium sp.
CGGGCACCGGACCGGTCACTGGGCGTTCCCCAGGACCTCGCGGATCCCCGGGCGGACGTCCTGCCAGTACACACCCACGACGACTGCGCCGATGATCCACACGAACTGCACCCCGAGCGGGGCGAGCAGCAGGATCGCAGCCGCCGAACCGGCCAGGGCGCCGATCCAGTTCGCCTTCTTCCGGTCAATGACGTAGAAGGCGTCCTCCCTGGTCATCGCGGTCTGCACCGCACCGACGACCGCCAGGACGACGATCACCAGCTGGATGAACAGCAGCAGATAGTTGAGGGCGGTGAAGCCGTAGAGCACCGGGTTGTCCATGGTGCCCAACCCTACCGTGGCGCGCCGCCGTGCTCAGCACAGCACTCAGAACAGACTGAAGACCAGCTCCGAGAGCGTGTAGATCGCCAGTCCGGCCAGCGAACCGACGACCGTGCCGTTGACCCGGATGAACTGCAGGTCCCTACCGACCATCAGCTCGATGCGGTCCGACGCCTCGTCGGCGTCCCACCGTTCCACGGTCTCCCCGATGATGCCGGTGACCTCGCCGGCGTAGTTCTCCGCCAGGTAGGACGCCGCCCCGACGATGCGCCGTTCCAGGTCGGCACGCAGCGCCGGGTCCTCGCGGACACGGGTGGCGAACCCGGTGACCCACTCGACGATCTTCCGGCGCAGCAGGGACCCCGGGTCGCGGGCCATCTCGGTCAGGGTGGCGCGCACACTCTCCCACACCGACGCCGGCAGCCCCTGCACCGGTGCCGAGCCGAGAATATCGGCCTTGAGCCCCTCGACACGGGTGATCATGGCCGCGTCATGCTGGAGGTCCTCGGCAAGCTGAAGGAGGAAGCGGCGGATAGCGTGGCGCGCCTCATGTCCAGGGTCGGCCCGGACGTCACCGGTGAAGGCTATGAGCTCCTTCTGCACTCTGTCGCCCACGAGATCACGGACGAACCGCGGCGCCCAGGAGGGGGTGCGCTCGTCGACCAGCCGGGCGACGAGATCCCCACTCGAGTTCGCCTTGTCGTCCAACCACACGACGACGGCGTCGACCACCGGCTCGACGCGCCCTTCGGCGATGAGCTGTTCCAGGCCCCGCCCCAGCGGCGGCCCCCAGGCGGGTTCCGCCGCCTTGTCGAGCAGCAGGGTACGCAGCAGCTGTTCCGCCTCGCCCGGATCGACGCCGTTGACAACCAGGTCGACAAGGCGTGCCGCTTCCGCACCGGTGCGCTCCGCCCCGCCCCGGTCGAGCACCCAGTCGGCGGCGCGCCCGGGGATGCGGGCCTCGGAGAGCTTACGGGAGATGAGGGTCGCGTTGAGGAAGTTCTCCCCGACGAACGCGCTGAGGGCGTGTCCGACCTGGTCCTTCTTCTGCTTGATGATGGCGGTGTGCGGCACCGGAATGCCCATCGGATGGCGGAACAGGGCGGTGACGGCGAACCAGTCAGCCAGGGCGCCGACCATGCCGGCCTCACTGGCGGCGCGGACGTAGCCGGTCCAGCCGGCATCGCGGCCGGTGGCCTCCAGCCACCGGCAGGCGAGGTAGATCACCGTGGCGAGGATCAGCAGGCCCGTGGCGATTCTCTTGTGGTGGCGCAGATCGGCACGTCGTTCGGCCTCGGTCTCAGGCGACGGGCCCGGGACGGTGCCCGGAGGGTCGGCGGGTACGGCTGCGGAGCTGTCGGCGGGGGTGTCGGGTGCGGTGCTCATCCTCCCCAGTATCCCCCACAGCCGTCCGTCCGCCGCTGTCGTGTCCGGTGCCCGAGGGTGCGGCGTCCCTGTACCGGCCCCCACCCGCGCACCGGAAGCGCACCGGAACCGCACGACAGCCGCACAGGAACCTCCCGGGGGAACAGGACATCACGGGACCACGGGACACGACACCACGGGACACGACGACGCCCCCACCCCCGCAGATCAGGCGGGGAGGGGGCGGCGGGGTGGAGGTGCCGGGTGCTGCTTCTACTGCATCCGACCGGTGGCCTGCTTGTAGGCCCGGTAGTTCGAGCGACCGACATGCACCGAGAAGAAACCGGCGCAGGCGACGACGACGGCGACGACGAGACCGATGATGCCGATCAGCGTGCCGTCGTCCGCCATCGGAGAGGTGGTGTCCGACGCGGCGCCGAAGCCGTACACGAAAGTGCCGAAGCCGGCCAGTGACACGAGGATCAGGCCCATGCCGATCCAGGTGGCCGCGCGTTGCAGTGACGAGTGGGGCGCGTCAAACGAGGACGGGACGAACCCCTCCCGGTAGCCCAGGTGCTCGGGATCGAGACCGCCGGACTTCTTGACCTCCAGTGTGCCGTTGGCAGACATGCTTTCCTCTTTCATCGGTGTGGATACCGACAATCCTAGGGCACCGCGCCCCGGACCACCGAAGCGACGGTGGGCGGGGGCGGCGTCCTCCCCCCTTCACGGGTGTGGCGGGGGCGGTGTGACGGACCGGTCTAGTCGTCCTTGCCGCGCAGTGCGGCCCGGGCGCGTTCCTTGGTGATCGCGGCGACGGCCGTCAGCGGAATGCCCGCGGGGCAGACGTCGGCGCACTCGCCGTAGAGGGAACAGGGGCCGAAGGTGCCCTCGACCTCGTCGACCATGGCCTTGGCGCGACGGCCGCGCTCCATGCGTCCCAGCGGGGACAGCGTGAGGTGGACCAGCTTGGCGCCGGTGAACAGGTGCGCGGCACCGTTCGGGCAGGCGGCGACGCAGGCACCGCAGCCGATGCAGGCCGCGTGGTCGAGCGCGAGCTCGGCGTCGTGGTGGTTCACCAGGAGGCTGTCTGCGTCCGGAGCGGTGCCGGCGACGATCGAGACGAACCCGCCCTTCTCCATGACGCGGTCCAGGGCGGACCGGTCGACCACCATGTCCTTGATGACCGGGTAGGCGGCCGAGCGCATCGGCTCCAGGCGCAGGGTGTCGCCGTCGCTGTAGCTGAACAGGCGCTGCTGGCAGGCCGGCTTGTTCTGGTCCGGGCCGTGCGGACGACCGTTGACCAGCAGGCCGCAGGTGCCGCAGATGCCCTCGCGACAGTCGGAGGCGAAGGCGAAGGGCTCCTTGCCGGCCTCGACGTAGCCGGAGTTCACGTGGTCGAGAAGCTCCAGGATCGACATGGATTCGACAGCGTCCGGGACGTCCACGGACTCGAAGTGCCCGGTGGTGTTGCGGTCCGCCTGCCGCCAGATTTCAAGATGCAGTTTCATTACTTGTAGTTCCTTGTCATCAGCGGGATGCGGTCGAAGTACAGCGGCTCAGAGTGCCGGATGAACTTCTCGTCGCCCGCGGGCTCCCATGCGGAGACGAAGCACCAGTTGTCGTCGTCGCGCTTCGCCTCGCCTTCCTCGTCGAGGTGGTCCTCACGGTAGTGGGCACCACAGGACTCGTCGCGGTCGAGTGCGTCGACGCACATGAGTTCACCGAGGTCGAGGTAGTCGGCGACGCGGATCGCGTACTCGAGCTGCTGGTTCATCTCGTCGGCGCCACCGGGGACGAAGACGTTCTCCCAGAAGTCCTTACGGACCGCGCGGATCTCGTCGATGCCCTCCTGCATGTCCTTGACGTTGCGGGCCACACCGCAGCAGCGGTAGAGGATCTCACCGAGCTGGCGGTGGTAGTACTCCGCGCCGTGGGGGTTCGGACCACGGATGTTGAGGATCCGGTTGAGACGGTCCTCGGTGCGCTTGAGCGCGGCCTTGGCCGCCTCGGAGTTCTCGTCCGGGACATCCGTGCCCAGCAGCGGGGCCAGGTAGTTCGGGATGGTGAAGGGCAGGGTGAACCAGCCCTCGACGGAGGAGGACAGCAGGGAGTTCGCGCCCAGCCGGTTCGCACCGTGGTACATCCAGGAGGACTCACCGGAGCAGAACAGCCCCGGGATCGAGGTCATCTCGTGGAAGTCGGTCCACAGACCACCCATGGTGTAGTGGCAGGTCGGGGCGATACGCATCGGGGTCTTGTACGCGTCGTCGCCGATGGCCTCCTCGTACATCTGGATGAGGTTGGAGTAACGCTCGCGGATGACGTCCTCACCGAGGTTCCTGATGGCGTGGGTGAGGTCGAGGTAGACCGAGTTCTTCTTCGGACCGACACCGTAGCCGGCGTTGATCTGCTGCGCGTTCGCCCGGGAGGCGATGTCGCGCGGGACCAGGTTGCCGAAGGCCGGGTAACGGCGCTCGAGGAAGTAGTCGCGCTC
>NZ_CACZOO010000294.1 GCF_902782855.1 uncultured Corynebacterium sp.
CGTCGGGGTGAACCGGACCGAGAGCTGGTCGCCGACGATCTTGCGGAGCTGACCGCGGGCACGGTGGAGCGCCTCGGCCGCCGCCCCGGTGTCCGGCTCCTCGTCGATACCCGCACCACGGACGGTGTAGAACACCGTAGCGTCGTGCAGGTCACCGGTGACGCGGCAGTCAGTGACCGTCACATACTCGAGACGACGGTCCTTGACCTCGCGCTCGATGGCGGAGGCGACGATGGTCATGATGCGCTTGGCCATTCTGGCCGCGCGGGCGTGGTCTGCCATGGAAGACACCTTCACTTCACTGTGGTTGGGAAAGTCGGGAGGTACTGCAGCGTGCGACGGACGGCCCCGCGGGAACGCACAGGGGGATGAACCCTGTCCCGCGGGGCCGTCGACGGCGAAGGACTACTTGTCCTTCTTGTCGTCCTTCTTCACCTGGTCGCGGGGAACCTCGACCAGTTCGTAGGCCTGGATGATGTCGCCGACCTGAATGTCCGGGTACGAGAGCACCATACCGCACTCGTAGCCGTGATTGACCTCGGTGACATCGTCCTTCTCGCGCCGCAGTGAGTCGATCGTCGCCTTCTCGGTGACGACCCGGCCGTCGCGGACCAGGCGCACCTGGGCGTTGCGGCGGACCTTGCCGGTCTGGACCATACAGCCGGCGATGAGGCCGACAGCGGAGGCCTTGAACAGCTGACGGATCTCGGCGGTACCGATCTCCCGCTCCTCGAAGACCGGCTTGAGCATGCCCTTGAGGGCGGACTCGACCTCGTCGATCGCATCGTAGATGACGGAGTAGTACCGGATCTCGACGCCCTCGGCGTTGGCCACCTCGGTGGCCTTGCCCTCGGCGCGGACGTTGAAGCCGATGATGATCGCGTCGGACGCTGCCGCCAGGTCGACGTTCGTCTTCGTCACGGCACCGACACCACGATCGATGATGTTGAGCTGCACCTCGTCGTCGACCTCGATCTGGAGGAGGGAATCCTCCAGAGCCTCGACGGTACCGGCGTTGTCACCCTTGAGGATGAGGTTGAGGGTGCTGGTCTCCTTGAGCACCTCATCCAGGTCCGCGAGGCTGATGCGCTTGCGGGACCGGGCCTGCATGGCGTTACGGCGACGGGCGTTGCGCTGGTCCGCGATCTGTCGGGCGGTCCGATCGTCGTCGACGACGAGCAGGTTGTCGCCGGCACCGGAGACGCTGGTGAGACCCAGGACCTGGACCGGACGGGAGGGCTCGGCGTCATGGACGTCGACACCGTTCTCGTCGACCATGCGGCGAACACGACCGTGAGCGTCGCCGACGACGATGGAGTCACCGACGTGGAGGGTACCGCGCTGGATGATGACGTTGGCCACCGGACCACGACCGCGGTCGAGGTGCGCCTCGATGGCGACACCCTGGGCGGGCATGTTCGGGTTGACCATGAGCTCGTCGCCGAGCTCGATGTCGGCGGTGAGCAGCACCTGCTCCAGCAGAGCCTCTACATTGGTGCCCTGCTTGGCGGAGATGTCGACGAACTCGGTGTCTCCGCCCCACTCGGTCGGGGTCAGACCGTACTCGGTGAGCTGGCCGCGGATCTTCTCCGGGTCCGCACCCTCCTTGTCGATCTTGTTCACGGCGACGACGATCGGCACGTCGGCGGCCTTCGCGTGGTTGATGGCCTCCACGGTCTGCGGCATGACGCCGTCATCTGCGGCGACCACGAGGATCGCGATGTCGGTCGCCTTGGCACCGCGGGCACGCATGGCGGTGAACGCCTCGTGACCCGGGGTGTCCAGCAGGGTGAGCTTGCGCTCAGTGCCCTCGACATCGACGGACACCTGGTAGGCACCGATGTGCTGGGTGATGCCACCGGCCTCGCCGGAACCGACGTTGGTCTTGCGGATCGTGTCCAGCAGGCGGGTCTTACCGTGGTCGACGTGACCCATGACAGTGACGACGGCGGGGCGGCGGACGAGATCGTCCTTGTCGCCTTCGTCCTCACCGAAGGTCAGGTCGAAGGACTCGAGCAGCTCGCGGTCCTCATCCTCCGGGGAGACGACCTCGACCTTGTAGTCCATCTCGTCGCCGAGCAACTTCAGGGTGTCGTCCGGGACTGACGCGGTCGCGGTCACCATCTCACCGAGGTTGAACAGCGCCTGGACCAGAGCGGCCGGATCGGCGTTGATCTTGTCGGCGAAATCCGCCAACGAGGCACCACGGCGCAGGCGGATCTTCTCGCCCTTACCGTTGGGCAGCCGAACGCCGCCCACCACGGACGGAGCCTGCATCGCCTCGTACTCGTTACGCTTCTGCCGCTTCGACTTGCGTCCACGACGCGGAGCGCCACCCGGGCGACCGAAGGCGCCCGCAGTGCCGCCGCGACGACCGCCGCGTCCACCGCGGGGTCCGCCACCACCGGTGGAAGGACCGGAGCCGCCGGGTCCACCGTGTCCGCCACGACCGCGGCCACCGCCGGGGTGATTACCGGACTTGGCCGGCATCTGGCCCGGCGACGGGTGGCTCGGCATGCTGGCCGGCGACGGACGACGTCCGCCCGGCTTCGCGGCACCGGTGCCGCCGGGGCGCGGGGCGCCGGCGCGTCCGCCACCGGGACGGGGCATGTCGGACTTGGCAGCCTGTCCCGGACGGGGACGCGGCGCCGGGCGCTCGGTCCCCGAGGAGAAGGGGTTGTTGGCGACACGCGGCGCACGTCCACCGGGCTTCGGACCCGGTTTGTGGGCGGCACCCGGGCGCGGGCCCGGCTTGTGACCGCCGTCACCGGACGGACGGGAACCGCCCGGGGTGGGGCGGGCGCCCGGCTTGGCGCCGGGGGTCGGACGACCCGCCGGCTTCGCGGCGGTACCCGGGGTGGGACGCGACGAGGCGCCGGGGACCGGCTTCGCCTTCCCACCGGGGGTCGGCTTCGCGACGGTACCCGGGGTCGGGGCGGCACCGGCGGAGGCGGCGCGCGAGGCTGCCGCGGCACCGGGGGTCGCCTTGGGGCCCGGCTTCCGGCCCGCGGCACCCGGAGTGGGACGATGGCCCGGTTTCGGACCTGGCTTCACCCCGGCACCGGGCACGGTGCCCGGTGTGACGGACGTGGCGCCTGTGGTGGCGTCCTTCGACGCGGTACCTGCGCCGTAGTGGTTCCGCATCTTCTTGACGACCGGCGGTTCAACGGTCGACGAGGCGGACTTGACGAACTCGCCCTGCTCCTTGAGCGTGGCGAGAAGTTCCTTGCTGGTTACGCCGAGCTGCTTTGCAAGCTCATGAACGCGTAGCTTTCCGGGCACTGCTCTCCTTCATGATGGTCGGAGTCGCAGGCCCTGACACACCGGGAAGAGTTCCCTGTGCGCCCCGGCTACATACGACTCCTGGTCGTGTGGACACTCATCGCTGATGCTGCTTCATCGTGCGCTCATCAGTAATCGGTTTCCTTTTCGTTCGCGGCCACGATGTATTCGCGGACCGGCTGTGTATCCGCCTCGGCGGGCACGTTCAGCGCACGGGTGAAAGCCCTGCGCTGCACCGCAGTCTCGTACGCCTCCACGGTCGCGGTGATCCATGCACCACGGCCGGGACGCCGACGGTCCGGATCAGGCAGGACGCTCACTGCGCCCGTACCGTCCCTGACCGCGACACACCGCAGCAGCCGGTCGGCCGGTTGCGTGCGACGGGAGGCGATGCAGGTCCGCTGGGGACCCGCCACCGGGGTGGAGGTACGTGCGTCATCGGACATTACCGTACCTCCTCATGTCTCCCGGTTTTCAGACCGCTGACCAGTGTAACGCCTGGGAGGCCTTCACAGCCAACCGGCCCGCTCAGTCCTCCCGCGTGTCCCGGTACTCCCCGGTCTCGCCGGTCTCCCCCGGGTCGGACTCCGGACGGATGTCGATCTTCCAGCCGGTGAGGCGGGCGGCGAGGCGGGCGTTCTGCCCCTCCCTGCCGATCGCCAGGGACAGCTGATGGTCCGGGACGACCGCCCTCGCGACCTGCATGTCACGGTCCGTGACGTCGACACGCACAACCTTCGCGGGCGCGAGGGCGTTGCCGACGTAGGTCGCCGGCTCCTCGGAGAAATCGACGATGTCGATCTTCTCGCCCCCCAGGGCGTCCATGATCGCGGTGACCCGCTGGCCACGTGGACCGATGCAGGCACCCTTCGCGTTGAGACCGTTGACCGTCGACTGCACGGAGACCTTGGACCGGTGACCCGCCTCACGTGCGATACCGGTGATCTCCACGGAGCCGTCGGCGACCTCGGGGACCTCCAGAGCGAACAGACCGCGAACCAGTTCAGGGTGGGTACGCGACAACAGGATCTGGATGCCACGCTGGCCGCGGTGCACTGCGGTGACATAGCATTTCACGCGGTCACCGTGCTCCAGCTTCTCGCCGGGGATATGCTCGGCCGTGAGGATCATCCCGTCATGACCGTCGGCCTCGGTGCCGAGGTGGACGACGGTGAGGCCACGTTCATTGGCGCGGGCGTCCCGGCTGACGATGCCGGAGACCACGCTGCCCTCCAGGGCCGAGTACTTGCCGTAGCTGGTCTCGGTCCGGGCTGCGGCGACCTGGCCACGGATCGCGTCACGCACGGCACGGGCGGCGTCCCGGCCGAAGTCGGTGGGGGTGTCGTCGAACTCGCCGGTGAGGTTGCCCTCGTCATCGGTCTCGGCGCGCAGGACGCGCACCGTACCGTCGACCCGGTCGATGTCGACCCGGGCACGGCCCTCGACCTTGGTCAGCTCCCGGTAGGAATCGAGCAGAGCGAAGGAGATGGCCCTGATGAGGGACTCCTCCTGGACATGCTCCATGTCCTCCAGGGCTTTCAGGGCACTCAGGTCAATTTTCACTTGTCGTCCTCCTGCGCGGTCAGCGCACGGTACTTCTCGGGGTCCAGTCCCACCAGCTCGGATTCCGCGGTGGGGGCATCGGAAAACTCTACTTCTACCAGTGCACCGGCCGCCTCCGCCAACTCCAGGGCTACGACGGCTGGCGTGTCCCTCCTCGTCGCCGCCGGACGCACGAACCACACGGTCTCCTCCTCGACACCGGCGACACGCAGCTTCTCGCCACGGACCAGCACACGCCGTCCGATGTTCCGGCGGAAGTGACGTCCGGCGGTCAGCGGGGTGTCCAGACCGGGGGTGGTCAGCTCCAGGGTGTAACCGGGGCCGAAACTGAGGGTGCCTGCGGTCTCCCGGGCATCGAACTCGGCTGAGACCGCCTGGCTGAGCTCCTCCAGCTGGTCCAGGTCAGGGCGGACGTCACCGTCGACGGCGAGCCGGACCGCGGACCTCGCTCCGGCCCTGGTGACATTCACCGCCTCGACATCAAATCCGAGGGACGCCGCCAACGGCTCCGCGATCGTACGGAGCTCCTGTTCAGAGGGAAAAGCCATGCCCAGAACAGTAGCACCGGGCGCGGATGGCACACTGGGAGCGTGCACGAGACTCCCCTCCCCCGACTGTCACGCCGTCGATTCCTCGCCCGCTCCCTGCTGGCAGGTCTCGGTGTGGCCGTCCTCCCCGCTGTTGGCGCGCTCACCGCCTGCTCCCCTGACCAGCCTGAACCCGATGACCGGATGCTGGAGATCCTCGGTGCGCTGCGCGCCCTCGGAGCAGCCTCCGCCGCAGGGTCGTCCGCCGCCCCCGGAAGCTTCTTCACCGCCCAGGCCGACCGGGTCGCCGGGGAGGTTGTCCGGCAGTGCGGCACCGACCCCTCGGACTCCTGTACCGCATCCGTCGACACGGTGGAGATCCCCACCGGGGCCCCGACCGTCGCCGCCGTGCGGGACCTCGTGACGGGGCTGCTGCCCGGGGCCGCCGACAGGGACCAGGCGTCGTTGCTCGCGGGGCTCTTCGCCGCCCTGGCCACCGTGGACGACAGGGCCGCCGGAGGTGCCGCGGTCGACTGGGCCGTGGTGGACGCACCCCTGTCCGGTCGTGCTCCCGACGAGCTTGCGGACGCCACCGCCCGGATTCACGAGGCGGTGTGGCTCACCGGCCGGATCCTGCCGACCGTCGGGTCGTCCGCGTCCGTGGTCGGCACGGTCGGCACCCGGCTGCGTCGGGTCCGCGACGGGGCGCTGTCCGCGACGGGGATCCCCTCCGCAGCCGGCTACACTTTCCCCACCGGCGCCCCGGCGGGTGATGACGCCCTGCAGCTGTTGCTCGACGCTGTCCACGCGGTGACCGTCGACCTCCGCCGCGCGGTCCGGGCCGTGGACAGGGACGACCGGGAGACCGTGACCATGTGGTGCGCGGTCGCCGCCCGCTGCGAGGCCGCGCTGGAGGACGCCCTCGGCGAGGACCCCCTGACCGTCGCCGTGCGTGGAGAGTGAGGGATACCGGGTGGTCGTCCACCCCCTGCCGATGTGCGGCGGAAAGGCGTGGTGAACGGCGTCCTCCTGCGCCCTGACGGGGCGAGACCGGGTGAGGTGTGCCCGGGTGTGACGCGGGGAGGTGCAGGGAAGAGGCCGGCGGGCACGGACGCGGGAAGGGCCCGCCGGGCGTCCCGGCAGGCCCTTCGGTCGCTCAGCTTCTTCTTGTCCGGGATGGTCCTCGCCCGGTTCCTCAGCAGCAGGTGCTCCTGCAGCTGCTCCGGATTCATCTTCCATGTCCCCGGCCGGACTGCCCCGGCCTGCATCCGTGCCTTTCCACGCGCCATGTCACTCACCTCCGACCGCGCTCGACGTCTGTTCGTGAACAGCGCTGAGACTAGCACGGTCCGCCGTGGTCACGCACG
>NZ_CACZOO010000295.1 GCF_902782855.1 uncultured Corynebacterium sp.
CATGAGTGCCACCTACCACCCGTCGCACACCTCCGATCTTCCCGTTCTGGGGGCGACGACCGTCAGTTACTACCTGGTCCAGGACCTGGTGAGGACGCCGTGGCGTCGGCGTGCCGCTGGTGCAGCCGTCCTCGGTGCCGGAGTCGCCGCGGCCTACGCCACCCGTGGGGACACAGTCGCCACCACATCTGAACGGTCCGCCACCGTCGACCGCGTCGCCCCGGACAGCACCGGCCACGGGGACGCCGGGGACACGTCCGCCCCGACCGACCGGCACGCCGCCCCGGCGTCGGCGAATCCCCGCCGGATCGCCCTGCTCTCCGGCGTTTTCGTCGGGACGCTCGCCCTCGGGACCTGGCTCACGTCCCGGATCGACCGTGCGGCTGTCCGGGGTGTGGCGTCCGTCGGGGGCCGGCTTCCGCTGATCGGCCGGGTGGTCCGACGCTTCCCCGCGACGACCTGGGGTGCCCTGCAGTTCGGTACCGTCGCCGCCGTCCAGATCGCCACGCAGCAGGGCACACAGAGGAAGGGCGGGAAGTGACCGACCCCGCGACCTCCCCGGACGCGGCGGCGGACACCGCCGCTGAAACAACCGAAGCTCCGGTCGCCACCGAGACCGGCACCCGCCCGCAGGACCCGCCGGTGCTCATCGCCGCCACCGTCGGTGAGGTCACCGCGATCTGGCAGGTAGAGGTGGACGCCCGCGTCGTGCTCGGTGAGTTCTCCGGCGCCTGGCTCGTCGACGCCGACGGTATCCGCGGCTTCGCCGCCGACGCCGACTGGATCCACCGGCGTGACTCACGGGAAGACATGCTCGCCCTCATCCTCGCCCGGCCTGTCATCGTCGTCGGCGAGGACGGCGCACCACTCGCCGGGGACGACGCCCGCAACTCCTTCTCCCTCCCGGCGGGCACCGCGGACACCCTGCAGATCGTCGACGTGGCCGCCACCGTGGCGCAGGCTGCCGGGGCGGTCGAGGTGAACAAGGTGTCCTTCGCTGAGGCGAACCCCGGCAAACGACAGCCCGGATGGGGTGCCGCCTGGGCCGACGCCGACTTCACCCCGCTGCCTGGACGTGCCCCCGGGGGATTCACCGCCGATGAAGACCGGGACGCCGGGGAGGCCGTCGTCCGGGCACTTGCCGGGGCCCGTGGCCTGCGCGGGCTCGTGCAGAACTGGAACGCCCTGGACAAGTTGCGGGTGCAGCGCATCGGCGGCGACCTGCGCGCGCTGCCTCTCGTCGTGAACTGAGGTGCCGGCCTGTGCCGGCCCCGTGCCGGCCTGCGCCGGCCTGCGCCGGCCTGTGACGGCCCCGTGCACCGGCCCGGCGTCCCCGGCGAGTCGCACGGTCCGGCGCTACCCTGGGTGCCATGAGTGCCCAGCAACTGCCGCAGCGTCGGGGAGCAGGACGGGGAGTCGTCCGCGACCATGCCCCGTCCGGTGATCCCGGCGGCCTCGCCGCAGTGCTCGAGCTTCCGGGCATCGCCCATGCTGCCCGCCCCGCCCCACCAGTCGACGCCGCCGACCACGAACTCACCCTCCTGCTCCTGGCCGAACACCACGTTCCCGGCCTGGGTTGGTTCACCCGCGCTCTCGGGCTCAACGGAGCACTCTCGGTCGCCGAAACCGCCCGTGCCGTCCTGCTGTCGCTGGAGTGGCCAGGGGCGTCCACCATGCTCGACGGCACCGGCGTCGGCGGCGTCGGTGATATCACCACCTGGTCCCTGCAGGCCCGCCGCGACGACCGGCTGCGGGTCTACTCCCGCACCGCCGGGTCGATCGGCACCCCGCTGCGTGAGGCGCTGGGCCGTGACGGGACGGGCATCCTCGTCGTCGACGGGTACACCGTCACCGTCACCACCGCCGGCGCGATGCCCCGCGACGACCACACCCCCGACGCCGTCTGCCTCGCCGGTGGTTTCGCGCCCGACCCCGACCGTGGGAACGGCGGGATCACCCCCACCGCCCCCGCTGCAACTGTGTCCTTCCCCACGTCCTTCCCCACGTCCTTCCCCTCCTCCACCCCCACGTCCTTTCCCTCCTCCACTTCCACGCTCGCCCCCTCCTCCACCCCCAGGTCCTTCGCCTCCCCCGGTACGGTCGAACACCCCGTCGGTCTGCCTCGCGACGTCGACCTCGCCGCAGTGAACGTCGCCCTCACCGGCGAGGAGACCGTCGCCGAGATCCTCGGCGGGCTCGACCCCGAACTGCGCGCCCTGCTGCTCGGCGGGGACCTCTACGAGTTCACCCCGCTGCTCCAGGCCCTCGATCTGGGCCGGCCCTCCCAGGTCGGAGAGGCGACGCGACGGGTGCTGGAGGGCTTCCCCGCCGAGACCACCCCGGTCGGCCGCGCCGCCGCGTGGTCCCGGGTGGTGGCGCTGTCGACCCTGTCCGACCGGGAGACCGCCGACGAGGTCGCCTCAATGCTCATGGCCGCCCTCGGCTTCACCCGGGCGGACGCCGGTCTCGGCTCCACCGACGGACACCAGTCCAGTGACCCCCTGTCCGCCGCGGAGATCCGAGAGTTGTCGCACGCCTCGGGCCATCTCCTGGCGACGTGTGGTGCCGACGTCTGGGAAGGGCCGGCGTCCGCCGTGATCCCGCTGGTGCCGAAACGCAGCCTCGTCGACCGCCTGGAGATGTACCGCTTCCTGCTGCAGGCGTGACGCGCCGGTGTGACGGTTCGGTGAATCAGGGGCGCGCTGAGTAGCGTAGAGCGGTGATTCCCTTTTCCACAGCGAGTGAGGACTCCCGTGACCGATGCCGTCGCCGAGCGGCCGCCCGAGAACCCGGCCAGGCCTACCGGGCGTAAACGCCGCATCCTGAAGCAGTTCATCGCCTTCGGCATGGTCGGCGCGTCCGGATTCGTGGTGAACCAGGGCGTCATGGTGCTGTCGAACAGGTTCACCCAGGCGGTGTGGGGCTTCGACCAGTACCACCCCTTCGTCAACATCTTCAGCTCGGCATTCCACGTGCGCTGGTACCACGTGTTCAGTGTGCTGGCGTTCGTGGTGGCGAACATCTGGAACTTCTTCCTCAACCGGCGGTACACCTTCAGGGCGCCGAAGGGCACGCCGTGGCTGCGCCCCATGTTCAGTTTCATGCTGGTCGGTGTGTTCGGCCTGCTGATCACCCTTCTGGTGCAGACTGCACTGGTCAACGATGATTCCCCGATCGCCCTGTCACGGTCGGTCTGGGATGATTCGACAGGGCTGAGGACGCGCGCCTACTGGGGTAACTTCATCGGCGTCATCGTCGCTATCCCGGCGAACTTCCTGTTCAACAAGCTGTGGACCTTCCGGCACCGGCCCGGCAAGGGAGAGGTGTCGGTGAAGCATGTCGGCTGAGGTGACCTCCGTGGCGTCCGGGAAGGACGCGGGGACCATGGTCGTTCAGGTTCCGCTGGTGACCCAGCTCTTCCGGTTCATCTGCACCGGTGTGGTCGGCGCGGTCGTCGACTTCGGGTCGACGTACCTGCTGTCACTGGTGGGCCTGTCGCACGCCGGGTCGAAGACCGTCGGCTTCATCCTGGGGACGCTCACCGCGTACTTCATCAACCGGCGGTGGACCTTCCAGGCCGCGCCGTCGCGCCGGCGGTTCATCGCGACGATGTGCTCCTACCTGCTGACCTACCTGGTGCAGCTGGGACTGTTCCTGGTGTGTATCCCCTGGCTGGAAGACCACGGGTTCTCCGATTTCTGGACGCAGGCGATCAGTTTCGTCATTGCGCAGGGCACCGCGACGGTGCTGAACTTCATCATCCAGCGCTGG
>NZ_CACZOO010000296.1 GCF_902782855.1 uncultured Corynebacterium sp.
CCTACCTTGAGCGCACCGAGATCTCGGTGGAGATCGACGGGCGGCTGCACCGGATCGGGCTGCCGACCGGTGTGCTGGGTGCTGCGGCCAGCGGGGCAGAGTCGAGTGCCTCTGCACCTGCCGGTGCGGCGTCCGCTGCGTCCTCCTCTGCCGCATCCTCCGCGTCCGGCGCCCCGGTCCTCTCCCCCTTCGCCGGCACGGTCGTGGAGTGGAAGGTCGCCGATGGTGCGCAGGTCAGCAAGGGCGACACCATCGTCTCCGTCGAGGCAATGAAGATGGAGCGGGCGGTCACCGCACCGGCGGACGGCGTCCTGCATATTGCGGTGGAGGCTGGCGGGGCCGTCGCGGCGAAGGGCGTGCTCGGGTCGGTGGAGTGACCCCTCTGGTAGTCTCGCCCGCACACCCGCCGAGGGGATCGGCGGGCACACCACGGGGAGGGACCGTATGAGCACCGACAGCCCGACGTCCGCGACAGGCGGATTCTGGCGCACACTACTGATCATCTGGGTCACCGTCATGGCCGGCATGTACGCGGTGGCGGTGACATGG
The DNA here is from genome assembly GCF_902782855.1 of uncultured Corynebacterium sp. Classification (GTDB taxonomy): domain Bacteria; phylum Actinomycetota; class Actinomycetes; order Mycobacteriales; family Mycobacteriaceae; genus Corynebacterium. The sequence goes on from NZ_CACZOO010000296.1 coordinate 550, forward strand.
TCTCAAGGAGCCACACCGGCGCTGCAGATCTTCGGCTACGGCATACCGCTGCTCACCGCGATGCTCGCCTTCCGTGGCGTCCGCGAAACACTGCGCCACAAACAGTCCTCCGACGACCACGCCCACTGGTGGGACCAGACGAAATGGGCCTTCGACCTCGTCATGAGCCCGCACGCTCAGCCGCAGGACCTGCAGATGGCGGCCGACACTCTCCAGAGTCAGATCTCAGCATCCGGTCTGCCGGACCGAGATCTGGATGTCGCCATCCGCATGCTGCGTCGCGCGGAAGCCCGCGTCCGCCAATACGAAAAGCTAGAATTACTGCCATACACCGAACTGTCGAAGAAGGGGTGAGAGCCGTGTCAGCACTGGGCAGTTACACACCGATCAAGGTTCATCGAGACCCGGATGAAACACCACTGGAGACCATCCAGAAGACGCTGGCTGCTCTCGAAGCCGCCAAGGCCGAAGTTGACGAGAACAAGCGTCGCGCGGAAGCTGAAGCCGCACGGAAGCGTCAGAGCTTCTTCGGCCGACTGTTCAGGTAGACACTGACGGGAAATCGGGGATCCGCAGGCTGAACACGGGTGAACGGTAACGGGGACCGGGGACTGGTTCGGGGGGACCGGGGATGAGGTCGGGCGAGGCCCCAGAGGGGACGCCCACATCACCACTTCAATCCGCAATGATGAAGGATGATGAAAGCTCACCTACAATGATGAAGGATGATGAAAGCGAGTCAGGGAGGCCTACACCCATGCCCCGGAGAAGTCCGTTCCGTCCATCCTTCGGAGTGACGCCCCCACTGGTCGCAGGGCGCGACCCCATCGTCGCGGAACTCGCCGACGCGCTGGACGCCGGCCCTGGCGCCCCGGGCAGGGCGTCCTTGTTCACCGGCAACCGTGGAATCGGCAAGACCGTCATGCTCAACGAGGTCGAGGCCCTCGCCAGATCCCGTGGCTGGGTGGTGGTCTCCGAGACCGCCACTAAGGGGTTGCTCGAACGACTCACCAGGGAAGAGCTCCCCGACCTCGCCCGCCTCCTCCGCCAGCAACCGGGCCGGGAACCACGCAGGATCTCCGGCGTCACCCTGCCTGCTGGACTGGGCGGGATCACCTTCGATATTCCGGATCCGCAACGGCCCGGCGGGATGCGTCAGCAGATCACTGCGTTGTCCGATGTCCTGGACGCCCACGGTACCGGTCTCCTTCTCACCATTGACGAGGTCCATTCCACTGCCGCCCGTGAGGACATCCGTCAGATCTGTGCCGTCATCCAGCATGCGTTCCTGGAACAGCGCCCCGTCGCCTTCGCTGCCGCCGGTCTCCCGGAGGCCGTGCAGGATCTGCTCACCGATGATGTCTCGACATTCCTGCGCCGGGCCCGCCGCTTTCCACTGGCCCCGCTGACGCCGCCCGCCGCCGAGGAGGCGCTCCGCGTCCCCATCGAGGACGCCGGACGCCGCGTGGACCCCGACGCGCTCAGCGCAATGGCCGCAGCGAGCTTCGGGTACCCCTATTTCATCCAGGTCATCGGGGACAACGCGTGGCGCAGGGAGTCGGACGCGGACATCATCACGATGGAACATGCGGCCGCCGGGATCGAGTCGGCGATCAGGGAATCCGGCTTCGCCGTCCATGAGCCGGCGATGAACGACCTCTCCGACATGGACCGGCAGTTCCTCCTCGCGATGCAGCAGGACGCCGCGGACACCGGGGACTCAGCCATCGCCGACATCCAGCAGCGCCTGTCACGAAACCACAGCTGGACCTCCCGCTACCGGTCCCGGCTGATCCATGCCGGGGTCATCGAACCCGCCGGTCGGGGCCGGGTGCGCTACGCCCTTCCCTACCTCGCGGAGTTCCTCGCCGAGCACGGGGACCGGTACGAGTGAGCGTCATAGGCCCCAGTAGCTTGTGCATCCACGAACACTCGATCGAGAGCCAAAAAGAAAGGCCTGTGCTCACGCTAGACTTACCTGGCGAAACAACAAGTTCCCATTTCTCACAGCGAAGGAGTCCCGATGGAGCTGCGTGA
>NZ_CACZOO010000297.1 GCF_902782855.1 uncultured Corynebacterium sp.
CGGTGCGCAAGAGACAGCGCACCCTCGACGTGGACACCACCCTCGGGCTGTGCCAGTTCACGGCGGTGCCCGGCATCTCCGGGTCCGGGAAGTCGACCCTGGTCTCCCAGGTACTCCCCGGGGTTCTGGCGGACGCGGGGCTGCGCACGCTGCTGATCACCCAGCAGCCCATCGGTCGGAACTCCCGGTCCACGTTGGCGACGTACACCGGCCTGTTCGACCGGGTCAGGAAGCTCTTCGCGCAGACCGAGGAGGCGCGGCGACGCAGCTGGTCGGTCTCCCGGTTCTCCTACAACGTCACCGAGGGACGCTGCCCGACGTGCAACGGTGAGGGCACGATCGAGGTGGAGCTGGTGTTCCTGCCCGGCAGTTACACCATCTGCCCGGACTGCCACGGCGCCCGCTACAACCCGGAGACCCTGGAGGTCACCTGGCACGGGTACTCGGTCGCGGACATCCTGGGGCTCACCGTTGCCGAGGCCCGGGAGGTCTTCGCAGCGGAGCCGCAGATCGCCGCCGCACTACAGGCGTTGCACGCCGTCGGTCTGGACTACCTGCGGCTCGGCCAGGGTGCCCCGGAACTCTCCGGCGGCGAGGCGCAGCGCATCAAGCTCGCGACTGAACTACAGCGCTCCGGGCGGACGAGACGACGCACCCCCACCGTGCACCTGCTGGACGAGCCGACGACGGGTCTGCACCCGGCGGACGTGGATCTGCTGGTCACCGAGCTCAACCGGCTGGTGGACGCCGGGGACACCGTCGTGGTCGTCGAGCACGACCTACGGGTCGTCGCCCGGGCCGACCGGGTGATCGACCTGGGTCCGGGGGCAGGCCCTGACGGTGGGCGGATCATCGCCGACGGGACTCCGTCGCAGGTCGCCGTATCAGCGACCGCGACCGGGCAGGCACTGGCTGCGGCGGTCGGCTGATCCGGCCCGTCCGTCAGTCCAGCCCCACCGCCGCCGCCGCGTGGATCGCATCGGTGAGCGCCTCCAGCGTGTCCGATTCCAGCCTCCACCGCTGCCAGTACAGCGGTACTTCAACGACATCGTCGCTGAGCCGGACCATCGTCCCGGCGTCCACGTAGGGCGAGGCGGAACTGACCGGGACGACGGTCCAGCCGAGGCCGGCGACGACCGCGTCATTGAGGCCCTCGAAGCTGGGGATGCGGGAAATCCTGCGCCCGGGGTCCGGTGTCACACCGTGGAGGTTGAGGACGGTATCGGTCATCAGGTCGAGTTCGCTGATGATGAGCAACGGCAGGCCCGACCAACCGCCGGCGTCCCCGCTGTCGAGGCGCTCCGCCAACTCCGGAGACCCCACCGGCCAGTACCGGAGCACGCCGAGCTCCTCGACCACACAGCCGGAGACGGGGTCGGATTCCGCGGTGACCACACCCATGCAGTCCCCGCGGCGCAGCATCGCCAGGGAATGCTGCTCGTCCTCCACCGTCAGGCGCAGTGAGATCCCGCCGTGTCCGGCGACGGATCTCAGCACCGGTCGGAACCAGGTTCCCAGGGAGTCGGCGTTGACTCCGACTGTCACCGGACGTTCACTGATCCGTCCCCGCAGCCGGTCCTCGGTCTCCTGCTCAAGCAGCCGCATCCGCCGGGCCGCCTGGACGAGGACCTCCCCGACCTCGGTCACCCCGACCGGGGCCCCACGGCGCACGACCACCCGGCCGACGTCCGATTCGAGGGCCTTGATGCGCTGGCTGACCGCCGACGGGCTGACGCCGAGCCGGGAGGCTGCGCCCTCGAAGCTCCCCTCATCGACGACGAGCAGCAGAGTATCCAGGTGACGTGGGATCATGAAGCTCATCTTACCCAGGTTCAGTTCTACTTGATTGTCTTCATCAGGGGTGCTTCCTATGCTCAGCGACATGTTCACCGCCGCCCTCGCCCCCCAGTTCCATGTCGCGCTCTCCGGACTGCTGTTCCAGCTGACCGTCATCGTCGGCATCGGGCCGCAGAACATCGTCCTGCTCAAGCAGGGCGTGCGACGCTGGGGTGTCGGCCTGGTGGTCTCCGTGTTCATCATCGGCGACGTCGTCCTGCTCACCCTCGGCACCGCCGGGGTGTCCGTCGTGGTCGAGAAGATGCCGCTGGTCCTGGAGATCCTGCGGTGGGGTGGCGTGGCC
>NZ_CACZOO010000298.1 GCF_902782855.1 uncultured Corynebacterium sp.
CAGGGGCATTGGCGGGCTGAGAACGCGTTGCACTGGGTCCGGGACGTGACCTTCGGTGAGGATGATTCGCGGGTGCGCACCGGTGCAGGCCCGCGGGTGATGACCACACTGCGGTCCGGAGTCATCAGTTTGCTGCGGCTGGACGGTCATACCAGCATCGCGGCAGCGCTCAGGTTCTGTGGAAGGGATCAGGAGAGAGTATCACTGCTGGTCACAACGGCTCACCAACGACTTTGACGGAGCCCTGGGGGGATACCGGACAGCTCCGTGGTTGTTCGATTTTTCCGTACGGGCGTGTGCTGACCACGGGTCAGGAACTATGTCACCCGGAGCACCTCTACCGTCTCCCTGACCGCCGCCGTGAGCATCCGCAGCCCGGCGAGCATGTCCTCGTCGCTGGTGTACTCCCGCTCATTGTGGGAGATGCCGTCCACACTGGGGATGAACAGCATCACCGTCGGAACGGTCTCCTTCATGTTCGTTGAATCATGGCCGGCGACGGTCCTGACCTCCCGGTAGGGCAGCCCGATCTTTTCGGCTACTGACCGCGCCAGCTCCACTCCTGCGGCCGGGTACGGGTTGAGGTCCCACGCGTGGGTCAGCTCCAGCTCGACGGAGACCTTCGCCTCCTGCTCCGCAGCCGTGACAATGTCCCCGATACGATCCTGCGCCCAGGTGAGAACTTCAGCATCCGGAGAGCGTAGATCAAGATTCATCCGTACTTCCCGGGCAATCGTCACCGGAGAGTTGGGGAGGACCTCCATCGTCGATACCGAGGCCTGCAACATGCCCGGCTCCACCTCATCCGTCATCCGCCGGGCACCGGTGATGACGAGAGCGGCACCGAACAGGGCGTCCTGCCGGTCCGCCATCAACGTGGAACCGGTGTGCCCCTGTTCACCGCGGACAGTGACCCGGAACTTCCGGGCACCCCAGGTTGACGTCACCAGTCCTATCGGAACACCGGCCTTCTCCAGCTCCTTCCCCTGCTCCACGTGAATCTCCAAATATGCAGAAGCCCTCGGAACATCACCCCCGGTGACCACCGGGGACCAGTCCGCCTTTCGCTGGGCCTGCGCCACAGTGATCCCTGCCAGGTCAGTGGAGGCACGGGCTTCCGCGATATCCAGGACCCCCGTGTACACGGAACTGCCCATCATCGACGGGGAGAACCGCGACCCCTCCTCGTTGAACCAGTTCACGACCGCAAGATTCACCGTCGGGGGCTCCGACAGCCCATGCAGGAGATCCGCGATGCCGGCGACCGCATGCAGCCCGGCGAGGACCCCGTAGGATCCGTCGAACCGACCGGCGAGCGGCTGGGAATCCAGGTGTGAACCGACGAACACACAGGGTGCGTCCGCCGCGAACTCGAAGAGTCCGAACTGGTTACCGATCTCATCGAAGACCACACGTCCGCCGTACTCGGTGACCTTCTCCCCGAACCAGGACCGCACCGCCATGTCCCCGGTACTGGCGGCCTGCCGGTCGATCCCGCCGCCGGAGGTCGCCCCGAAGGAGGACATCTCCGCGAAGTCGGAGAGGAAATCCCGCGTCGTATCCGTCACCATACCGACTACGCCTCCCACCGTGAATCGCCGTAGGCGGCATGCCCGCCGACATAGGTCGCGAGCACCGGGACGGCGGAAATCTGGTCGTCCGGGACTTTCGTGAGATCCTCGCCGAGGACAACGAGGTCAGCGAGCTGGCCACTCCGGATCTGGCCCTTACGGCCGTACCATCCGGTGGCCTTCGCAGAACCGACCGTGTAGGCGTGGAGTGCCTGCTCCACCGTGATACGGTCATCAGCCCCGTACGGTTGCCCGGTCTCCGTGAGCCGCTGGACGAAGGCCTGCATCACCGTCAGTGGTGCCCCGTCGGCGACCGGCCGATCAGAACTGCCGGGCAGGATGATGCCGGCGTCCAGCATCCGCTTCGCGGGGTAGGAGAGCCGGGTGCGTTCCGGTCCGAGCTTGTCGGCCATCGCATCGCCGAACTCGGCGATGAACTGCGGCTGCGGGACCAGGACGGCGTTCACACGGGCTATCTCCGCCAGCTGCTCCGTGGTGACGACTCCCCCGTGCTCGATGCGGTGGGGCATGGCAGGCGTGCCGTAACGGAGCTGCGCCTCCGCGATGACCTCTGTGGCATAGGCGACGGCCGCGTCCCCGATCGCGTGCACGGCTATCGACCATCCTCCCGCAACCGCAGCCAGGGCGCGTGCCCGCATCTCAGCCGGGTCCCCCTGGAAGTAGCCGTGGTGGTTGCAGTGGTGGTAGTCCTCCGTCATCGCCGCAGTGGAACCGATCAGGGAGCCGTCACTGAAGACCTTCGTCGGTCCGATCTGCAACCACTCGTCACCGACCCCGCTACGGATCCCCGCCGTGAGGGTCCGCACCTCCGGATCATCATGCGCGCCGGGAACCTCATGGAGGGCGTCGATGGTGATCATCGTCTGCATGCGGGTGCTCAACAGACCCAGATCACGGGCGGCCTGGTAGGCGGCGAACTCCCGGGGACTGTGCCCGATCCAGCCGCCGGCGATCCCGGCGTCAGTCACGGATGTCAGGCCTTCCGAGACGTAGTGACTGGTCGCCTGGTTGAGTGCTTCCTGCAGCAGGGCCTGTGGTTCAGGCTGGATGAGGGCCTGCAACGGGCGCATCGCGTTCTCGTCGAGCAGACCGGTGACATTTCCGTGGTCATCGGTACCGATCACGCCACCGTCCGACTGCTCGGGATCGGTCAGCGCGATGCCTGCCCTGCGCAGGGCTTCGGAGTTCGCGGTGTAGGCGTGGGCGGAATTGTGCTTGATCACCAGGGGGCGTCCACCCGTGACCCGGTCCAGAACATCGATCCGCAGATCCTCACCGGTCATCTGCAGGGGTCGGTAGTTCGAGGCGATGGCCCAGTCGCCGATGCCGGATTCACTGTCTCCGCTGCACCAGGAGCCCAGCGCCTCGTAGACCTGCTCGGCAGTGACACAGTCCGCCAGATCGATCTCGATCATGCTCTCACCGAACATCACGCTGTGGTCGTGGATGTCATTGAAACCCGGCGTCACAGTGGCGCCACCGGCGTCAATGACATGCGCCGCAGAATCTGCGAGGGAACCGAGCTGGTCGTCGACCCCGACGATGGAACCGTTCCACAGGCCGACGGACCGCGCATGCGGTCGGTGCGGGTCGCTGGTGATGATGTTGGCGTTGGTGATGAGAGTGTCCAGCTGCATGACTGGTGACATTAGGGGGACCGACATCCCGCGCGCCGGATGAGCAGGTTTATCGGTGGAATCAGTCGACCGCCGGAACGTAATATTGTGCATATGCACGCTTCATGGGATTCGGCCGAGAACTGGCTGGCACTGGTGGACCGGCTTGAGGAAGGTATCCCTCTTCTGGTCGAGGACTTCCTGCGTGAACTGCGGGGTAGCCGGATGTACGTGGGGGGAATGGTCACCAATGATGATCTGACGGCGACTGCGGAAGAAACCTTCCGGTCCGTCGTTGCCGCATTACGTTCGCCCGGTGAGCTCCCGACACTGGTCAGGGCGGCCCAGGATCTCGGCCGTCGACGGGTGCATCAGGGGGTGGACATGAGGGATCTCGTGGACGCGGTGCAGCTGGACTTCACCGTGCTGTGGCGGCGGTTGCTCAGTGACGCCGAGGACGGACTGCGCGACGTCCTCATCGAGCATGTGGAGACCATTCACCGGGTGGTGGACCGCTACGCCTTCACCGCCCGCGAGGAGTTCCTGCGGGAAACCGCCCGGGTGGAGCAGGATCTGCGTCTTGCCAACCGACGTTATCTCGCCAGGCTGTTCTCGGACGGGACTATGGCGGAGG
>NZ_CACZOO010000299.1 GCF_902782855.1 uncultured Corynebacterium sp.
GACCGGCTCATCGGTGGACCGGTAGTCACCGTCGACACCGCCGGCCACGGTGGTCGGCGTGGATGACGCGGCCCCGGGCGCCTCCGGCACAGCAGTGACGCGGACCGTTCCGCGGACTCTGATGGCGGCGTCCTCATGATTGATGGTGAATCCGTTGTCGCCGAGGGTGCAGTCCAGCGAACCCTCCGCGTCGGTCCGGCAGGTGAGGTCGCCGTCGGTGATGCGCCGGGAGGGCTCCAGCTGTCCCGGCGCGGGCGGGACGCCTTCGAGCATGTACCAGGTCAACCCCCGGTCGTCGAGGGTGATCGCAGTTGGACGCTGTGTGCCGAACGGTTCGATCGTGACGTCCGGGGCGTCCTCCGGAGCCTTGCCGGAACAGGTGACCGAGCCATCGCCCATCACGCAGAGACGCATGGTGTCGTCGCCCATGGGGACATCGAAGACGTAGCGTCCGTCCATCTCGAAGGACGCCGGGTCGACGTCGGTCACCTGCGGAGCGGCTGACGTAGTGGTTGTCAGCAGCGGTTCCGGGGTCCCCGAAGACCCGTCCCCATCAGAATCGGAACTGCAGGCGGAGAGGGCAAACAGTGCACTGCCGAGGAGCGCACCGGTAAGAGTCAGGTTGTTTCGGTTCATGATGTTCAGGGTAACGAAAGTCCGTATTGCTGAAGAGCACAGCATGGGTGGTTGACGGGCCTGCCGTACAGATCCGCGGCACCACATTCGCGCCCCACAGACCTTTTCCACCTGATACCATCGGCACCAGTCTGCGGCGAGGGGCCGCAGGACACACCAGCTACAGGGGGGAATCATGGTCGAGAGACTCATGCCTGACTTCGGGCTCGACGCACTGCCGTTGGCCATCGCGTCACTCAACCGGAAATGGCCGGGACCGGGATCCGGGGAAATGGTCCCCAGCGGACTCGTCCCCGGCGCGCCACCGCACATCCGCAGTCTCACCAACTTCTGCCACGGGCTCCCGATGGTCCCGGGGGATGTCGTGGAGACGGAACTGCTGGACACGACGTCAGGACAGGTGCATGCGGAACATGTCCTGACCTGGATGGTCGCGGGGATGCCGGGGAAGGAACAGGCGGAGAGGAAAGCACAGCAGATCAAGAAGCTGCGCCGGGGGAAGAAGACGAAGAAGGCGAGACGCCGCCAGGAGTGGGAGGATTTCGCCGACGGCAATGTCTACGCGCCGGTGGTGCTCACGCATGTCCGGTCGTTGATCCCGGGCGTCTTTGCGATCATCGACGGGTGCGCCGGGCAGAGCCGACGGGAAATCGCAGGCCCCGGGGTCAGCGGACAGCTCATCCCCTACGGGCATGCGGCGGACCGCGACGACGGGATCCTCGAGGACTGGTGGGTGGATGTAGAGTCCGTGTTCGCCGCCGCCGGCTGCGACCTCCTCGACACCGACGGCGACCGTCTCTTCGCGTTCTGGGGGTGGCGGGACTGCCGCGACATCGTGAAGGACGCCTGCCTCGCCGCCGGACTTCCGGCGGAACACACCCGGATCCTCGACGGCAATGACCGGGAGCGGGAGATCAGCCGCTACCTGGAGATGGACCTCATGGATCGGGCCATGTGAGGGGTGGTCGGCGCGTTGCCGGTGCCGTAGGCTCCACCCCATGAAGAGCACTGAAGAGTTCGACCGGGCCTTTGACCGTGGGGCCGACATCGTCGATGACCTCGACCTCGGCACGGCCCGGCGTCCTCATGTCGGCATCGCGCTCAAGGACGCCGCCCAGCACGTCGGCGGGGTCGAGCTCTCTGTCCCCGAGCGGGACGACCAGGCGCGGGCAGCGGAGTTCGAGTGATGGCACAGGACGCCCGGGGGAACAACGAGGCAGAGATCACCGACGCCGACTGGCAGCGGACTGCCGATGCCTTCACCGATTTGTCCGACCCCTCGGTGATGGATGACGCATGGCGCTGACCGACCGTCTTCCCCGTTGACGGCACCTGGGACCCCACCGTGTACGGCGGCCGTTCGCAGCCCGGAACCCGTTGCGTGAAAAACTGGTCAAGATCCGAACGGTGAATACAACGCACCCTCCCGATCTTGACCAACTTTTCACGGAGCAGCCGTCTGCCCACCGTCACCGGTCGCGGCCCCGAGTTGTTGCTGAAGGTGGTCCAGCTCGAACGGTCGCCTGCGCCGGAAGGAAAACTCGTTCGGGGATATCGGGGTAACCGAGGCGTCCACGCCCTCAGCGCCCGCCAGTTCCCTCTCCACTTTCTGCTCCCAGGCGTCCAGCGCCTTACCCAGCGCACGCAGGCCCTTCTCCCCCAGCACCTCCACATGGTCGGCGTCGAGGAAGACCTCCGGTGCACCGGCGGAATCGGACTGGTTGAACTTCACGATCCAGCGTCCGTAGACGGCCGCGTCCAACTCATCGGCCGCGATCGCCACCCCGGCGGCACGCCGGTCCAGGTCGATCACCCGGTGCGTGACCTCCTGCAGAATCCCGCTGGAATCGTCGATGCGAAGGAAGAGCGTGCGCAGCCTCTCCAGCAGCTTCCGACTGGCAGCAGCGACCGCCCCCGGATGCTGGTCGAGCGTCGCCTCCAGCATCGCAACCGGCACCTCGACGGCGCGGGCGACGTCGCTGGAACGACTGTGCACAGCGCGCCACCCGGAAGTTGCGGTGGAGACGGCGTCCTTGAGGAACTTTTCCACGGCCTTGGGGTCGCCGTCAGCGGCGGACGCCTCCGCCTCGACGAGCCGGCCCGCCTCAGGCACGGCGCGCGCCACCGTGCCCAGCAACCGGGCGAGGTCGTCGTGGGACGCGGACGCCAGGTACGCGTCGATGCGGTAATGATCAGGGGTGCGTGGTGCCTTCGCCATGGGATCCAGTGTGCCGGATCACCGGTTGTCCTTCACGTTCCACCGGCACTGGTCTGCTTCCGACCGCAGGCGCGCTGCACGACCCTGCGCGCTTGCCCGCTCATCCCACGCGGTGGGCTGCCAGGTCCCCTCATCGTCGGAGCCGAAACCCCACTCGTCGTAACTGGACTGCTCCGCCTCATAGTGGAACTGTTCGGTGACCTCGTCCACGGCGTCCTCGAACTTCCTCGCTATGGGATCCGCCGCCAGCTCACGCTCCCAGGCGGCGAGAGCCTCATCGAGGGACGCCAACCCGACCTCCCCGAGCACCTCCTTGTAGTCCAGGACGTCGATGACAGGTTCCGTGGCCACATCCCGCCGGGTGTAGTCCACGATCCACTGCCCCAGTTCGCGTCGATTCTCCGGCGAGGTGCAGGTCAGCATACAGACGCAGCGGTAGAGGTACTCGACTCCGCTGACTGCGTCCGCCAGTAGTCCGTGCTCGTCGTCGGCGTTCAGCAGGCGGAGTCGGAGGATGTCGAGGAAACGGCGGAGTTCAAGCGCGACGTCACCCGCCTGGTCCGGGAGCAGTCGCTCTGCAGTCGACGTAGCGTGCCGGACGCGTTCGGCGGCGTCCTCCAGCTCCTCCCCCTCGAGAAGACGGGCACGCCCGCAGGTGGCGTCGATCTCCCGACGCAGGCCCACGAGGTCGTCCGCCGGGGAGCCGAGGTCCTCCAGCGCCGCCCGGTGGACCGCGTCGAATACTGTCTCACTTTCGGCGCCGTCTGCGATCAGGCCGCGCAGCACCGACACGAGCCGTGGCCGGGTGGCGGTGATGAGGAAACGGTCGATGAGGAACTCGGGGCGGTCCCCGGTGGGCGCCGGCGGATTCTCCTGGAGTGCCCCCGAGACGGCGGTGACGAAGTCCCCGGTGGCTGTGCGGTCCAGTACGCGAGTCAATTCCGCGTTGGCCGCCGTGATGTGTCGGCAGGTGCTCCGCGAGGGGCAGGTGCAGGAGGTCCAGCTGTTCCCGACTTCGGGGCGGTCCATGTCGAGTTGGATGTTGTAGACGCCGTTGGTCTCGCGGCTGCCGCGGTCGCAGCCGTAATCGACGACGACGGCGTAGGCGTA
>NZ_CACZOO010000300.1 GCF_902782855.1 uncultured Corynebacterium sp.
TAGGTCTTCTTTGGCATGGTGGAACACTACCTTTCTTCCCCAGCTCACTGCTGGGGTCAGGGTGTCCACCAGACGGGGGTCAGGTCCCTTTCCCCACCTCCAGGCGCCGGATCATCTGCTCCAACTGGCCGTACGTCATGGGCTTCTTCGGCGGGGGCATCATCTTCTGTGCTCGGCGGTATGTCGTCTTCCCGCTCAAGTCCATCAGACTCCCCGCACCTGTCAGGAACGCTCGCTTCTTCGCGCCCGTGGTCATCGGATGGTTCTGGATCGTCATGGTTCATAACCCGCCTTTCCCTAATCAGCCACCAACTCTACAGCCGAAACATCAGAGATGTCACGTCCCCGGGTACTGGTGACAGCAGCCGTGCCAGTGTCGAGGCTACGCTCGGCGAACATCTCACACCACCCACCACACCCGCGAATGCCGAGGCCACCGCATGCCTGTCCCAGATTCACTCACCGCCTGGCGGGAGTTCGTCGCTCGCCGCAACGTCGAGCCCGAACAGCTGAGCCGCGAGAAGATCGCGGCACTATCCGAGGAGGACAAGGCGGCCTACGACAAGTCACGGTTCGCCTGGATCGGTGCTGACGTCGTCATCGAGACCAAGGACCTGGCTTCGATCGAACGCCAGGTCCACATCATCCGTGCCCGCCTGGCCGCCCGTCGTTCCACCGCAGGCCGGACACTGGCGTTGCCGGGTCGTGCCGGGGTCGGAAAGTCCACCATCGCCATGCTCAGGGGTAAGCGTCATGAGCGTATCGTCCGACAGAAGTTGGGGCTTCCCACTGATGCCCCCGATGTGGCCCCGGTGCTCTACCTGGTCGTTCCTCCTGGCAGCACACCGAAGATGCTCATGGTCGCTATCGCCCGGTGGATCGGTCTTCCTGTCCCCCGTGGCTGGGACGCACCGACGGTCATGGACCACGTTGTCTCCGTGCTGAAGACTCTGAAGACCTCCATGATCATCGTCGACGAGGTGCACAACCTGAAGACAAACAAGTCCGCCGGGCGCAGACGCTGCCAGCACACTGAAGTCGTTCACCGAACGCCTGGACGCCGCGGTGATCTTCTGTGGAATCGACCTGCTCGACACTGATCTACTAGCCGGTGAGATGGGCCGGCAGATCCGGGCGAGGACCAAGGTCTACGACATTCGTACCTACAGCTACGGCAGTGCCGCAGCGCGCGAATCATGGGTGGAGCTGGTAGCTGGCATGGAGGCTCTGCTGCCGCTGGCGGCACACCCGGTAGGTTCCCTGACGACTCCGGAGTTGGCTGGCTACCTGTGGAACCGGACGAGTGGATCCATCGGTAGTCTTCGCAACCTGCTCGGGGACGCTGCCATCGACGCAATATTCTCCGGCAAGGAGTTGGTGGACCGAGCCGGGCTGGACGACGTGATCCTTGACCAGGAGGCCGTGCGGGGGCAAAAGCCACAGGCAGCCGTGCCGAAGAAGGCGACGAGGCAGGGAAAGCCGGATGAGCACCGCTACCCCACCATTGAGGCGGCTACCGGTGGCGGTGCGGAGGTTCCATGGCGAGGACGTGATGTCGTACTCTCGCCGAGCGGCGGAGTCCAATGGGACAACCCCGTCTGCGATCGAACGCACTACCCGCAGTGACGGCTACTCACTGTCTTCAGGAAGAGACACTGACCCGCGCCGTGATTTGTGGCGCCAGCTGGGCGGACTTCACAGAGAGGCGTTCACAGAGCCGGACACCATTAGTGGTGACGAGGTAGTTACCCGCCCGCTGTGTCTGCGATGCTGCGCTGGCCAGCGAGCTTCTGGGCGCTTACCAGAGGTTGGGTGGGTGTGCTTGCGACACCAGTGGTGGATCGGAAACTCGCAGTGCAGCGTGCGGGCACTTCCGGAGCTTTGCGCGGCAGAGCGGCAGTTTCGCCAGGTGCTGGTACCCCGCGGTGCGCTAGTCGCAACGAGGGTGGCTCAACGAGTAGAGGCCGCGGTGCTGGGGCTGCCCGAGGATCTGCTACTTTCCCGTGCCCAGCGGCTGGATGCTGCCCAGGTAAGCCGCGAACTGTTGAGTTACCCGGAGATTGTCACATTGACCTGCCCGATCACTGACCCGCAGTTCGGGGCACAGGTGTTGAAACCTGCCCCCAAGGACGAGCGGTACCGGATGTTTTCAGAGGCGGTGGCGAACAAGCTGAGCCGGGCGGATGCTGATGACCTGTGGGATGTGGTGAACCCACTGTGGCAGTTGTTGAACCTGGAGTACGACTGGGTGTCCACGGCCCGCCTGCGCGGCTTCGAACCTTCGGACGCTCTGTGGAACGTACTGCGCTACTTGGAA
>NZ_CACZOO010000301.1 GCF_902782855.1 uncultured Corynebacterium sp.
CAGCTCGGTATCGTCTGCGAGCACTACGGCGTCTCCCTCGACAACGCCCACGAGGCCACCGCGGACGCCGTGGCCGCGGCGCGCCTGGCATGGAAACTCGCCCGCGCCTACCCCGAGGTCGTGGAGATGACCGCCGACGAACTCATGCTGAAACAGGCCACCTGGAACTACGGGGACAAAACTGAGCTCCGGGAGTACTTCCTGAAGAAGGGGCAGACCGCCAAGGCGGCCTCGGTCAACACGTCCTGGCCGCTGCAGGCCTGATCCACGCCCCTGAGTACCATGGGCGACCATGGCAAAGACTTCCGCAGAATACCTCCGCGACATCGTCTCCGCGCCGGTCTACCGGGCAGCGAAGCACACCCCCATCGAACCGATGGAGGGCCTGTCCGGACGAATTCGCAACCGGGTGCTGGTCAAGCGCGAGGACCTGCAGCCGGTGCACAGCTTCAAACTGCGTGGCGCCTTCAACCGCATGTCCCAGCTCGTGGGCTGCCCCGGCGTGATCACCGCCTCGGCCGGCAACCACGCTCAGGGAGTCGCCCTGTCCGGGCGTGAACTCGGCATGCGCTCGGTCATCGTCATGCCCGTGACCACCCCGTCGATCAAGGTCAACGCCGTACGGGGCTTCGGCGGCGAGGTCATCCTCCACGGTGAGAACTTCGACGCCGCCCAGGCCAAGGCCATCGAGCTGTCCCGGCTGGAGGGGCTGGAGTACGTCCCGCCGTTCGACGACGAAGCCGTCATCGCCGGCCAGGGCACCATCGGCCTGGAGATCTTCCAGTCCGGCCCGGTCGACCGCGTGTTCGTTCCCGTCGGTGGCGGCGGGCTTGCCGCCGGTGTCGCCGTGCTGCTCAAGGAACTCGACCCGTCGATCAAGGTCATCGGCGTGGAGCCGGAAGAATCCGCCTGCCTCACCGCTGCGCTGGCAGCCGGCGAGCCGGTCACCCTCGACCACGTCAGTCTCTTCGCTGAGGGCGTGGCAGTGAAGACCATCGGGTCCGAGACCTTCCGGCTGTGCCGTGACCATCTCGACGAGGTCATCACCGTCAGCTCCGACGAGATCAGTGCCGCCATCAAGGACCTCTTCGACGACAACCGGGCCGTCGCAGAACCCGCAGGAGCGACCTCTCTGGCCGGCCTCAAGAAGTACGTCGCCACCCATGACACCCGGGACGAGACCCTGGTCAACATCCTCTCCGGGGCGAACCTCAACTTCCACACCCTGCGCTACATCTCCGAGCGTGCGGAACTCGGCGAGGGCGGCGAGGGGATCTTCGCCGTCTCCATCCCCGAGGAACAGGGCGCGTTCCTGCGGTTCTGCCAGGTGCTCGACGGCCGGATGGTCACCGAGTTCAACTACCGGGTCGACGAGCGCAGCGGCGGGCAGACCGCGGACCACCGGGCCCGGATCTTCGTCGGTGTCCAGCTCAAGGAGGGCGTGGAGGAACGCGCCGCCATCGCCGACGCCCTGGGCGACGCCGGCTATGATGTGGTCGACCTCTCTGACGACGAGACCGCCAAAGAGCACGTGCGCTACATGATCGGCGGAGTCCCGCCGTCACCGGTGGACGAGCGGGTCTTCTCCTTCGAGTTCCCGGAACACCCCGGAGCGCTGACCCGCTTCCTGGAGATCCTCGGTACCCGGTGGAACATCACCGCCTTCCACTACCGCAGCCAGGGCATGGACTACGGTCGCGTCCTCGCCGCGTTCGAGGGCGCCGGCAGCGCCGAGTTCGAGGAGCACCTCGCTGAGCTGGCGTTCCCGTTCACCGAGATCACCGACGATCCCTCGTACCAGCTCTTCCTCGCCCCGGCGTCCGCGGAGTAGTTGACGGTAGCGTGGGACCATGGACTGGGCCACGCTGCGTGCGCAACTGACCGGGTACCCGGAGACGACCCTGCACGGACATCTCGGTGGCCCGGCACAGTTCCCCGGGAACGCTCCGCTACCACGGGGACGCCCGCAGTTTCGTGCGTTCACGGGAGAACCGCGACTGGTCCGGGGACGATTTCACCCGGCCGGAGGGACCGGTCATCGCGGAACGCTTCCGGGGACGCGACTGCCGGACGGTGGCACTGAAAGCACCCCGGCACAAGATCGGTCCGCTGCGGATGTGGGTCGACCAGGAGTCCGGATTCCTGCTGGGCGAGGTCAACGAGCATCCGGATGCCGCGGACGCACAGGCCTGGATCGAGGACGCGGAGTTCGGCCTCCCACTCGACGGCGCCCTGTTCGTCTGGGACGGCCCGTCCGTGACGCAGGACGAGGTCAAGGCGGTACAGGAGGAGGACCTCCGGGCTCTGGAGGAATCACAGCGCGCCTGGTTCCGGGGAGCACGTCTCGGCTGCCCTGCTGCGGATTCCAGCCACGGTCGATCTGTCGCCGACCCAGTGCCGCCACCACGAGGACGGGACCTTCAGCGGTGGAAACCCTGCCGGTGTCATCTTCCGGCGGGAGAGTGACGCTGACTGTGATGATGCCAGGGGGTGGGAATCCGACCACATCACCTGGGTCGAGGACGGACTCCGCACCACGGTGCATTTTCTGAACCGTTCGGTGATCCCCGACGAGTCCCTCCGTGACCTGCTCCGGGGCCGCTTCGGCGGAGGGGACCCGGGGGTGACTGCAGAGGAACCTGCGGAGTTGTGGCGGCTCAGCAGGCAGGAGAAGGAGGAACTCCACCGCTGGTCCACCCCGGAGGTCGACTGGGAACTCACGGTGGACGGCCTGGTCCCCGTCGGCCGCGCCGGGATGGCGGCACTCTGGGACCGGCTCCGTCCCGGCGTCCCCGTGGACAGGTACTCCCACCACCGGCCGGAGGGGTGAAACTCAGTCCAGCAGGGAACCGAGGATCAGCCCCAGTTCACCGAGGTGGTCGATCTCGGAGAGGAGGAAGTCCGGACCGCCCGGGCGTCCGATGACCATGAGCAGATCCGTCCCGTCCAGGGGAGTGGCGGCCAGTGCGGAGTCCATGACGGTCCAGGACTCCGGTACCCAGTCGTCCCGGTCTGTCAGGGCGCGTGCCGCGGTCACCGGGGTGGCCTTGAGAACCGTGCCGTCGTCCTCCGGGGCGGAGGATGACGCCGCGACGCGGTGGACCGCGACGGTGCCGTCGGTACCGGTCACAGACTCCAGCACCACGACCCACTGCACCGACATCGTCTGCGGCAGCTTCTCCAACAGGGACTCGAGCGCCCCGGTCCGGGCGCTGCGCCGTGCCACCGCGGCCAGCAGGCTGATCTGACCCCGTCGGTCCACCGTCCCGGAGAAGGGGCGGATCGAGTCGACGTAGACGCCGTCAACCTCCTGCGCCGCGCTGATCAGGGCATCCGCGAGCCGTCCGGAGGGAAGATCGACGACAATGTCGTCGACGACGGTGCCGTCGGGGTCGTGCTCGACCACGTCGACGGTGCGGATGTCGCCGTCGACGGCCCCGAGGGTTGCGGCGATCAGGCCGAGAGTTCCGGGGACGTCGGGCAGCCGGACGCGCATCAGGTAGGACAAGTCAGACCTCGCGGGGTGAGGGGGTGGACAGATTCACCAGGGACAACAGTTTCAACAGCCCGATTCTAGCGAAGTGGCGGCGTCTCCGGTACGGCGAAACGCCGCCGGATTCCCCCAGCCCTGTCCCGACCGCCGGCGGCGGGAGCGGGACGACTACAGTGTCACAGGTACGTCGAACACTGATCAGAAAGGGACCCCCCTGTGTCAGAGATCTCCCGTGACGAGGTCGCGCACCTCGCCAGGCTCTCCCGTCTCGCCCTGACGGAGGAGGAGCTCATCCACTTCGCCGAGCAGATCGACGGCATCGTCGCGACCGTCGCCGCCGTCCAGGAGGTGGACACCGAGGGTGTCGCTCCGCTGAGCCACCCCACCCAGAATGTCGACGGGGATGTCTCCGTCATGCGTGAGGATGTCCCCGAGTCACTGCTCACCGCGGAGCAGGCCCTCGACCAGGCTCCGAAGCAGGCACAGGACCGGTACCAGGTCCCCCGGATCCTCGGCGAGTAGACGGACGAGCAGGAGAGAGAACACATGACTGACCAGACAGCACTCGTCGGTACCCGCGACGATTCCGACCTCACGACCTGGACCGCCGCCGAACTGGCGGAGAAGATCCACGCCGGGCAGGTCAGCTCGGTGGACGCCACCCGCGCCCACCTCGACCGGATCGCCGCCGTCGACGGTGACGTCCACGCTTTCCTCCACGTCGGGGAGGACGCGGCCCTGTCCGCCGCCGAGCAGGCGGACCGGGATATCGCCGCGGGCACCGTGGCATCGCCGTTGGCGGGTGTGCCACTGGCACTCAAGGACGTCTTCGTCACCACCGATGCGCCGACCACCTGCGCCTCGAAGATCCTCGAGGGCTACATGAGCCCTTACGACGCCACGGTGACGAAGAGGATCCGCGCCGCCGGCATCCCGATTCTCGGTAAGACCAACATGGACGAGTTCGCGATGGGGTCCTCCACCGAGAATTCCGCCTACGGCCCGACCCACAACCCCTGGGACCTGACCCGCACCGCGGGCGGTTCGGGGGGCGGGTCGTCGGCAGCTCTGGCTTCGGGCATGGCGCCACTGGCCATCGGCACCGACACCGGCGGGTCGATCCGCCAGCCGGCGGCCCTGACCAACACCGTCGGTGTGAAGCCGACCTACGGCACCGTCTCCCGCTATGGTCTGGTGGCCTGCGCGTCCTCCCTCGACCAGGGTGGTCCGACCGGTCGCACTGTGCTGGACACCGCGCTACTGCACGAGGTCATCGCCGGTCACGACCGGTTCGACGCCACCAGTTCACGGCGCCCGGTCGCCCCGGTCGTCGCCGCCGCGAAGGAGGGCGCCGACGGTGACCTGCACGGAGTGAAGATCGGTGTGGTCAAGCAGCTGGAGTCCGTCCGTGGCCTGCAGGCCGGCGTGGAGGCGAGCTACAAGGCCTCACTGGAGCAGCTGAAGAGTCAGGGGGCGGAGATCGTCGAGGTCGACTGCCCCAGCTTCGACTACGCCCTGAACGCCTACTATCTCATTCTGCCCTGCGAGGTCAGCTCCAACCTGGCCCGCTTCGACGGGATGCGCTACGGCCAGCGCCGTGGCGACGACGGACACCACTCCGCCGACGAGGTCATGGCGATCACCCGTGCCGAGGGATTCGGCCCGGAGGTCAAGCGCCGCATCATCCTGGGCACCTATGCACTGTCGGTCGGTTACTACGACGCCTACTACATCAAGGCGCAGCGGGTCCGCAACCTCATCGCGCAGGACTTCGCCAGGGCGTTCCGGGACGTCGACGTGCTGGTCTCCCCGGTCACCCCGACCACCGCCTTCGCCCTGGGGGAGAAGGCGGATGATCCGCTGGCGATGTACCTGTTCGACCTGTGCACCCTGCCGCTGAACCTGGCGGGCGTGTGCGGCATGTCCGTGCCGGGGCCGCTGGCCTCCGACACCGGGCTGCCGGTCGGCCTGCAGATCATGGGCCCGGCCCACGGCGATGACCGGCTCTACAAGGTCGGCGCCGCGTTCGAGTCCGGCCGGAAGTAGGCCGGGGGCTGCCATTCCGGCCACTCGTTCTCCAGACCGGAGATGACGAAGTCGACGGTCTGCCCGGCCTGGTCCCCGGCGAGTTCCTCACCGACCTCCGGCTCGACCGTCTCACCGTCGGTGAGGGTCTCGGCACGGTCGAACTCCTCCTCGCCGTCGGGCCTGCCGCGCAGCCGGTCCATCCGGGTCTGCAGACCGGTGAAGGCGTCCCGCAGTGTCGCCATGGCGAAGTAGATCTGCGCGTCGTTGACGCCCAGGGTGTTCAGTCTGTCGCGCCAGGGGAGGAACACCGGATGGAATGCCCCGTCCTCGGGTGCCTGGGACTGGGCGATGGCGTGGAATCCGGGGAAGACCCCGCAGACCCGCCAGTACTCGGCGGCCCAGCTGCGCAGCACGGTCTGCCAGTCCGCGTTCTCGGCGACGAGGTCGCCGATGTCCCCGAACTCCGCGGACACCGTGACCATGCAGGCGTCGAGAACCGATTCGCGTGAGTCGTAGACCCGGTAGAGGGCGGAGGCCCCGACTCCGAGGCGCCGCGCGATGGCGGAGAGGGAGAAACTGTCCAGACCCATGTCAAAGGCTTCGCGGACAACGTCCTCGGCGCTGAACATGGGCTTGCGGCCGGACCTGCGGGGGGCTGTCGAGGGAGCTGGTCCGGGGGTCACCGCCGCCTCGGGTGAGGGGTCGGCGGCGGAGACAGGGGAGGGGGCAGTGCTGGGCACTGTGTGCGGGTGCTCGTGCATGGGAGTCACCCTAGCGTGGGGGGTGTGGGGAGGATGGCTTTTTGAGACATGGTCGCCGGTGAGCTCTGTCACCGGTGCCGGGGGTTCCGGTCGCCGGCCACATCTGTGTTGTCGGCGTACCCTGGCGACCATGTCTGAACAGGTGATCCACGGTGACGGTTGGGCGGTCGGAAAGGACGGTGTCCGGCGTTGGGGGACCCTCGGCGCGGCCGGTCTCTTCCTCACCACCGTCGAGAACGGGGTGACGTTGCTGCTTGTCCAGCATCGGGCGATGTGGACCAACTTCGGCGGCACCTGGGGAATCCCCGGCGGTGCGGTGGACACCGGCGAATCCGTCATCGCCGCCGCACTGCGCGAGACACAGGAGGAGACCGGGGTGGAACCGGCGGACGTCACCGTCACCGGCTCCGCGGTCACCTCCCGGGCCGCCCTGGACCACGTGCTGCGCCGGATCCCGCTGACGGACGCCGAGCTCCCGTTCGCCGCTCCCGTGACCGACGCCGTGGCGTCCGGACTTCGGCTCTTCGACGCATTGCAGAGCAACCCCGTCACCCACCCGGACACCGGTCACCGTCTGGTCGGCACCATCGACGGCGAACTGTGCTGGGAGGTTCCGGATCACACCGTGGGGGAGTGGACCTACACCACGGTGCTGGGCACGGCGGTCCACCCGCTGGAACTCGCCCCGACCGCCGAGAGCACCGATCTCGCCTGGTGCCCGATCGACGAGGTGGCGGAGCTCCGGCTGCTGCCGCCGTTTCGCGAAGCGCTGCCCGGGCTGCGTGGGATGCTCGCCGGGGCTCAACGGTGAACCGGTGTTCCCGCGCGTGTGGCAGACTGTCCCTCTGTGACTGACGCCGCCCCCGTGCCCGACGACCGCTATCCCGCGCTGCCACTGCCGGAACCGCAGGCGTGGAAGGCGCTCATCGCACTGTGCACCGGTTTCTTCATGATCCTGCTCGACCAGACGATCGTGGCCGTCGCGACGCCGGACTTCCAGGAGCATCTCGGCGCCGACTACAACCAGGTCATCTGGGTCACCTCCGTGTACCTGCTGACCTTCGCCGTGCCCCTGCTGGTCACCGGACGCCTCGGTGACCGGTTCGGTCCCCGCAACGTCTACCGGGTGGGCATGGTGGTGTTCACCCTGTCCTCGCTGTGGTGCGGACTGTCGGGGGACATCCACCAGCTCATCGCCGCCCGTGCGGTCCAGGGTTTCGGCGCAGCCCTGCTCACTCCGCAGACCATGGCGGTGATCAACCGGATCTTCGCCCGGAACCGACGTGGCGCCGCTCTCGGGGTGTGGGGTGCGACCGCCGGACTGTCCACCCTCACCGGGCCGATCCTCGGTGGGGTCATCACCGAGTACGTCGGCTGGGAGTGGATCTTCTTCGTCAACGTACCCATCGGCGTCCTCTCACTCATCGCGGTGAGCATCTGGGTACCCCGCATCCGTACCACCACCCGGCCCATCGACGCCCTCTCCGTGGTACTCTCCATGGCCGCGGTCTTCCTGCTGGTCTACGCGCTGCAGCAGGGTGACCGGGAGAACTGGGCGTGGTGGATCTGGCTGTTGATGGCGGGCTCTGCGGTCCTGTTCGCCCTGTTCGTGCGTCAGCAGGAGGTCGCGGAGCGGTCCGGCACCGACCCGCTGATGCCGCTGAGCCTGTTCCGGATCCGGAACTTCTGCCTCGGGAACATCGGCACCACCG
>NZ_CACZOO010000302.1 GCF_902782855.1 uncultured Corynebacterium sp.
CCTCAACACCCCTGACCCGAAGACCTACTACTTCGGCGGGGCAACCGGGTACACCGACTACCCCGCGCTCTGACGCCCCACACTCTGACACCCGGCACGCTGACACCCCGGCACTCTGACGAGCAACCGTCGCCGCGCAGCCACGAGAATCTGCCGCGAAGTGACGTGCGTGCACTGGTGGAAGGCATCGATGAGCTGGACCGCCCGCACCTCATGGTCCTCCAGCCCGGGGACGGACGGCACCCACCAGGTCTTCTCACCGCGCACGGTGCGGGACAAGCACTGGACGGCGGCGGTCGCGGCGTCCACCGAACGGAGCCCGTGGGACAAGGGGGGCAGGTCAGGCGGCGCGGGGGACACGCGCAGCGAACGAGGCGAAACGCCCCTACCTGCAGGTCACGATCGGCGAGGGATCGTACTTCGTCGTCGTGGTCTTACGCGACAGCTCGCGTCCGGAGAGATCACGCACCACCCGGGTGTCCGAGGTCGTGAACCCGCGTGATCCCGAGGACGGCGAACACGTGTCCCCCTCCAACTCGATGCGCTCGGGATCGGTGTAGTTCGTCTTCGCTCCCGGGATGGACTCCACGTCCACGTGCCGGACACCGCGCAACCGGACCGTCACCGAGGAACTGTCCGCCGAGGTCTGGATGAGCACCGGTGTGTCGAAGGTGTTCTTGAACTGCAGGTCGATCGCACCCTCGAACACCGTCGCCTCGCGTCCTGCCGGGTACCGGCTGATGTAGTAGGAGTGCGCGGTGTGCGCCACGTCCTCCATCCCGGCGAAGTACGACGCGTTGTACAGCGTCGTGGCGAACTGGCTGATGCCACCGCCGACAGCCCGGTCGGCGTGACCGTTCTCGATGATCCCGGCCTCGACATAGCCCTGGGCCGTGCCACGCGGACCGGTGTACCCGTTGAGGCTGAAAGTCTCGCCCGGCAGCACGATCGCACCGTTGACCTGCTCGGCGACCCGACGGATGTTCACACCCGAGTCCCCGGCGAAACCGTTGGTGGTGAACTCGCCCATGACATCGTCGAAGGTCGCCGCCTGCGCCATCTCGGTGGTGTACGTCGCCCTACGGTCGTTGTAGGTCACCTCGTGACGCCGTTCACGCGTGTCCAGGAGCTTACGGTCGAGGCCGTCGAGGGTCTTGTCCCAGTCGATCTCGACCCCGTCCTGGGACGGGATGACGGTGAGGTCGGAACCGTTGACCCGGAAGGTCGCGTTGCGGAACTCCACCTCGGTCCGCCCCAGTTGCCCGCTGAGGATCTCCCTGGCAGCCCCGGTGTTCCAGTCGGTGCGCAGGCTGCCGCCGTCCGGGACGAAGGTGACGACGCGTCCCATGTCCACGGGGCGCAGCAGCCCGTCGACGTTGTCCCGTCCGGTGAAGACGACGTCACCGGAGGTCACCTTGTCGACCACCTCGCGGGCGACCTTGTCCGCCTCCGCCCGGTCGACGGCGGCGGTAGTCACGTCCGCGTCCACGTTCACGCGGTGGTCCGTGTTGAGCCAGTTGCCGCGGATGGCGTTGTCCACGTCGTCCCGCTCCACGCTCTGCCCGTCGACATCGTCGGTGATGTCCGCCCTGCCCTGGTCATTGATGGCGAGGGTGGCGTCCGCGGGGTCCCGGCTGAGGTCGCCGACAACGCGGCCGACGGTACCGTTGAGGAGGTTCTCGTTGAAGTGGCTCACGGTGCCGACCTCGCGGGTCCGCCAGAAGCTGAGCAGCCGGGTGATCGGGTTCTTCGGCTGTTCACCGGCCTGCGCGACGGTGGCGTCCCAGTCGACGGTGAGGCCGGAGGGCACCGGATCGACGGTGGTCTCCAGGCCACCGGCGGTGACGGTCACCGGGGTCTTCACCTGGTCGGCGAGCTGGTTGCGGAGCCGGATCTCCGCCTGCTCCGCGGACATCGAACCGATGTCCACACCACCGACCGTCACACCGCGCGGTACGGTGCCTTCGGACATCACCAGGTCAGTGGCGTAGAGGACGCCGCCGAGGCCGAGGATGCCGAGCAGTGTCCACAGCCACCAGAAGCGCCGGAACGGGGACCTCCCGGCGCGTCGGAGGGCGTGGCTGTGGTGTGTTCTGCTGGTCACGAACCATACCTTAACCGTTGGCGGGCTCCGGCACGCCCGTTGCCGCCGTCGAAGTGCAGATCCGGTCCGCCGCCGCGGTCACCACACCGATGTCGAGTGACCCGTCGGCGACTGCCGCAACGACTGCGTCGAGGACGCCGGACACCGCGGCGGCGTCCATACCGGAGGACACGAGCGGCGCGTCGGCACCGGCGCGCAGGGCCGTGGTCACGGCGTCCCCGGGACTGTAGTGGTCGGTGACCGCCTGCATGCCGGTGAGGTCGTCGGTGAAGATGACGCCGGTGAACCCCGGAGCACCGTTGACCCCGGTGCGCAGCAGCCCGTAGGACGCCGGGTTGAGCGAGGAGGGGGTGTCCGCACCGGTCGTTTCCCCGGTGTCGAGGCCGGGGACCTGCATGTGGCCGACCATCACCGCCACCCCGGGGATCTGCGACAGGTCGGCGAAGGGCTGCAGGTCCGCACCCATCCGGTCGATCGGCGGGGTGGTGACGGTGCCGAGGTGGGAGTCGCCGGTGGCGTGTCCGTGTCCCGGGAAGTGCTTGACCACCGGGGTGACGCCGCCGGCGAGCAGTCCGTCGATGACGGCCCGCCCGTAGTCGGTGACGACGGTGGGGTCGGCGGAGAAGGCGCGGTCGCCGATGGCGTTGTCGCCGACGGACCGTCCCCCGTCGAGGTCGGTGTCCGGGGCGAAGTCCATGGTGACGCCGAGGTCGCGGAGTTTGTGGGCGTGGTCGGTGAACAGGTCGGTGACCTCGGTGGGGGTCATGGTCGCGGCCATCTCCCGGGCCGACGGGAGGGTGCCGGTGAGGTCGGCGAGTCGCTGGACCTGGCCGCCCTCCTCGTCGACGGAGACGGTGAGGGTTCCGCCGGCACGCTCCTGCAGGGCGGCCAGTGAGCGGGCGGGGTCCCCCTGACCGTTGAGGATCGTCCGGTCGGTGCCCGATCCGATGAAGAGGTGGCGGACGCCGGCGTCGACGGCGGTGGCGGCGTCGTCGAAGCCGGAGACGCCGACGGCGAGGGTCGACGCGACGGTCCGTCGCACCGCACCCGGGTCGTCCGGGGTGGTGGTCGTTGCGGGGGTGGTCCGGTCGCAGGGGGCGTCGGTGGCGGGCGAGGTGACGGGCGAGGTGACGGGCGAGGTGACGGGCGAGGTGACGGGCACTGTGGCGGAGGGCCCGGTGGCGTCGGAGGACGCCGTGGGTTCCGGGGAACACCCCGCCAACGCGGGGCCGGACAGGGCGCCGAGCACCGCCATGAGTGCGACGGCTGTGGTGGTGCGGGGGGCGGTGCGGGGGGCGGTGCGGGGGGCGGTGCGGGGGGCGGTGCGGGTGGTGGTGCGGGTGCTCATCCTCCCGACGGTACGTGGTGCGACTACGCTCGTGGGCATGAGCAGTGACAAGAACGCACCCACCGATTCTGTCCTCATCGCCTTCGACGGCTCTGACCAGGCGAAGGCTGCCGTCCGTTATGCGGCGCGCCTGCTGTCGACGCACAAGGCCTACATCATCACCGCCTGGGAGCCGATCCACCGCCAGGCGGCGCGGGCGGCCGGTGTGGGTGGGCTGGCGACGGGTGGCCAGGGGGTCAACGAGGATCCCGCGGACTACTCCTCTGATCCGGCGTACATCGACGCCACGGAGATCAGCCATGCCGGTGTCGCCCTCGCCGCCGAACTTGGTTTCGACACGGAACCATACCTGGTAGAGTCCTCCGCAGCCGTGTGGAGCGCCATTGTCGAGGCGTCCCGGGAGCTGGATGTCGACCTCATCGTCGCCGGCACCCGGGCGTTGAGCGGATGGCAGTCCCTCCTGCATTCCAGTGTGGCGGACAACATCGTCAAGCACGCCGGGTGCCCGGTGCTCGTCGTCCCCCCGCTCGACGAGCCGCTCCAGTAGAAGACAGCCGGTAGAAGACAGCCGGTAGAAGACCAGAGGACAGGACACATGCCCTTCGAGACCGACCCCACGCCTCGCCGCAGTTTCGGCCCCGCGGTCGCCTCCGCCGTCGTCGGCGTCGTCCTCGGCGGCCTGGTCGCAGTCGGTGTCGGCCTGGTAGCCGACGGCTCCGACCTGCCGTCGAACAACGTCGACGCGAACAACGCCGTCCTGGGTTCCGTCCAGTACGGCGAACGGCGCTGACCGTCCGGCCGACCCCCACGCTCACCAGGCGCGGATGGATCCTCTCCACCTGCGCCTGGCTCGTGCTGTGCCTGGCGCAGGCACCACTGCTCACCGTCGCGGACACCAAACACGATCTCGTCGCCGACCCGTGGGGTTTCCTCCGCCAGGCACTGTCACCGTGGACGGACATCTTCCCCCTGGGACAGCTGCAGAACCAGGCCTACGGCTACCTGTTCCCGCAGGGGGCCTTCTTCGCGCTGTTCGACCTGATCCCCGACGCGATCTGGGCGGATTGGCTGACGCAGCGGCTGTGGTGGTGCCTGCTGCTGTGCCTGGCGTTCACGGGATTCGTGCGGGTGGCGGAGGTCGCCGGCGTCGGTTCGCGGCAGTCCCGCATTCTGGCGGCCCTGCTCTACGCGC
>NZ_CACZOO010000303.1 GCF_902782855.1 uncultured Corynebacterium sp.
AGTCTGTCTCGAGAATGCCCCGTCCGAGGACCGCCGGACTGTCCCACAGGTAACGCTGGTGGTGCAGTTCCCTCATCATCGGCGAGAACCATCCCGCGACCCGGAGAACCGGCCACGGGATATGGCGCACCGTCGCCTTTCTGTCGGGCGAGGCGGCGTCCGCCATCTGCCGTTGCGCCATCGTCACCGACGCTGGCGCGAGCAGCACGGCGTCCCCATCGGAAACCAGAGTGTCCGCATGCTCCGCCGCAGCCACCATCGCCGCCGTAAGATCCGGAATCCACGTCACAGACCGGCGAGCGTCCGGATCCCCCAGCACCCACGCTGTCTTCCCGGAGGACGCCGGCCCCAGCACCAGCATCTCGAATACCGACGTGGCAGGGTCCGCCGTCGGTCCGATGAGGTCGGCGGCGACGATCGACAGTGTCGTCGCGGGATGAGCGGCGCGAGAGGCGAGCAGCTGCGCCCGAACCTCACCGAGCGGTGACGCGGGAACCGGAGTCTGTGCGAGGACCTCTTCGGTGAGTTCCTGCGCACCGGTTCCGAAGGCGTAGACGGACTCGGGGAACACGACCGGGATCCCCGCTTCCGCGGCGACGTCCAACACCGCCTGTTCCCGGGGCGGGAGGTCCGTGGTCCAGGCGCGGGAGTCGTAGCTGGTGTGGATGCAGTGGAAAATTGCGGCAACGCCTTTGCCGAGGACCACACTGCGCAGCAGATCGCGGTCGCCGGCATCTCCGCGGACGAGTGCGGCGCCTTCGCCGACGCCCTCTCCGCGACGGATGACGGTGACCTCATGGCCTGCGCCGATGAGGTCGATGGCCAGTTGGGTGCCGATCTGCCCTGCACCGGTGATGACATAGCGCATGACCCTTCTCCTTTTTTGTGATCAGTGCTCTCTGAATGGACATGCTCACCGTACTGCTCCATGCCGGAGAAAAACAAGAGCGCTGATCTCTTTTTGTGAATGAGCGTCCCGTGCCACAATGTGAGCCATGCCCGAAACTCCCCCCGACCCAACCTCCGGTCCCTCCGGCGCACCCCGCCCGCGACGCACCCATGCGCAGGCCCGGGCGGAGATGCGCGAAGGAATCCTCCGCCTCGGCCGGGAACAACTGACGAAGAACGGCGCCGCCGGACTCTCCGTCCGTGAGATCGCCCGGGGCCTCGGCGTGGCGTCCTCCGCCGTGTACCGGCATGTCAGAGACCGTGACGAGCTCATCACCCTCCTCATCGTGGACGCCTACACCGCCCTCGCGGACTGCGTGGACGGGGCGCTCGCCGAGTTGGAGGACGCCGGGCCCGCGGACCGGCTGCGCACCCTGGCCCACGCGCTCCGGTCATGGGCGGTCACCGATCCCGCCCGCTGGGCACTGATCTACGGTTCTCCGGTCCCCGGATACGCCGCCCCCGCCGACGACACTGTGCCCCCCGGCACGCGCGTCATGGTCACACTTCTGAAGATCCTCGCGGAAGGACACCCCGACACGGAATCCCGCACCACGCCAGCCCCTCTGTCCGGTCCACTCGCCGGGGCACTCGAGGAGGGCGCCCGGGAATTCGGCATCGCCGCATCCCCCCCCGACCATCTCGCGGACGCCCTCGATGCCTGGGTCTCGCTCATCGGCACTGTCAGCGCCGAGGTCTTCGGCCAGCTCGGACCGGACCTCACAGCTCTCGGCGAGGAGTTGCTCGACCGGTGGATCGCCGGGACAGTGGCGACGTTCTCACTGGACTGACCAGTCCCTACACGGCCCTACATGTAGATCGTCATGCAGATGATGAAGCCGACGAGCATGACGGCGACGAGGATCATCGTCGTCACGTCCGCCCGCGAGGAGTGCGGGATCTCCGGCTGCTGGGCGGCCTGCGCTGCCTCGAGCTCCTGCTGATCGCGCAGGGCGTCCTCGTAGCCGGTGGTCTCGTACCCGCTGGTCTCGTAGTCGGCCTCATGGCCGGTCGCGTTGCTCATCACGCCACTACCTTCACAATCTCGTGCACGATCGCCCAGATGCTGATCGCGTAGACCAGCGCCATGAACCAGGTGTAGGCCCACTTGCCCG
>NZ_CACZOO010000304.1 GCF_902782855.1 uncultured Corynebacterium sp.
CCGGGCACCGGGCCGGACAAGGTGCCGGGCACCGGGCCGGACAAGGTGCCGGACACCGGGCCGGGCACCGGGCCGGACAAGGTGCCGGGCACCGGGCCGGACAAGGTGCCGGGCACCGGGCCGGGCACCGGGCCGGACAAGGTGCCGGTGCCCGGCGTTCTCTGGGTCACCGACGTCGCGGCCACCGTCGCGATGCTCGCCGACACCCACCGGACGGTCCGGGACCCCACCAGGGCGGAGGTGATCGTCGCGACCGCCCGGGCCGACCACTTCCGGGGTCTCTCCGAGACCGACGGTGTGCGCTTCGTCGCCCCCGTCCAGCAGATCATCGACGCCTGCGGCCTCGGACCCGCCGCAGAACGGTACGCCCTCGACCGCGTCCGACGGTGGTTCACGTGACCCGAACACCCCTGCGAACACTTCCGCGCGCCGCGGAACTGGCAGACGTACCTCTCACTCCGCCTCCCCCGGGACGGGGCCGGATCCGGTATGTCGGTGTCGCCGAGGCCGTGGCGTCCTTCACCGCGGCCCTCCCCCGCCTGGTGTGGAACATGACCGCCCTGGAGTCGGGCACGATGACCCTCCCTGAGGTCCACACGCTGCTCGGTGGCGTCACCGTCGGTGGACACCTGCTCGACGAGGAACGTCGCGTCCTCGACCTCGCCGCCCGCTGTGCCCGGTGCGCCCGTGGTGCGGAGACAGCTACCGGTGGCGGGATCACGGTGGACGCCGCCCTGGCACGCTACGCGCGGGCCGTCGTCGCCGGGGAGGGGGGACGCCGGGACCTGGCGTCCGCCCAGATCGGCCTCGCCGCCGACCTGCTGCCCACCGGCCACCGGGTCCCGCTCGTCCCCCGGTCGCGCCGGGTGGAGCTCACCCACGCACTGGCCACCCTCGACGACGGTGACGCCGGTGAACTGACCGGCTTCCTCAGGGACTGCACGGTGCTGTGATACGGACCGGTCTCGTAGAGTGAGACCCGCGAGAACACCGTGAGCGACAGGAGAGCATCCCATGGCAGACGCCGACGACAGCACGACACACCCCAGGATCCCCAGGATCCGTGAGGCATCCGGATTCAACGCCGTCATCACCGAGAACTGGGGGCCGCTCGACCGCACCCCCACCCTCACACCGGGTGCGGCGGCGGCCGCACAGGCCCACCGTGAGCGGTTCCTCGCCGCCGTGGACCGCCCCGGCGACGGAGTCTTCCTCATCGGCTCCGGACTGCCGACCGTCCGCAACGACGACAACGACCACGCCTTCCGCGCCTCCTCCACGTTCCTCTGGTTCACCGGTATGGGCGTCGATGGCTCCTACCTCGTCCTCACCGACTCCGGCGCCACGCTCTACACCCAGCAGCCCGCCGGCCCGGGCGACCCGGACTTCTTCGGCAACGCCGCCTACGGCGAACTGTGGGTCGGCGCGATGACCGGCCCGGCGCAGTGGTCCGAGGCCCTCGGAATCCCGGTCCGCCCGCTCAGCGAACTGGACCGCGACCTCACCACCCTCGGCGGCCCGTTCCGCGGCCTCGGGCGCATCCCCGACACGCTGGCCCGGGCATTCGACGTCCGCGCCGACGCCGACGCCCGCCGCGTCGCCGACCGGCTACGGCAGATCAAGGACGCCTGGGAGATCGACCAGATGCGTGCCGCGGTCTCCGCCACCGTCCTCGGCTTCGAGCAGACCGTCGGCCAGATAGCCACGGCCAAGACCATGGAACGCGGCGAACGCTGGCTGCAGGGAACCTTCGACCGGGCGGCCCGGACATACGGCGTCGACGTCGGCTACGCCACCATCGTCGCCACCGCCGGACACGCCGCCCACCTGCACTGGACCCGCAACGACGGCCCCGTGCGTGACGGTGACCTCGCCCTGCTCGACATGGGGGTCGAGATGGAGTCTCGCTACACCGCCGACGTCACCCGCACCGTCCCGATCTCCGGGACGTTCACCGACGTCCAGCGCGCCGTCCACGACATCGTCGTCGCCTCCCAGCGCGCCGGCCTGGCGGTCTGCACCCCCGGCCACCGCTACAGTGACTTCCACTTCGCCTCGATGCAGGTCCTCGCCGAGGGTCTCGACGACCTCGGACTGCTGCCCGTCTCCGTCGACGAAGCCCTGTCGACCGACGGTCAGCACCACCGCCGCTACATCGTCTGCGGCGTCGGCCACCACCTCGGCCTCGACGTCCACGACTGCAGCCACTCCCCCTACGAGGACTACCAGGACGCCATGCTCGAACCGGGCATGGTCCACACCCTCGAACCCGGCCTGTACTTCCACGTCAACGACCTGACCGTGCCGCCGGAGTTCCGGGGCATCGGCGTGCGCATCGAAGACGACCTCCTCATCACCGCCGACGGCCACGAGAACCTCTCGGCCGACCTCATGCCCTTCGGCACCGACGAGATCGAGGCGTGGACGCGGGCCCGGCTGTAGCCCCGGTGCCCCACCTACCGCGCCGGGCCGGGTGCAGCGGTGGATGCCGCAGTGGGTGCTGTGGTGGCACCCTTGTCCACCCTCGGGGCGCCGTGCACCGTGATCTCCGCGACGGTCGCGGCGTCCGGCATGGGCAGTCCGGTGATCCAGAGCAGTACCCGGTCCCGGGCCTCCGGCAGGTCTTTCGTGCCCTGCTCGCCGTCGGCCACCGCACCCGCGTCCGGTGAGAGCCGCAGCGTGTCACCGGTGGAGGTTCCGGTGGTCAGCAACGTCGTCTGGTCCAGGGAGGTCACGTCACCGGACGCCGAGCGTAGCTCCACCGTCATCCCGGGGCGCACCCCGGCCAGGTCCACCTCGGTCAGGGCCGTTGCCTGCGGCAGGGTCAGCAACAGGCCGATCCCGTCCTTCAGGGCGGCGTCCGTCGGACCGAACTGCACCTCGTACCGGGCGCTCGCCCAGGCGGTGTCCATGTTCCCGTCGACGGCCAGGCCGGCGTCCTCCGGATTGTCGGGGGTGCCGCGACCGTCCGCCGGGGCCCACTCCACCACACCGGTGGGCCGCTGGACGGAGACGGTGCCCAGACCCGATCCACCCCGGATCGAGTCGGTGGTCAGCGGTGAATCCTTGCGGTTGCCCCCGAACACGGCCAACGCCACGACGATCAGTGCGACGACCGCGATGACGCCGACGACCGTCGCCGCGCCGGTGGCGGCGAGACGACCGCGGTTCTCCGGGGCGGCACCGAAACCGGTACGGTCGGTGACCTCCGGGGCGACGTCCACCAGGGCCTGCAGATGGGGGCCGGTGTGCGGCGCGTCCGACGGGTGGGTGGCGGTGCGCAGCATCCGGGCCAGCTCGTGCCCGTCGGAGATCCCGCCGGAGCGTGCGGCGTCCACCACCGAGGCGAGGCCGGCGGGGACAGCCGCCGGCCCGCCCGGCACCCCGGAGAGCAGCAGGGCGAGGGAGACGCCGATGGCGTGCACGTCCGCCCGCCCGGGGTCCGTGCCGGACTGGCCCGGCACCGGGCCCGGGAAAGCGAGGACGGCCCGGCCGTCGGTACTGATCCGCAACCGGTTGCGGTGGTCGATGCCGAGCGCGCAGCCGGCACCGGAGGCATCCGCCAGATCGGTCATCGCGTACCCGGCGGCCAGCGGGTCCGGGCCGGCCTCGGCCGCGCGGGTCAGCGGGGAACCCGGTGTCCAGTCCGCCACGACGACCACGACCGAACCGGCGTTGCAGATCTCCCGCACCAGCGCGACCGCCGGCGACGTCGCCGTCGCCTCGGCGAGCCGGGCGGACGCCGCCACGATCTCGGCCGCCGACCGACCCGACTTGAACGTGTCGATGATGGTCAGGGCGACCAGATCCCCGTCAGCGTTGTCCCTGGCCTGCCACAGCCGGGCGGTCGGTGACCCGCCGTGGTCGGCGAGCAACCGGAAACGGCCCTGCAGGACCGGTGCTCCCGGCACCAGACGCGGCCCCCGGACCCGACCGGCCGACAGTGGCGGCAGTGCACCGACGAGTCCGCCGCCCATCCCGGACGCGTCGCCGAACGACAGGTCGGTGATCTTCGTGACGGAGGCGGGGGTGTCCTCCTCCAGCTCGGCGGCGGCCTCCGCGGCCCCGCGGAAGAACCGCCCGACCAGCGGCAGCTTCGCCAGGGCCGCACCGATGGTCAGCACCTCCGGAAGCTTCGAGAACGACAGGATGAACCCGGCGATGAGCAGGAAGAGCACACCGGTGACCAGGAGGCGCACGATGAAGCCGATGGAGGAGGAGTCGCTGACGCCGAAGGCGGTGAGCAGTGCGTCCACCCGCCAGACGATGAGCGCGGCGACGACCGAGGCACCCGACGCCCACAGTGCCGTGCGCAGCACGCTGCGCATCCCCAGGTGGCCCAGGGAGCGTTTGAGCAGCCGGTGGCCGATGATCGCACCGGTGACGAAACCCATGCCGTTCGCCGCGCCCAACAGCACCACGACCAGGCGCGGCTCACTGGCGACGTGCGGCGCCAGATAGGCCAGCACCAGCTTGGTGACCGTGATGCCGGCGATGATGAAGGTCGGTGTCCACACCTCCTCGCGGGCGTAGAAGACGCGCAGGTGCAGCAGCACCAGGGAATAAGGGATCAGCGTGAACGCGGAGAAGCTCACCGTCCAACCGAGCACGTTCGCCGCCTCCGGCGAGTAGTCGCCGTAGGCGAACAGGGCCGGTCCGATGACCGTGCCGAAGGCCGTGAGATAGACGATCACCGGCACCATCGCCAGCATCGTCAGCCGGGTGGCGGTCGACAGGTCCTTCACCACGGCCTTGTCGTCGCCGTCGGCGGCGTTGCGCGACAGGCGTGGCATGAACGCGGTGAGCAGTGTGACGCCGATGATGCCGTAGGGCATCTGCAGCAGCTGCCACGCCTGCGTGTAGATCGTCGGTGCGGCGCCGTCCGCGGACGACGCGATACGGTTGTTGAGCACGAAGCCGACCTGCGAGATCAGGACGTAGACCACGATGGCCACGGCCATGCCGCCGAACTGCTTGAGCCGGTCGTCCAGCCCCCACAGTGGACGCAGGTTGATACCCGCCTTC
>NZ_CACZOO010000305.1 GCF_902782855.1 uncultured Corynebacterium sp.
CAGGGCTGGGGCATCGGCTTTGCCGTGGCGGCCACCGGACTCTTCGTCGGCGGCGGACTCGTCGCGGTGAGAGGGCTGGGACGCAACCCGGTGCGCACCATGTTGCTGTGCGCCGCGGCCGTCGGTGTGGTCGGAGCCCTGTTCACCATCCGCGACGCCGGCTGGCTCTTCCTCCTCGGGGCGTGGCTGGTGATGACCCTGATCCCCGCGGTCGAGGCGGCGGAGCAGACCGTGATCCAACAGGTCGTCCCGTACCGGAAGCAGGGGTGCGTCTTCGGCTTCGCGAACACCTTCGAGGCGGCGACGGCACCGGTGACCGGTCTGCTCGTCGCGCCGCTCGCGGAACTGTGGGTGATCCCGTACCTGGAGACCGACGCCGGGCGGGACGCCTGGGCCTGGCTGGTCGGCACCGGTGAGTCGCGCGGGATCGCCCTGATCTTCGTGGCCGGTGGTGTGCTGTGCGCGCCGCAGTACCGAATGCTGCGCGCCGGGGCGCGACCGCGCGGGATGCCGGGAAGGCTACCGGGCAGGCTACTGTGCGGGGCCCGCGTTGTCGGTGGGGCTCACGCCACCCGAGTCCGCATCAGCCGCGTGCGGCCACCGGGACGAGGGCTTCCGCGGATCCGCCTCGTACTCGGTCCATTTCCGGCCCGAGGCATGGCGTCCTGCCGCGGAGGCCGTCAGCCGCTACTGCCGCACCTTCAGCTCCTGGGCCTTCGGCAAGAAGGTCCCGGAGAACGGCTTCCTCGACCCGCAGCCGCTGGAGACCGTCAAAGACCGCCCGGAGTTCGACCTGGACTCCCTGCACCGCTCCGCGATGATCGGCACCCCGGAGGAGGTCACCGCCCGGCTGAAGTCCTACGAGGACATGGGCTACGACGAGTACTCCTACTGGATCGACAACTCGATGACCCACGAGGAGAAGAAGGCCTCGCTGCAGCTGTTCATCGACCAGGTCGTCCCGAACTTCCGGTAGGACGCAGGAGGTCACCATGCACATCATCACAGGCGCCGTCGAGTACGGTGACAAGCGCGGACGCGAGCTCGGGTTCCCCACGGCGAACATCGCCGTGACCGGGCTGAGCCCGGAGCAGGAGGCGGCACTGACCGGTGTGTGGGCCGGTGTGGCCGAGGACCTCAGCGGTGGTCCTGACGGGGAGGGTGCTGGCCAGACCCTCACCGTCACCGTGTCCATGGGGCGGCGTCCGACCTTCTACGGCCCGGAGGGTGTGTTCCTGCTGGAGGCCTTCGTGCCGGACTTCCCGGCGGGGCACTCCCGGGACCTCTACGGCCGGGAGCTGGCGGTGCACCTGTGTGAGCGGCTGCGCGGCCAGCGGGCCTTCGATTCGGTCGAGGTACTGGTGGAGTGCATGGAGGGTGACGTCGCCGCCACCCGGGAGTGGGCGGAGAAGCGCGCGGCGGTGTGAACCTTCGTCGGTCCGTCCGGTACCCGGGGAGGGTACCCGGGTGGTTCAGTGCCACCCCCGGAGGGTGACTGCCGCTCACTCTCCGGGGCTGTCGAGGTCAGAGGGGGATTCCGGGGTGCCCCTCCGGTTACTGAATCGGGGGTGGCCAGGTGGCTACTTATCAGGTCAATTCTGGAATTATTATTGACGCACATACCCGTGGCGTTCACTCTGGTTTGTGAGCAGCCATGAGGTTGCGATTCACATCCAGAAGATACGGATCTCTCACGTGAACGGGAAAAAAAGCCAGGCTGTCACTTGTGGCGGTAGGAATTTCCGTGGTTGGCACTGTGGCATCCCCCGCTATCGCCTCGGCTGAGGATGCGCCGACCGGTGTGCAGGAATCCGCTGCGTTGGATGCCCGGTCCACGAAGTACACACCCATGCTCGACGGTGTCATTCTGAGGGCTGGCCTCGGCTCTTCGCCCTCGGTGCCAGTTGCTTTCCCGGCTAACACCCAGAGCGATCCTCTCGGTCTCGGCCAGCGGGACCAGGAGGTGGACACCCTGAACTACAAGAAGAGCTGGTGGCGGAGCTGGGGTAAATGTGTCGCCGGTACTGTCGGCGGTGCGCTCACAGGTGGTGGCACCGGCGCGGTAGGTGCCGCTGGCGTGGGCGTGGCTGGCGGACCGTGGGGTGCTGGGGCGGGCGCCATCGGGGGTGGAGTCGTCGGTGGAGTGGGTGGTGGACTCGGAGGAGCTGCTGCAGCATGTTAGAGCGAAAGATCAGTGACCTGTATCGTCGTCCGGCGTTTGTTCCGTCAGTGTGCTCTCTTCTGATCGCGCTAGTGATCGTGACGGGCTTGCTCGTCAATGGAGGGGATGTCGTCGCGTCTCTTTCATATATCCCTACATGGTTCGTTGTTCCACTGTGCTTGTTCACGATCTTCTTCAGGGGGGTTTTCATCGGCAGAGCGAAAGCTGACATGGGGTAGTGAAGCGCATGCGCCTGACGGGACCTGTGTCGAATGTGGGATGAAGAGGGCTGGTGTGAGAAAAGATTCGTGGTGTCATCGCCCCGCCGTGGTGCCCCGATCTGGGCGTTACCTTATCTTGATGTCGCTGGGCTTTGTGGTCTCCATCCTGCTCGTGACTTTCGGGTTATGGGGCAACTGGTCGCAGGCGTACGGGTTGCTGCCGTTCGGCATCCTCATTCTGGTCTCGTGGACCATGGTGTTCCGCGGTCGGCGGCTCACAGTCCGCCAGCATGACACCATTCGTTGAACTGTTGTCACATGCCGGTAACACGGTTCGCCGACACTGACGGGCATGACTGTTTCCGCTCCTGAGACCTCCGGTCCCGATGAGGCGTCCGCCGTCCATCCGGTAGACCAGCGCCCGCCCATCCCCCGGCTGTTCATTCTCGGCCTCCAGCACGTGCTGGCGATGTACGCCGGTGCGATCGCCGTCCCTCTGATCGTCGGTGGCGCGCTGGTCGCGCAGGGGCAGTTCGACCAGTCCGACCTGCACCACCTCATTGCCGCCGACCTGTTCGTCGCCGGTATCGCCTCGGTGATCCAGTCGGTCGGGATCTGGAAGTTCGGCGCGAAACTGCCGCTGATGCAGGGCGTGTCCTTCGTCGCCGTCTCCCCGATGATCGCCATCGGTTCCGAGCACGGCATCACCGCCATCTACGGCTCGGTCATCGCCACCGGTGTGCTGATGATCCTCATCGCCCCGCTGTTCGCCCGCCTGGTGCGCTACTTCCCGCCGATCGTCACCGGCACGATCATCACCGTCGTCGGTCTGTCCCTGCTCTCCGTCGCCGCCGGCTGGGTGTTCAACAACCAGGCCGCGAACGGTGAAGAACCGGACGGTGGCACGGTGAAGGGCTTCATCATGACCCTGGTCACCCTGGTCACGGTCATCCTCATCCACCGGTTCGCTCCCCGGGCCCTGAAATCCCTGGCCGTGCTCGGCGGCATCATCGTCGGCACGATCGTCAGCCAGTTCGTCGGCATGACCGACTGGTCCGAGGTCGGGGACTCCGAATGGGTCGGCGTCCCGGCGCCCTTCCAGTTCGGCACCCCCACATTCGACGTCGCCTCGATCATCACCATGGTCATTGTCGGCCTGGTCATCATGACCGAGACCACCGGCGACATCATCGCTGTCGGCGACGTCGTCAAGAAGCCGGTGGACGGCAGGACCCTGTCCAACGGTCTGCGGGCCGACGGCCTGGCCACCATGCTCGGCGGCATCTTCAACACCTTCCCCTACTCCGCGTTCGCCCAGAACGTCGGCCTGGTCGCACTGTCCCGCATCGCGTCGCGCTTCGTGGTCACCGCCGCCGGCGTCATCCTCATCGTCTTCGGTCTGCTGCCGAAATTCGGCGCGGTGGCCACGGGTATCCCCTCCGAGGTCCTCGGTGGTGCCGGTGTGGCACTGTTCGGCATGGTCGCGGCGTCCGGAATCCGCACCCTGTCCACGGTGACCTGGAATGAGACGCGCGCCCTGATCGTCGGTGTGTCCATCGCCGTGGCAATGCTGCCGAGCGTGCAGCCCGGTCTGTACGACAAGCTTCCCGATGAGCTGGAGATGATCCTGCACTCCGGCATCTCCGCCGGTGCGATCGTCGTCATCGCCCTGAACCTGCTGCTCAACCGGTCCGGTGGTGGGCACCTGGCTCCGGATCTCGCGGGGGCCCAGCAGACCACGGACGGTCCCACCGGCGATTCAGAGTCCACCTCCGTGGTGCTCAACAACTCCGAGCGCGCCGCCGCCTGGGCCAGGCGCAAGGCGGAGGACGCCCGCACCGCGGTCGCCGAGGCCCGGGCCGCGGCGGCGAAGGCGGAGGAGATCCGGGCTGCCGAGGCGCGGGACACTGACGGTGCGGCGTCCCGGGGG
>NZ_CACZOO010000306.1 GCF_902782855.1 uncultured Corynebacterium sp.
GGTGGGGGCGTCGGTGGCTCCCTTCGAAGTCGCCACCAGTACCGGGAGGCTGAAGTAAGGTACCTGTCTTCCGCCTCCCGGTACTGGTGGCGGATGTGCTGCACGCCCGCCGGCGTCCGCATCGGCGGAATGACGGGCCGACGTTACGGTCACGTAAAAACTCGCGAATTGTTGAACACTTCAATTGTGGGTTGTTCAACAATCCCATAAAGTGAGCTGGACCATAACGAAAGAGGTGCAGTGATGAGCGAAGCCAGCGCGGAGAGCCGTCCAGACGGCGGCACCACGGGAGTCCCCGGTGCGGAACCCGACGGGGCGTCGGTCGACCGAGAGCGCAGGAAAGGTATGACCCCGACCGGACGCGCAGCGACATTCGGTGCGATGTTCATGATGGCCACCAGTGCCATCGGACCGGGGTTCCTGACCCAGACCAGTGTCTTCACTGTCCAGATGGGGGCGGCGCTCGCCTTCGCGATCCTCATCTCCATCATCATCGACATAGCCGTGCAGCTGAACGTGTGGCGCGTCCTGGCGGTCTCCGGACGCCGCGCCCATGAACTGGGGAACATCGTACTTCCCGGTCTCGGATGGTTCATCGCGGTCCTGGTGTTCATCGGCGGTGTCGCCTTCAACATCGGCAACATCGCAGGGGCCGGGCTGGGAACCAACGCCATGCTCGGGATGGACCCGAAGCTCGGTGGCGGGCTCTCCGCTCTCCTCGCCATCTGCGTCTTCCTGTCGAAGAAGGCGGGACTGGCGCTGGACCGCATCATGATCGGCCTCGGTGCCCTGATGATTCTCCTGATGCTCTACGTCGCCGTCGTCTCGAACCCGCCGGTGGGAGAAGCACTGAAGAACACCGTCGCCCCCGACGACATCGACTTCATGGTGATCACCACGCTGGTCGGTGGCACAGTCGGCGGTTACATCACCTTCGCCGGAGCACACCGCCTCATCGACAGCGGTATCACCGGCCCGGACAATGTCGGCAGGATCACGAAAACGTCGGTGGCAGGCATCATCATCACCGGCGTCATGCGCATCCTCCTCTTCCTCGCCGTGCTCGGTGTCGTCGCGACCGGGGTGACACTGGCGGAGGACAACACCGCCGCAGACGCCTTCTACCACGCCGCCGGCGAGGTCGGGCTCCGCATGTTCGGCATCGTGCTCTGGGCTGCCGGACTCAGTTCGGTGGTGGGCGCCGCATACACGTCGGTCACCTTCATCACGACCCAGCAGACGCAGCCGAGGAACCGGAACATCCTCACGGTGGCGTTCATCGCTTTCTGTGCGGTGGTGTTCCTGTTCCTCGGAACCGCACCGCAGACCCTGCTGATCTTCGCGGGAGCGTTCAACGGAGTCATCCTGCCTGTCGCCTTCGCCCTGGTGCTCTGGGTCGCCTGGAAGCGCCGTGACCTGCTCCACGGGTACGTGTATCCGAAGTGGCTGCTCGTGATCGGAGTCATCGTCCTCGCCCTGGAGTTCTACCTCGGGTGGAACTCATTGACCGGTATCGCAGATCTCTGGAATTAGAGAGGAATCCTCAGTGACTGTCCCATCCTCGCCTTCCCACGCTGAGCGGGCCGCGCTGTCGCCGGCGCAGGCGCGCTCACTCTTCCGCGACGGCCTGCAGGTCCCCACCCCCGGATTCTCCGCGGGTTACGCGCAGGCCAACCTCATCACGCTGCCGAAGGAGGACGCCTTCGACTTCCTCATTTTCGCGCAGCGCAATCCGAAGCCGTGCCCGTTGCTCGGTGTCCTCGAACCGGGGGAGATCTCCTCCGGGCTACTCGCCGGAGGTGATATCCGGACCGACATCCCGGGATACCGGGTGTTCCGCAACGGCGTGCTCACCGAGGAACGCGCCGATGTGACCGACCTGTGGCGTGACGACCTCGTCTCCTTCATCATCGGCTGCTCCTTCACCTTTGAGACGGCTCTCCTCGACAACGGCGTCCCGGTCGCGCACATCGAGCAAGGGTGCAACGTCCCGATGTACCGGACCACCATCGAGACCTCTCCCGCCGGGAAGTTCCACGGGCCGATGGTGGTGTCCATGCGGCCGATCCCGGCGGCCCAGGTGGCGGACGCCGTGCGCATCACCTCCCGCTATCCCTCGGTCCACGGCGCCCCGGTGCACGTCGGTGATCCCGGGGCCATCGGTGTCACCGACCTCGCGCACCCGGATTTCGGCGATGCCGTTGAGATCTCCCCGGGAACTGTGCCGGTGTTCTGGGCCTGTGGCGTGACCCCGCAGTCCGTGGTGATGAGTTCGAAGCCTGATCTGGCCATCACCCATGCGCCGGGATACATGCTGGTGACAGATGCCCGTGACCTCCAGTACCAGGTGCCGTGATGAGCGACATCAACCGCTACAACGCCGATGCTCGTCGCT
The DNA here is from genome assembly GCF_902782855.1 of uncultured Corynebacterium sp. Taxonomy (GTDB): domain Bacteria; phylum Actinomycetota; class Actinomycetes; order Mycobacteriales; family Mycobacteriaceae; genus Corynebacterium. Next base: position 2,396 of record NZ_CACZOO010000306.1, read on the forward strand.
GGACCGCCGAGGCGATCCGGAAGGTGCAGGCCGACCAGCAGCGCTCGGCGGACACCCACCTGCTGAAACTCCCGCTGCCGGACTGCTGGGGTGTGGACCTCTACCTCAAGGACGAGACCACCCACCCGACCGGTTCACTGAAGCACCGGCTGGCCCGCTCACTGTTCCTCTACGGCCTGGCCAACGGGTGGATCAGGGAGGACGCCCCGGTGGTCGAGGCATCCTCCGGATCGACGGCGATCTCCGAGGCCTACTTCGCACGGCTCATCGGCGTGCCGTTCGTCACCGTCGTCGCCGCGACGACGAGCGCGGAGAAAGTGCGTCTGATCAGGTCCCACGGGGCGGAGGTGCGGTTCGTCGACGACCCGTCGACGGTGTACGCGGTCGCCGCGCAGACCGCCGAGGAGACCGGCGGGCACTACATGGACCAGTTCACCTACGCCGAGCGGGCGACGGACTGGCGCGGGAACAACAACATCGCCGAGTCGATCTTCCGGCAGATGGCGATGGAACGGTTCCCCGACCCGACGTGGATCGTCGCCACCGCCGGCACCGGTGGCACCTCCTCGACCCTGGGGCGCTACATCCGCTACACCGGCCGGATGACCGGCCTGTGCGTGGCGGACCCGGAGAACTCCGCGTTCTTCCCCGCCTGGTCGTCCGGCGACCGTTCCCTGGCCACCGATGCACCGTCCCGGATCGAGGGCATCGGACGCCAGCGGGTGGAGCCGAGTTTCACCGGACCGGTCGTCGACCGGATGACTTCCGTGCCGGACGCCGCGGCGGTCGGCGCGGTCCACGCCCTGGAACAGGTCACCGGCATCCGCGCCGGCGGGTCGACCGGCACCGGCCTGTGGGCGGCACTGCGGATCGTCGCAGAGATGGTGGCGGCCGGTGAGCGGGGAAGCGTGGTCTCGCTGATCTGCGACTCCGGCGAACGCTACCTCGACAAGTACTACTCGGACGCCTGGCTCGCGGAGCAGGGCATCGACGCCGCACCGTACCGGGACGGCGTCCTGCAGTTCCTGGAGACCGGGGACGCCGGGCTGCTCACCGACTGACTGTTGCAGCCAGGTCCTCCCCGGTGGCCGTGAGAGACGCCCGCAACGTCTCGGCGGCACCGGCCCGGTCACCGGCACGCAGCAGAGTGACGATGCGCCGGTTCACCGGCACGAACTCGCTGTGCAGGGTTGGCCTGGTTTTCTGAGCGGTGAGGAACACCAGACGCATCCGGGCGAGCAGCCTGTCCATCTCCCCGTTGAGCAGGTCGGATCCGGCGGCTTCCACGACCGTGCGGTGGAAGACCTGGTTCGCCAGAGCTGTCGCACCGGTGCTCCCGGAGTGCCCGGTCGCCGCTGCTCCGTCAGTTAGTCCGGTGCCTGTGTCGTGGGTGGCCAGGGACGCTTCGGCGTCCGCGACGACGCGGTCGAGGGCGTCCACATTGAGGGCGTCCCCCCAGAGCAGCGCGCCGGGTTCGACCACGGCGCGGGCGCGGTACAGGGCGAGGATGTCGGTGGGGGTGGGGGAGGCGATGAAGACTCCGCGGTGGGGGATGCGGTCGACGATGCCGTCGGCGGCGAGTTCGGCGAACCCCTCACGCAGGGTGTTGCGGGAGACGCCGAGCTGTTCGGCGACGGCGACCTCGTTGAGCTTGGCGCCGGGGGAGTACTCACCGGCGGAGATGGCCCGACGCAGTCGGGTGGAGA
>NZ_CACZOO010000307.1 GCF_902782855.1 uncultured Corynebacterium sp.
CCTGGTCACCATTGATTTCAGAAAGGACGCCACGCTCCTCACCGTCGACGATGACGGGACCGGCGTAACCGGTGGAAGGGCTGACGGTACCGGCATCGCCGGGCTCACCGAACGCGCCGCCACCCTGGGCGGCACCGTGGAACTGACCACCGCCCCCGACCCGTGGGCCACCCGACTGGAGATGACGCTGCCGTGAAGATCCTGCTCGCCGAAGACACCGCCCTGCTGCGCGAGGGCCTGGCCGGGCTGCTCCGTGCCGCCGGTCATGAGGTCGCCGCCGTCGCCGACGCCGACCAGCTCCTCGCAGAAGCCCCGGTGCAGCACCCTGACCTGGTCATCAGCGATGTGCGCATGCCACCGACGATGAGCGACGACGGGCTCGCCGCCGTCCACCGGCTGCGTGAGGACCACGCCGTCCCCGCCATCATGCTCTCCCAGTACGTCGCCGCCGCCTACCTCGACGACCTGCTCGACCACGGCGGGTTCGGTTACCTGCTCAAGGAGCGGGTCGCCGATGTCACCGAGTTCCTCGGCGCGGTGGAGACCGTGGCGTCCGGCGGGACGGTCGTGGACCCGGAGGTGGTGAGGACGCTGGTGAGCTCGACGCGCAGCGGCATCACCGACCTCACTGACCGGGAGCGGGAGGTACTGGAGAGCATGGCCGCCGGGGACTCGAACGCGCAGATCGGGCAGCGGCTCTTCCTCTCCCCCGGCGCGGTGAGCAAGCATGTCGCTAACGTGTTCATGAAGCTGGGAATGACCCCCTCCGACGAGAACCGGCGGGTGCGTGCGGTCCTCACCTGGCTGCGCCACACCGGACTACAGTGATCACCATGCCCCCACTGACCCCCGTCGAGCTCACAGGTGAGATCGTCCGCCTCGAACCCCTCACGCACGGCCACGAGGCCGGACTGATCGAGGCGGTGGAGGACGGCGAACTGTGGAAGCTCTGGTACACCCACATTCCGACGCCGGAGGGCATGCGCGCCGAGATCGACCGGCGCCTCGGTCTGCGGGACGCCGGGACTATGATCCCCTACGCCACCCGCGACCTGCGCACCGACCGGATCATCGGGATGACGACGTACATGAACATCGACGCGTCCCTGCCCCGGGTGGAGATCGGCTCGACCTGGAACGCCGCCAGCGCCCAGGGCACCGGGACCAACGCCGAGTCGAAGCTCCTCCTGCTCACCCACGCCTTCGAGGTGTGGCACTGCCCGGCCGTGGAGTTCCGAACGTCCTGGCACAACCGGCAGTCCCGGACGGCGATCGAGCGGTTGGGAGCGAAGTTGGACGGCGTCCTCCGGCAGCACTCCCTCACCGACGACGGCTCACTGCGCGACACGTGCGTCTACTCGATCATCGCGGCGGAATGGCCCCAGACCCGGTCGTCCCTGCGCTTCCGGCTGGGCCGGGACGTCTAGGCTCTCACTGCAGCGGCGGCCACCACGCGGGAGGACGCGAACCGTAGGACGCGGCGTCCTCGGACCGCGCCACCGGGACCACTGCAGCGGGCAGCCTGAAGGCCCCGCCCATGATCAGGGAAAACTCCCCAACATGCCGTCCGTGACCGGGACATCCGGCATAACCTCCGTGCATGAGCACACGCACAGTAGTCAAGCGGGTGACGGTGTCCGGACTCGTCCGGTACTCGACGATCGCCGGGGCGGTTCTCGTAGTCCTGGGGTTCGTGCTGGACTGGGGCGAGGACTTCCACGAAGCCTTGTCGTTCCTGGACATCCGGGCCATGAACCCGGGCCCCGCCACCGAGCTCTACGACCACGTGGAGCAGATGTACTTCACCTGGGGCTTCGCCCTGTCATTCCTCCTGGTGCCGGCGGCGGTCGTCGGGATGAAACTCAACAACACCGCCATCCGGGTCCTCTGCGCCGTGGCCGCGGTCGCTCTCACGGTCTGGCACCTCGCGGCGGTCTCGACGTGGGTCAATCTGACCTTCGCGGTCTACCTGACACCTCTCGGCCTCGCCGTCCTCGCGGTGGTCATGATGACCGACACCGTGCAGCGTTCCTGACTCCTAGGCCACCGCCGCGGCGATCCGGTCGCCGACCTCGGCGGTGCGGATGCCCGAACCGTCGCGGGAGCCGGCCTCCGCCAGCACCGCGGCCTCGATCTTCTCGGCCTGGGCGACACGCAGGGCAGCGTCCTCCCCCTCGTCGCCGGCGAGGTGGCGCAGCAGGAGTGCCGCGGACAGGATCGCCGCGCACGGGTCGGCGATGCCCTGGCCCGCGATGTCCGTGGCGGAACCGTGGACCGGCTCGAACATCGAGGGGTTCTGTCG
>NZ_CACZOO010000308.1 GCF_902782855.1 uncultured Corynebacterium sp.
CACGAGATGGGCTTCGCGAGGAAGGTCGCCGACCGGGTCCTGTTCCTCGCCGACGGCGTCATCGTCGAGGACACCACCCCCGACAAGTTCTTCTCCGACCCCGAGAGCGACCGTGCCAAGGACTTCCTCGCGAAGATCCTCGGCCATTAGGAGGAGCGGACATGACTACACGCACACTGCTCCGCAGAGTGACCGCAGCGGTCGTCGCGACGGCCGGCGCCCTGGCACTGGCGTCCTGCGGGTCCTCGGAACCCCGCTCGCTACTCACCGACATCGAGAACGGTCACGTCACCCTGGGAACGAAGTTCGACCAACCGGGGCTGGGGGAACGTACCCCGGACAAGGAGTTCGAGGGGGTGGACACCGACGTCTCCCGCTTTGTCGTGAACTACATCGCCGACCGCAACGGCTGGGACGAGCCGGACATCACCTGGCGTGAGACCCCCTCGGCCCAACGGGAGACCCTGATCAACAACGGCGAGGTCAACATGATCGCCGCAACCTACTCCGTCAACGCCGGCCGGCTCAAGGCCGTCGATTTCGGTGGCCCCTACCTCGTCACCCACCAGGCCCTCCTGGTCCGCGGGGACGCCGGGATCGACGGCCTGTCCGATCTCTCCGACGGCACCCGTCTGTGCTCGGTGTCCGGCTCCACTCCGGCGCAGAAGGTCAAGGCAGCACTGCCGAAGGTGCAGCTCCAGGAGTTCGACACCTACGCGGCCTGCGCCGAGGGAGTGAAGCAGGGGGTCGTGGACGCCCTCACCACCGATGCCACGATCCTCGCGGGCTTCGCCCAACGCTACCGGGAGCGCTACGGAGACGACTTCAAGGTCGTCGAGCTGAAGAACGACGACGGCTCCTACTGGACCGACGAGAATTACGGCATCGGTCTGCCCAAGGGGGACACCGACGACCTGGACGCGGTCAACGAGGCGCTCAACGCCATGTGGGACTCCGGGGAGTTCCTGAAGATCATCCACAAGTACCTCGGCGAGGACTTCGATCCCGGTGACAAGCCGGACATCGGCGATCTCTCGTTCGTGGACGAGAAGTAGAAAGAGAGGTGGCGTAACCAATGAATTCCGAACTGTGGGCCGATATGGGCCCTGAACTGTGGCCGGTGTTCTGGACGACGATCAAGTTGACCGTCGTCTCAGGTATCGGTGCCCTGATCCTGGGCACGGTCCTCACCGCCATGCGCGTCTGCCCGGTGGGCATTCTGCGCACCGTGGCCACGGTGTACATCAACGTGGTCCGCAACACCCCGCTGACCCTGATCATCCTCATCGTCTCCCTGGGGCTCTACTACAACCTCAATCTGCTGCTCGCGAGCAACTCGAGCCCGCACTTCATTGAGCAGCAGAACTTCCGCCTCGCCGTACTCGCTTTCGTCGCTTACACTTCGACCTTCGTGGCCGAATCACTGCGGTCAGGTATCAACACCATCCCCTTCGGCCAGGCTGAGGCGGCCCGCTCGCTGGGCCTGACCTTTATGCAGAACTTCCGGTACGTGATCTTCCCGCAGGCCCTGCGCGGATCCATCGTCCCACTGGGAAACACACTCATCGCACTGACCAAGAACACGACCATCGCCTCGGTGATCGGAGTGTCCGAGGCGTCCCTGCTCATGAAGACCATGACCGAGAACTACGCCAGTGACATCCTCTGGATCTTCGCGATCATCGCCGTCGGGTTCATGATCCTCACCCTGCCCACCGGACTCTTCTTCGGTTGGGCCGGCAAGCGTTGGGCGGTGAAGCGCTGATGTCCGCAACCCGTGCAACAGTCCTCTACGACACCCCCGGTCCCCGGGCGGTCCGGGTCAACCGGTACCTCACGGTCATCGTCTCCCTGCTCCTCACCGCTCTCGTCGTCTCCGTCCTCTGGGCTCTCGGGGACAAGGGACAGCTCAACGGCGACAAGTGGGACTGGGTGGTCAAGGGCAACTCGTGGACCACCTACCTCATCCCCGGCCTCTGGGCGACGGTGAAGGCGGCTGTCCTGTCGATCATCCTCGCGCTGATCGTCGGAACTGTCCTGGGCATCGGTCGACTGTCCTCCCACCGGTCGA
>NZ_CACZOO010000309.1 GCF_902782855.1 uncultured Corynebacterium sp.
CTCCGGCAGGCTGCCGGAGACCGGGATCCGGTGACGCGGGAAGCTCGTCGCCTCACCGTCGCGGGCGAACAGGGGGTTGAGTTCGACGTCGCTCATCGGTGGTCTCCGTTCGCGTGCGGTCCCGTCACGCCCTGCGGATCAGGACGCCGTGGTGGTCGGGACGCGGTGCCGCCGAGAGTACGCGCGGGACCCTTCTGAATGCGCTCGACGAGTTGCCAGTCGCTGCCTACCAGGCGGCCCCAGAGGACAGTCGGTGTTCGATCAGCCGACTCAAAACCCTGGTATTCCGCTATCATGTTCGAAAAGCGGTCCGGACAGTTTCGCTGGTGGAGGGAGCAGAGATGACCAGGCACGCCACAGGTCCTGCAAATTGGAAGGAGCGCGTCGCCCCACTCTCAGACGAAGACGCTTCGCGTCGCTGGCAATGGATGCACCCGTGGGCGAAGGAGAGCTTCGAAGCGCTGGCCGAGTCCGATCTGGACGCCTACTTGGATCTCGACAACCTCATTGAGGCCGCGACCAAGGGCCTCTTGAATCCCGAAGACACGTCAATCGCGCTCGTCAACCACCCCCTGGGGCGCCGCCGTACGAAGTGGCCCAGGCAGGCGGTCCCGTGGATCGCAGAGTGGAAACAGGACGCAACCACCGACGATGGCTGCTACCGACTGTATTTCACTGACGCCCTGGGGGCACACGACGGAGTCGACTTCCAGATGTTGGGGATTCTCCTCTGCCGCTACCCCGACAAGTCGCTCAAGGAAGCTGCCCAGACGAAGGACATTGAGACTTCCATGGACCTCGCGATGAGACATCAGCGGGAACACGGCTGCACGTTGCGCACTTTCCCGTCCTGACCTGGCCTGAGGACGTTCAGTAGGCAGCGTCCGCCCTTTCCGCGTAAACTGACGCCACGACATGTACCCCACGGAATATCCACAGTTCAAGGAAGGTGCCGCCCATGGACAAGGCCGAGCTTCGTCGCTACAAGGACCTGGGCATGGCCGACCTGCTGTGGGTTAGCCAGCTGGTCGCACTCCGAAAGCGCAAAGGGCTGACTCAGCAGCAGATCGCGGACCGGATGGGCGTAGACCAGTCGGCGATCAGCAAGCTGGAGAACGTCAACAACGGGCACCGGAAGATAAGCGCTGAACAGCTCAACCGCTACGCGCGGGCAGTCGGCGCCTACACCGGGCACATCGTGCTGGATGCCGAAGAGGACTACAGCCTCCTCAAGAAGGAGATCGAGCGGCACACCCACAATCTCATCTGGAATGAGGAGGCCCCCGCCACCGGCAGCGCCGCCTACCGCATCAGTGACACTCTCCCCCACAATGAGAACTGCCGTTCCACGAGGCGGATCGCAGGCGACTGGGCGGGCACTCCCGCCGAGGATGACGACACACCGCAGTTCACCGTGACCTCACGCAGGTCACCTCTAGAGGAGAAGTCAAGTGGTTTCGCTGAACTCTGAGAGCCTCCAGACCTCTGCCCAGGGGTTCATCCGCCAGTGGTTTGACCTGCAAGGTCGTCGTCGACAGGACGATCGGTACGACCCCGCCGAAGGCGCGATGGTGACGGCAGGCGCGCACTATACGACCGAAGGATCGCGGTTCCTGCTGAAGCTCGACATCGATGCGTTCGCAGAGAACATGACGTTCAATGCCGGTCTCCTGGTCGGCTACTCGTACGAGACCACCATCGATGTCGAGCACGAGGAGGCGCTGACGTTCATGCAGAGCCACCTCGGCCCCCTCGCTTTCGCCATCATCAATGAAGAATTGTCCGAGCTCGGCAGGAAGTTCGCCGCACCATTTCCCCGACTGTCACCACAGCACCAACTCGACTTCTGGCTGGAACAGCGTGAGCTCACACAAGATGAGATGACACTCAACGTGGAGGGTTCTCCGGACAACGGCTAGCCACCCTCTCCCCAACAGCCGACTTGCCACAGCAGTCGAACCCAGGCTCTCACTCACCCCCACCGTGTAGCCCACCACGACTACCCTCGCCCCCATGACCGAGAACACCACAGACACCACCGACATCAAGTCCATCCCCGTCACCACCCTCGCCGGCGACCCGCTCGACCTGCACGACTTCACGGGCCCGCTGCTCATCGTCAATGTCGCCTCCAGGTGCGGGCTCACCCCGCAGTACACCGCCCTCGAGCGGCTCCAGGAGACCTACGGTGCCGCCGACGGCTCCGGCCTCACCGTCCTCGGCGTCCCGTGCAACCAGTTCGCCGGCCAGGAGCCCGGCAGCGCCGAGGAGATCGCCACGTTCTGCTCCACCACCTATGGCGTCACCTTCCCTCTGCTCGCCAAGACCGACGTCAACGGCGACGACCGCGACCCGCTCTACCAGGCACTCACTGCCACGCAGGACGCCGACGGCGAGGCCGGCGACATCCAGTGGAACTTCGAGAAGTTCCTCGTCTCCGCCGACGGCCGCGTCCTCAACCGCTTCCGCCCGCAGACCACCCCGGACGACCCGGCGGTCATCGCCGCCATCGACGCGGCGCTCTGACACCGCACCGCGACGCGCCAACCGCGCCCGCTCGCCCACACCCATGCCCGGCCTCGCCCCCAACCGCACTCTGCGGGGCCTGGGCAAGTTGCGGACGCAGAAGGTGGCAGAAGGTGAATGACGCCATCGGCCGATAATTCCTGTCACCCACTACTAAAGTTATTCATTGATGGAGCCCGTCACATACGGCGTCGCAGTCTCCGCCCGCAGGACGTACGGCGGCTGGGACCTCACACTGAGCAACGGGGACGCACTGTTCGTCCCCGCACTCGACGACGCCGCAGAACGGGTCAGAGACCATCTTGACCTGCAGCAACCTGCCGTCAACCACCGCTTCGTCGCGGTGGTCCTCACGGTCGAACCAGCGCCCGCGCCGGAGCCCGCCACCCCGTCGGTGCCCGACCCCGCCGTCGACGACACCTGGCGACCCCACTCCCTCCACACTCCCGATCCGGCACCTGAACCGGAGCCGGATCCCCCGCCCCCGTGGACCCCGGAGCCCGGACCGGCATGGACCCGGGCCCCTGAAACCACCCCCGCATCACCCCCTACCACCTTCGCGGAAGTCACCCCCGAGCTCACCCCCGAGCCCGTCAGGGCCGCCAGCACCACCGACGCGACCGAGGACGTCGACGGCATGTCCCTCACCCTCCGGTTCCTCGCCGCCCGCGGCACCTCGACCGACTTCGCCGGCGCGGCGTCCCAGGTCCTCCCCTGGGTCGACGACCTGCCCACCACCGCACGCCGCCAGTGCCTCTCCGACCTCTGGGTCGCCCTGAAGGACGCCAACGAGAGCTTCCGCTACTCCCCCCTGGAGGACGCCGTCCGCCGCTGGCGTCCGCACACCACAGGAGCCACCGCAACCGCCGCTTCCGCGACAACCACCGCTGCCCCGACAACCACTGCGCCCCCGGAGCCCCCGGCGTCCCCGGCGTCCTCCGCCTCCCCCCACGGTTTCTCCACCTCCGGCTGGGCCGCCGTCGGCCCGGACCCCGCGCCCTGGTCGGACGCCGGACGCGATACAGGCCAGACCCCGCCCCGGTACATCCCGCCGGCGTCCACCTACACCGCCCCGGATCCCGAGCCGGTGGACCTGCTCCCCCGCGTCTCCCTGCCACCGGAACCCGCCCCGGAACCCCACTGGACCCCGGACTCCACCTGGTCACCGTCCCCGGAACCCGTCCCGGCGCACACAGCGGACCCGCACCCGTCGTCCCCCGGCTTCCTCACCGGCTTCCCCGGCCCCTCCCCCGTCCCCCC
>NZ_CACZOO010000310.1 GCF_902782855.1 uncultured Corynebacterium sp.
GCGGTGAAGTCCGGTCGCGGCGACGGATCCGGGATCCTGGTGCAGGGTAACGCGGATTTTTCGGCGAAGTTGGCGAAGTGCTGTACCCCGGTGCCCGGCGACGAGATCTTCGGCTTCATCACCAAGGGGGGTGGGGTGTCGGTGCACCGCACCGACTGCACGAATGCGGAGAAGCTGCACGCGGAGCCGGAGCGGCTCATCGACGTCGAATGGGCGTCCAACGTCTCCAACGCGGTGTTCATGGTGACCCTGCAGATCGAGGGTCTCGACCGGACCGGCCTGTTGTCCGAGGTGACCCGGGTCGTCAGTGAACAGAAGGTCCCGATCACGGCGACGAGCACGCATGTGTCCGAGGACAGGGTGGCGGTGTGCCGTTTCACCTTCGAGGTCTCCGACATCAAGCAGCTCGGCTACCTGATGAACCAGCTGCGCAACGTCGAGGGGGTCTTCGACGTCTACCGGGTGACGACCGGGGGATAGGGAGAGGGCCGCCCGACGAGAAATCCCCACCTGCTGAGGCACGCAGACCGGGGCGGACGCGTTTCTCAGAAAGTGGGGATTTCTGTGTGGATCGGGATCAGGCGTCGACCGTGGCGGAGGTGATGCGGACCTCGCTGACCGGTGTACCGTCACCGCCGTTCTCCTGGTTGGCGTCCTTGTTCTCGTCAATGATGCCGTCGAGCGTCTTCAGACCGTCTTCGGTGATCATGCCGAAGACGTTGTATGCGGGAGGAAGGGTGGTGTCCTGGTCGACGAGGAACATCTGCGATCCGTTGGTGTCGGCACCGGAGTTCGCCATGGCGAGGGTACCGCGCGGGTAGGTGACAGGACTCTGCTGGTCAGCCGAAGGGTACGCGTTCTTGGGGTACTCGTCGGCGAAGGAGAATCCCGGGCCACCGGAACCGTTGCCCGTGGGATCACCGCACTGCAGGATCGTCATGGAGTCGGAGACGACGACACGGTGACAGATGGTGTCGTCGTAGTAGCCCTGGGCGATCAGATCCTCGATGGCGTTGACCGTGCAGGGGGACTTCGACCGGTCGAGCGTCATCGCGATGTCACCCTTGTTGGTCGAGAAGGTGACGTTCACGGTGCCGGAAGTTGCGACACCGTCGGTCTGCGGCGCGTCTGCCTCCTTCGCAGCATCCCCGGAAGTGGGGTAGTCACAGGTCACGGTATCTGGGTAGGCATCAAGCGGGGCGTCCGCCATGGCGACCGGGGTGACGTCCGGGGTGCTCGTGTCTTCGGCGATGTTCTCGTCGGCGCTGTTGTCGCGGGTGACGGCGAACCAGATGCCGCCGACGATGACGACAAGGACCACCACGGTGGCCAGGACGACCCCCAGTGGACGCATCTTCTCCCGCCGGGAGCGGGACTTCAGCTCCTTGTCGAGGTTCTTCAGTGCCGCGTCGCGGCGGGCGGAGTTGTCGGACAACGCTCCGGGCCTCTCTTTCGCAGGGATGATCTCTGGGGGGTAAGGACAAAAGACCATTGTTCCACACCAGGCTGTGACGGCGGCGCAGTCGGTGGCAGCGTGGGCCACGGTACAGTCGGTCGGCATGAGTGAACTGACGACAGTGGTGCTGCCCACCGGACCGCTGGACACGAACTGCCTGGTCATCCATGACGGTGCCCGGGCGACCATTGTCGACCCGGGAATGGGGGCGGCGGCGCTGGTGAGCGCGATAGTCGCGGAGTCCGGCCTCACCGTCGAGCAGATCGTGCTCACCCACGGTCACATCGACCATGTGCGGGATCTACCGGAGCTGCAGCAGGAGTACAGCGTCCCGACGTACATGCACCACGCGGACCTGCCGTGGATCACCCGGGAGATGCTGGATGCCATGGGTCCGCTCGGCGACATGCACGACACCGCCCACATGGACGTTCCGGCCACGCCGGAGCCGGTGGCGGAGGGGGATGTCCTGACCCTGGCGGGGGTGGAGTTCACGGCCGTGCACATGCCGGGGCACTCACCGGGCTGTGTGATGTTCCGGGGCGCCGACGGCACGGTGCTCGGCGGCGACGTCCTTTTCCGCGGCGGGATCGGACGCACCGACCTGCCGCTGTCGGACCCGCACGCGATGCTCGCGAGTCTCCGCAGGATCCCGGAGGTCTTCGGGGACACGGACACCGTTTACCCCGGGCACGGCCCGTACACGACGGTCGGGGAGGAACGACGCACCAACGGATTCCTCCAGAGTCTCGTCTGACGGCGGCGGGTGGGGGAGACCACCGGAGGCGCCGCTATAGTTGGTGACCGTGAGTGACACCGAGAAGAGTGCGAAGATCCAGCCGTTTTCCGCCCCCAAGGGCGTGCCCGACTACGTGCCGCCGGCATCCGCCGACTTCCATGCGGTGCGCAGCACCTTCGAGACGGTGATCCACAACTCCGGCTACGGTCACATCGAGCTTCCGGTCTTCGAGGAGACCGCCCTGTTCGCCCGCGGCGTCGGCGAGTCCACCGACGTCGTCTCCAAGGAGATGTACACCTTCGAGGACCGTGGCGGACGCTCCGTCACCCTGCGTCCGGAGGGCACTGCCGGCGTGATGCGCGCGGTCATCGAGCACAACCTCGACCGGGGTCAGCTGCCGGTGAAGCTGACTTACTCGGGTCCGTTCTTCCGCTATGAGCGTCCGCAGGCCGGCCGGTACCGCCAGCTCCAGCAGGTCGGCGTGGAGGCCATCGGCGTCGACGACCCCGCCCTGGACGCCGAGGTTGTCGGCCTGGCCGACCGGTGCTTCCGCGCACTGGGGCTCACCGGGTACCGCCTGGAGCTGACCAGCCTCGGCGACGACACCTGTCGTCCGGCCTACCGGCAGAAGCTGCAGGACTTCCTGTTTACCCTCCCACTGGACGAGGAGACCCGCAGGCGTGCGCAAATCAACCCGCTGCGCGTCCTCGACGACAAACGTCCCGAGGTCCGGGAGATGCTCGCGGACGCCCCGCTGATGCCGGACCATCTCTCGACGGACGCCCGGGAGCACTTCGAGACGGTCACGGGCCTGCTCGATGACATGGGTGTCGAGTACGTCCTCAACCCGCGCCTGGTCCGGGGCCTTGACTACTACACCAAGACCTGCTTCGAGTTCGTCCACGACGGACTCGGCGCACAGTCGGGTATCGGTGGCGGCGGACGCTATGACGGGCTCATGGCCCAGCTCGGCGGCCAGGACCTGTCGGGTATCGGCTTCGGTCTCGGCGTGGACCGTACCGTGCTGGCCCTGGCGGCAGAGGGGGTGTCCCCGACGACCGGTCGGCGCGTCGATGTCTACGGTGTTCCGATGGGCGTGGACGCCAAGAAGAAGCTCGCGGTGATCGTCGACCGTCTGCGCCGTGCCGGTGTGTCTGCCGACATGTCCTACGGCGACCGTGGCCTGAAGGGCGCGATGAAGGGGGCGGACCGGGCCGGCGCCCGGTTCGCGCTGGTCCTCGGGGAGCAGGAGCTCGCCGACGGCACTGTGGTGCTGCGTGACCTCTCCTCGCGCGATCAACACGAGGTCGCGCTGCAGGATGTGGTGGGGACGGTGCAGCGGGCGCTCGCGTAGCGGCGTCCGTCGGGAGGCACCGGCAGCCCGCATCGGATGGAGCCGCGGGGATCGGCTACGGTTGGCGAGGTACAGATTCTTCTGGCATCCAACTGAGAGGTCGTGCCCGTTGGCACCCACCGAAACATCGACCGACAACGAGGAACCCGCGCAAACAGGATCCGGGGTGGGCAGGGGGAGCCGCATCGATTCGCCGGTCAACTGGCCGGTCTTCGGCACCGCCGCAGGACTGATCGTGGCCTTCGTGCTCTGGGCGTGGCTCGCCCCGGACTCGGCGGACACGGTCATCAACAACGTCAAGGACTGGATCGCCACCAACCTCGGCTGGTTCTACGTGCTCACCGCCGGGGTGGTCGTGGTCTTCGTCCTACTCATCGCCCTGAGGCGCACCGGTGGTACGAAGATCGGCCCGGACCATTCCCAACCGAAGTTCGGACTGTTCACCTGGGGCGCGATGCTGTTCGCCGCCGGCATCGGTGTGGACCTCATGTTCTTCGGCATCTCGGGCCCGGCGACGAACTACCTCACCCCGCCGGAGGGGTCGGGCCTGTCCGACGAGGCTGCCCGAATGGCCCCGCTGTGGACGATGTTCCACTACGGTATCCCCGGCTGGGCGATGTACGCCCTGATGGGGCTGGCCTTCGGCCTGTTCGCCTACCGCTACCACATGCCGCTGAGCGTCCGTTCCGCCCTGGCACCGGTCTTCGGACGCCGCATCCACGGTGCCCCCGGTCACGTGGTGGAGAGCGCCGCGGCCATCGGCACCGCCTTCGGCATCGCCGTCTCTCTGGGCATCGGCGTGGTCTTCATCAACTACGGTCTGTCGGAGCTCTTCGGTCTCCCGACGAACACGGGCGTGCAGATCGGGTTGATCTGTCTGTCGGTGTTCATCACGATCCTGTCCACGGTATCCGGGGTGGACAAGGGTATCCGACGGTTGTCCGAGCTCAACGTGTGGCTTGCGGTTCTTCTGATGCTGTGGATCCTGGTGATGGGCAGGACCGCCGACCTGATGAACGCTCTGGTGCAGAACATCGGCGACTTCATCTCCCGGTTCCCCTCGATGATGTTCAACACCTTCGCCTACTCGCAGGGGTCGGAGGAGTACCCGGCGCAGGACTGGATGTCGGACTGGACGCTGTTCTTCTGGGCCTGGTGGATCGCCTGGGCGCCGTTCGTGGGTCTGTTCCTCGCCCGTATCTCACGCGGCCGTACGGTCCGCCAGTTCGTGCTCGGTGTACTTGTCATCCCCTTCGTCTTCATCGCGATGTGGATCTCCGTCTTCGGCAACGCGGCGCTGGGCTTCTTCCGCGACGGTGACGAGGAGTTCCTCAACGCCGCCGCGGACACACCGGAATCCGGGTTCTTCATGCTGCTGCAGCACTACCCTGGAGCGACCTTCGCCGTTGCGCTGGCGGTGGTCACCGGACTCCTGTTCTACGTCACCTCGGCCGACTCCGGTTCACTGGTGATGGCGAACATGACCTCCAAGCCGTCGGTGGAGGATTCGGACGGTCCGCCGTGGCTGCGCATTGTCTGGGCGGTGATCACCGGCGCACTGACCCTGGTGATGCTGCTCATCGGCGGTGTGTACACGCTGCAGTCGGCGACGGTGCTCATCGGGCTGCCGTTCGCCGTGGTGATGTACCTGCTGATGTACAGCGTGTGGCGGGTGCTCACCGCCGAGCGGCACTCGCTGGAGTCCCGTGAACGTTCCCGGGCCGGTGCCTTGCTGGACCGGTCAGCCACCATCGGGTCTCCGAAGCTCTCCTGGCGCCGGCGGTTGCGCCGCCGGATGAGCTTCCCGAGTGCGGAGCAGACGGAGAAATACATCGAGGAGGTCGCGGCCCCCGCGATCGAGGAGGTCGCCGAGGAGCTCAGGCGCCTGGGGCTGGACGTGACCTGCCACCGGGGGACCCACCAGGACTACCCGATCAGCTACGTGGATCTGGTGGTGGACTTCCCGGGCCAGGACGAGTTCAAGTACGAGGCCTACCCGGTGGCCTGTCAGGTGCCGAATTTCGCGGTGAACCTCAACGTCGACGACGACGTCTACTACTCTCTGGAGATCTTCTCGGCGACCGGATCCCGCGGCCACGACATCCTCGGTTACACCAAGGAGCAGGTCATCGCTGATGTCCTGGATTTCTACGACGCCCACATGGCTTACATGGAGTTGACCGGTGACAAGGGTACCCGCACAGGTGAGGCCCACACCCCGGTGCCGGAGTTCTGGGACGAGGACGAGGAAACCGTCGGCGAGTCGGGCAGCCCGACTCCGAACGCCATCCAACCGAAGGCGCGGGACACGGTCCGGACGGGTGACGCCGATGACGAGATCTCGCCGGCGACCCCGCAGGCCACCACGTCTATCGGGCGAAATCCTGGTGGCAGGCGTTCACGGTGCCGCCCTGATAGCCGCGGGTGAACCACTGCTGCCGCTGCACGGAAGACCCGTGCGTCCAGGCGTCCGGGTTGACCGCCGAGCCGGAGGAACGCTGGATGGCGTCATCCCCGATGGCTTGCGCGGACCGGATGGCCTGGGCGACCTGGTCGTCGGTGAGGGGATCGAGCATGGCGTTGTCTCCGTTGTCAGCGTGGTGGGCCCACACCCCGGCGTAGCAGTCGGCCTGTAACTCCATCTTCACCGCGTTCGAGTTTTCACCGGCCTGGTTGTAGTCGGACAAACCGATGGTGCCCTGGAGGTTCTGGATGTGGTGGCCGAATTCGTGGGCCACGACGTACATCTGCGCGAAGGAACCGTCGGATCCGCCCATGTCCTTGAGCTGTGCGAAGAAGTCGTCACCGATGTAGACGGTGCGGTCACCGGGGCAGTAGAAGGGGCCCGTCCTGGCGGTGGAGGCCTGCCCACAACCGGTGTTCACCGTGCCGTCGCCGATCCGTACGTCGGGTTCGGTGTACGCGATCCCGGCCTCGGCGGGGAGGATCTCCGACCAGACGGAGTCGAGGGAGATGGCGGTGCCCTCGATGCGGCAGTCATCGTAGGTGTTGGCGTCTTCCCAGGTCCTGCAGTGGTCGAGGGAGCTGTCTGTGCTGACGTCACCCCTGCCGACCATGTTGTCGGAAGATGATCCCGCGCCGAACATGCCGGTTCCACCGGCCATGAAAAACCCGATGACGGCGACGACGATGATGCCGGGGATACCGAACCGCGATCCGACCAGGGCCATGATCATGCCCAGCCCGTTGCCACCACCTCCCCGGTTGCCGCCGCCGAATCCGAAGCCGCCGGATCCGCCGGAGCTGCCTCCGGAGGAGGCCCGGCCGCCCATACCGTCCAGGTTCGAGTTGAAGGTCATGTGATCACCCTACCCGGCCGCTTCCTCGCAGGTCATCAACCCTGATGGGCCGCATTTCCGGGGCACTGAACCTCGGCGACCCCGCAAGCGACGCCACCGAGCCTCCCACGTCGTCGACGGTGCGGTGGAAGCCATCGGGCAGTTGGCAGCGGCAACGATGTCGCTGACCCCCCGGCTGCGGGATCGCGGGCGTTGGTCTGCATGCGGCCGATGTGAGAGGCCCGGCTACCACGATCACTGCGCGGGCACCGCACGGGAGTCCTCCGTAGACGAGGATATGCCGGAGCTCGTCAAGGACCTGCAGGACGAGTGGTACGTCGCGCAGGGCAGCAGGGTGCCCGACCGCAGGAAAGCCCTGGGAGCAGCGCAACCGGGGATACGACATCACCGCCGGGCCGGAGCCGCAATGTGGTCGGTGACTGAGATTCGGTGACGTCGCCGCATGGAAAACCGACGAGCACGGGAACCTGCTCGTTGAAGGTTCGCAGACCCCTGGGTTCGACAACGAAGCGGGCATGCACAGCCGGAAGGCAGGGGAGGGCAAGGTCCATCGCCTTCGTCATTCCACCCACGAGTTCTGTAACAAACAAATCCAACACCGACAGGACACCGACAGGACAATGTGGACTCTGCCGCAATGCGGACTCTGACTACCCCGGGGGGACCCGGATGCCTGTAGGAGGTTGCGCGGAGCTGTCGAATAGGTAAACATATAGATATGTCTTCATTCACGATCTTACGGCGGGTCGCAAGCGTCGCGCTGGTCTCTCTCCTGGTCATTCCTGGAACGGCTCACGCTGCCAGCTTCGGGGACTACTCCGACGGCGGTCCGTACCGGGTGTCAGAGTACGGTGAGTGGGCACCGCCACCCTTCGGGCCCGGCGGGATTCCGGTTCTTCAGTTCGGTCACCGAGACTATATTCCTGAGACTGCGAATCCCGGAGAGAAGTTCCCCTTCGTTCTCATCACTGCAGGCGTGGGTGGTGACGGCCGTTTCTTTGGCGAGACCTACGCCAAACAGCTCGCCTCACGTGGCTTCGTAGTTCGTATCGGTTACGGTGCCGCCAATCTGACTTTCGCTACTCCAGAGGCACACCTGAGTGCTATCGGGCTTGAAATAAATCAGGGCAGGCCAAGCCTCTTGGCACAGAAAGCTGACTTCTCCCGTAGCGCACTGGTCGGCTATTCGGCAGGTGCTGGAGCATCTCTATGGGCTGGTGCGACACAGGGTGGTATTGTGCCGCAGCTTGGTCTGCAGATTCCTGGCTTTAAGCTCGGTGCCATGGTCAACATGGGCCTACCGGCCAACTACTATGCAGCTGAGCCGCTCGTACCAGACGAGCTTCCCGTGTTGATCATGTACGGGGAATCGGACCCCTTTGGACTCGGAGCTGCCTCCCACGCGCTCATGCATGGACTCGCGGAGAACAAGAACCAGACAATAGTCGGAGTTCGCGGGGCCAACCACCTGGGTCCGGTGACGATCAGCCCGGTGAACTACCAGAATCGGTACTACACGCTGATGACCGCTTGGCTCACTGCGCAGCTCGGCCAAGACGGTGAGCTTCAATCCGCCTTCAGGAACCGAGATCCAGAACTCATAAATTCCGAATACTTCACGGTGTATGATCAGACGATGAAAGCGCGTTCCATCTAATACGCGTCACACAGCGGAAAGTGTAGCACCGTCTATCGTGTAATGAGGACGGATCGCCATCAGAGTGTTACCCCTGCTTTTTCTCTGGCTCGTGGGCGGTGGCAGGGGTGCGCCCCATTTTCATGCTGTCTCCAGGCTCAATCAGTTTTTCAGTTTGGTGCTGTGTTAATTCCTCCGCGTAGCCCTCTGAATGGATCCATGGGGCAGTGATACAGGTCCGAGAGCAGCCGGAGTTTCCC
>NZ_CACZOO010000311.1 GCF_902782855.1 uncultured Corynebacterium sp.
GGGGTGTGGTGAGGATCGGGGACTGCGACGTGTGGGCCGCGGCCCCGCGGCACGTGGCGACACTGCGCTCCGTGGTCACCCAGCACCAGGGTGAGGGCGTCGGTTTCACCGGTCGGGAGATCGTGGAGATGGGCCGATACCCGCACCGGGGCTGGTGGCGGTCGGCGTCCGCGCGGGACGGGGAGGTCGTCGACCGGGCACTGGAGTCGGTCGAGGCGGGGTATCTGGCACCGAAGATCTTCGACGAGATGTCGGGTGGTGAGCGGCAGCGCATCCTGGTCGCCCGGGCGCTGGCCCAGGAGGCGCCGGTGGTCATCCTCGACGAACCGACGAACCATCTTGATGTCCGGGCCCAGCTCTCCCTGTTGCGGCTCCTCGCCGGAGCAGGGGCGACGACGGTGGTCGCGGTCCATGACGTGAACCATGCACTGGCCTATGCCGACCGGGTGGTGGTCCTGTGCGACGGACGGGTGGTCTCCCAGGGGACGCCCGACGAGGTGATCACCCCGGACCTGATGGCGGAGGTCTTCGGGGTCCGGGCGTCGATGATCACCGACCCGCACACCGGTCGACCGTTCGCTGTCCTGGGACTTCCGGAGACGTCGGCGGAACCGTTCAGGTGGTGAGTTCCGGCCGCAGACGGTTGTCGGGGAGGACGCCGCCGCGCATGGACCGGATCAGTGTGGCGGCCCTGGGTCCGCTGGCGACCAGGAGGTAGACGTCGTGGATGAGATAGGCGACGCCCGCCCCGACCAGACCGTGGGCCGGTACCAGCACCGCGGCGGCGCCGATGAGGACGGCGGCCCCGACCCCCTGGAGCAGAGCGGAGAACCCGATCCGGCCGTTGACCCGCTCCAGGTTCCCGTAGATGTAGGCCGAGGTCGAGATCGCCTGCCCCAGGGCGATGAGCAGGAGCAGTGGGGTGGCGTGGCGGGCGTAGTCGGCACCGTAGATCCACATGAGCACCGGTCCACCTACCGCCACGATCAGTGCCCGGAGTACGGAGATCCGCAGGTACATCACGATGAACCTCCTGGTCAGGGGGGCCAGTTGTTCCGGGAAGCGGGCTGCTGCGCTGACGAAGGGTCCCGCCACGGCGCTGATCAGCACGGTGGACGCGGTGACGACTGTCCAGCTGAGGTTGAAGTAGGCCGCGTCCTCCCCGGAGGTCCCCCTGAGGATGATGACGGGGATGATCAGACCCGGCAGTGCCTGGACGACCATCCAGATGGTGGCCATGGCATTGAAGCCGAGGATCCTGCGGGTGGTGGGGAGCTGCGGCGCGACGTGCCGGTCCCTCCTGAGCAGCTGGCCGGAGACCAGCAGTGCGACCTGGATGACGGTGACGCCGACCAGTGAGGGGACGATCCAGCTCAGGACGATGCCGGAGGCGGCACCCGTTGTGGCCAGGGCGCCGATGAGCGCCAGCTTCACCAGGGCGTGCAGGACGTTGCGCAGGGCGTTGACCCTGCCGAGGCGAAGCCCGATGAGCACGGAGTCCTGGATGGTGTACTGGGCGAGGACCGGCACGGCGACGACGAACAGCAGTTGTTCCCGACCGTCGCTGAACAGACGGTCGGCGGGTCCCACCAGGAGGAACAGTCCGGCGAGGAGTACCGCGAGGACCACCGTGACGATCTGGACCAGGGTGACCAGTCTGAGTTGGAGCCGTCCTGCGACCGGCAGCAGACGTTCAATGACCGGGCCGAGCGCGAGGTTGGAGACGGTGGCGAGGGTCAGTGCGGTGTTGATCGTCGTGGAGGCGACCCCGACGTCCGCGGTGGGGTAGAGACGTGCGGCGACGAACCAGTAGACGGCACCGAGACCGGAGTTGACGAGGCTGGCGAGGGCGAGTGTCCGTCCGTCGAGGACCATTGTGCGGGATTCCCCGGAGGCATTCCCGGTTTCCGGATTTCCGGCGGGGTTGCCGGGGGTAGTTCCCGAGAAACTCGAATTTTCTTGTGACATTTCTCACCCTCGTATTGTCTGACACCGTGATCGGTGACTGAGCCAGCGAATGGTATGCTACGTGGAAAGTAATGTCATGTCCATTCTGAATTACTGTTGCGTATTACGGGATATGGCCCGGAGGGAACAACTGGTGAATATCTGCAGAAGTGGGTCCGGCGTCAGGAAAGCAGTGGCCGCCGCCGCAGTGGCCGTGACGGTGGGGATGTCGGCTCTTCCTGCCGCACACGGTCAATCGGCAGGTCAAGATGGTGGTATGTCGGTCGGGCCCGGGGCGGTGGTCACGGAGAACCAGTTCACCGCCGAGGTGACCTTCAGTCCCCGTGGGAATACCTGGTGGCCGGTGACCCGGTCCTCGCAGGACATCACCTACCGGTTGAGGAACACCGGTTCATCGTCCGCCAGCGGAAAAGTCACCGTCTTGGTGGACCAGATGTTCAGTCGTCAGACAAAGGCCGGCGAGGAGCGTTCTTTCACACTTTCCCCGGGGCAGACATTGACCGGTTCCGTCCGGTCGGATATCAGTCCACAGCTCATCATGCGGCCCACGATCTCCGTGAACACCAGTTCCGGGTCCCCCCGGGTCAGTCTCGCCCCGGACGCACCGCAGTGGGTCGTCCCGTGGGGGGTGGTGCTCCTGCCGCTGCTGCTGGTCACCGCCGTTGTCGCGGGTTGGATCACCCGCAAGCGGAACGTGGTCAGTGGCGAGTGAAAACCTCAGTGGCGAATGAAACCGCCGGCCGCCAGGATGTCCCCCGGTGGTCGGTGCCGGGGTCGGGCCACCACCCCCCGGGCCACTCCGCGGACGACGGACGCCAGAACCCGGGGCCACCGGCGTCGGGGGGTGTGCCGGATCTGGCCGATGACGATGTCCCTCAGCAGGCCCGCCCACCGCGAGGGGGTGAGTGCGGAGGACCCGGTCCGGCTCTCGCGGACGCACCACACCAGATTGCGGATGTTGACCACGGCACGCGGGGGGACGAACTGTCCGGGTCCGGCGTTGCTGACGAGATGGGTGATACGGGCCTGCGGTACCTGTCGTCCGGGTATGTCTGCGGCGAGCCTGGCGGTGTACTCGGTGTCGTCGTGCCAGAGGAAGAAGTCGTCGAGCGGCAGATGTGTCCGCCGGGCGGCGCTGGCCCGGATGAGCGGGCCGACGAAGGAGACGGCGCTCACCGCGAGGTGCCCTTCCTCGGCCGCGGCGAGGGACTCCGGGACCAGGGGAGAGAGGAAGGGCCGGTTGCGGGTGTGCAGGACGCCGTCCGCGTCGGTCACGGTGGGCGAGACGAACGGGATGTCCGGGCTGTCGGTCAGTGCCGAGAGCAGTCTTTCGAGACAGTCCGGACGGGGAACGGCGTCATCGTCCATCAGCCAGAGGAAGTCGGTGGTGTCCGCCAGCGCCGCATCCGTTCCGAGCGCGAATCCGCCGGCGCCGCCCCGGTTGGTGGTGGATTCGATCACGGAGAGCTCAGCATACGTCGACGCGAGGCTCCGGAGATACCTGATGCTTCCATCGGTGGAGCCGTTGTCCACCACGAGGATCCGGTCCGGTCGACGGGTCTGTCCCACCAGGGAATCCATCACCTGTCGCAGGGTGGCGAGGCGGTTGAAGCTCACCACCAAAGATGTGACCAATATCTCGGAACCGATAGATTGACATTGACGGGGGATAGGCATATCATCTCTTTGTATTGACTGATGTATCATGTCCTTTGTGAAGATACTCAACTCGTCTCGGCGGGGGAAAACCGGTCGGTCCGGGGGGGCTGTGCCGCCGGTGTTTCCCGAGCTCCTCGCCCTGTGGCTCACCGGTGCCGTCAGCGTGCTGCTGCCCGTGCTCGTGTGGTCCGGGGTCGGCGGCCCGGTGCGGGGCGTGGTCGTCGCGCTGACCGCCGTCCTCGTACCGGGGGTGCCGGTGGCGTTGGTGTTCTACCCCACCTGTCGCCGGATGTGGCTCGCACTTGCACCGGTGCTCTCTTTCAGCGTCCTTGTGCTGCTCAGCATGGGCCAACTGCTCACCAACCTGTGGTACCCGATGGTGGCCTCCTCGGTCGAGGGGCTGACCGGGCTGCTGTTCATTCCGTTGGCCGCCCGCCGGATTCTCCGCGCCGCCCGGACCGCCGCCCGGACCGCCGCTCCCGACCGGGACCCCGGCACGGACGACCCCGGCGCGGATAGGGACGCCGACCCCGCCCCGGTGCCGGGCCCGCGGCGGATCGGCCGCCGACCGGCGGCGGTGACCGTGGGAACACCCGTGGTGATCGCCGTGTCCTTCGGTCTGTGGGCCAGTGCCCTGCACCGGGTGAACCTTGACGCGACCGGTGCCCGGGGGCTGATCGCCGTTGCCCCGCTCGAGTACTTCGCAGGACTGGCACTGCTCCTCGGTCTCGCACTCCGGCTTCTTCTACGGGGGTGGGATCCGGTGCGCCCACCACACCTGCAGCTGGCACTGGCCACTGCCGCGCTCATGGTCCAGATCACCACGTTCGTCTCCGTCGCCGACGGCGGAGCGGTCGTGGGTACCGGATACGTCCACGTCGGATTCGTCAACGCCATCGACGACCTCGGCCGTACGGTCGAGGGGTTCGACGCCCGGTTCAGCTGGCCCGGATTCTTCGCCGCCTTCGCAGCCCTCCGTGCCTGGTCGGGAACGGACTCCATGGCAGGTGTCCTGCCTCTCTACCCGGCGGTCATCAACATCCTGTTCATTCCCACGATGCTCGTCCTCGGGCGCAGACTGACCGGCAGCGACCGGGTCGCCTGGGGCGGCGTCCTCATCTTCTCCCTGGTCAACTGGGTGCAGCAGGACTACTTCTCCCCACAGTCGCTGGCCTTCCTGCTCTACTTCGCGGTCATCGCCGTTCTGGTCACGGAAACGGCGGACAAGGAGCCGGCACCGGTTCTCCGCTGGTTGCGGACGACCCCGGGGAGACCCGCCGGAC
Organism: uncultured Corynebacterium sp.; assembly: GCF_902782855.1. Lineage (GTDB taxonomy): Bacteria > Actinomycetota > Actinomycetes > Mycobacteriales > Mycobacteriaceae > Corynebacterium. The sequence continues at coordinate 4,911 of NZ_CACZOO010000311.1, forward strand.
GGACCGGACGGGGGGAGAGGGGGGTGGAGACCCTGCTCCTCATCATGTCCGCCACCATGGTCCTCAGCCACCAGCTCACCCCGGTGGCACTGGTGACCACGCTGGTCCTCTTCGGGATTACCGGCGTGGTGCGGCAGCGTTCGTTGTGGATCGGGGTGGGCGTGATCTTCGTCGCCTGGTTCGCCTACGGTGCGCAGGACTGGTGGAGCGGCAATCTCTCGGTGATCATCGACGGTTTCGGCAGATCCCAGGAGGCGTTGAACGCCGGGATCAGCGGAAAAGTCCAGGGCAGCGCCGCCTACCGGCAGATGCAGCAACTACGTATCGTGTTCACCGCGCTGCTCGGCCTCGCTGCGGTGGTCGGGTGGTTCCTCGTCCGTGGCGCGTGGCGCCGGGTGTGTTCCGCACTCCTGGTCGCGGCACCGGTGTCACTGGTCGCCATGCAGACCTACGGTGGCGAGGTGATTCTGCGGGTGGTGCTCTACTCGTCCCCGGTGCTCGCGGTACTCGCCGCAGCGGCGGTGGCCGGGTTGTACCGGCCCCGCCGTCCCGGGCACGACAGCCCGCCGTTGCAGGCCGTCAAACTCGGTGGCCTGGTCGTGGGTGCCGCAGTTGTGGCGGTCACCGGTGTCGCCGCACGCGGAACGAACACCGCCTTCGAGCGGAACCCGGGGTCCACCATCGAGGCCGCGCGGACGGTGCTCGACAACGCTCCCGCCGGGAGTGTCGTCGTCCCGGTGGAGACGGACGCCGTCCTCCGGATGGACCGGGTGGGTGAGCTCAGACCGGCCACCCTGTCCGGCGAGGGGGATGTCGCCCGTCAGATCATGGACGCCCGACCCGACTTCGTGTTCTTCTCCTCGTCACGTGAGGCGTACGAGCATATCCTGCACGGCACACCGGAACACTGGTTCAGTGAGGTTTCCCGGGACATGCTCGACAGCGGCGACTACGAGGTATTCACCCGGACAGCGACCGCTACCGTCCTCAGGAGGATGTCATGACCCCACTCCAACTGCTCACAGGGCCGGCGCTCGGTGCGGCCCTGGTGACGATGCTCCTGGTGTACATCGTCCTGGTGATCGACCGGTCACGTCGCCCGGAGCCGCGGACCACCACCCTCGCGACGTCGCGTCCCGTGCTCACCGGTGTCTTCCTGGCGGCATTCTGGATCGGTGCGGTGCTGCTCATCATCCGGCTGGGAGTGATCTCGTGAACAGGACCCGCATAGCGGTCATCGCCGCAGCACTGCTCATCGTCGCCCTCACCGTCACCGGTGTGTACACGAGCCGGGGCAAGCCCGAGCTGTCCACCGACGTGTCCGGGGACCCGTCGCTGATCGCCGACGCCCGGGGTCAACTGGGTGGTGTCCGGGACAGTGTGGCGATCTGCGAGGTTGACGGGAACCGCACCGTCCAGGCGTTCTTCGGTTCCTCCGGCGTCCGGCAGTACGAGATCGCGTCACTGAGCAAGGTCATCACCGGTGAGCTTCTCGCGGACTCGGTCCGGCGTGGCGAGGTCACCCTCGGTTCGACGGTGGGAAGATACCTCGACCTGCAGGGAACCCCCGTCGCCGACGTCACCCTGTCGGAGCTGGCGACCCACACCAGCGGACTGGGGTACTGGGGTGATGACGGACGCGACGGTGGACTCGACGACTGGTGGACCGGGACGGTCCGCGGGGACACCGTCGTCCACGACATCCCGGTACCCGATCTGCTGGACCGGGCGCGGAAGGACCCCCTGTCCACGAGGGGGACCTACTCCTACTCGAACATCGGATTCGCCCTGCTCGGACAGGCGCTGGCACAGGCCTCCGGGATGGACTACCCGGACCTGCTGCGCGCCCGGGTGACCGGACCCCTGGGTATGAGGGACACCCGGCTGGGTGGATCCTCGGACCGTAACCGGATGCGCGGCTACAGCGCCGGCGGACGCCACGTACCGGCGTGGAACCTCGGGGCCTACGGTCCGTCCGGCGGCATCATCAGCACCCCCGACGACATGTGCCGGTTCGCCGCCTTCCTCGCCGAACCGGACCCTGGCAGCGGGAAGGGGACGTCGGCCAGGGTGCCGGTCACCGTCGACAGTTCCGGTGACGGCTCCGGCCTCGGCTGGAACACCCGTCAGATCGACGGCACCCGCGTCGCATGGAAAGAGGGGCAGACCGGCGGATACTCCTCCGCCGTCGCCACCGTCGAGGGCTACTCCCTCGTGATCCTCAGCAACACTGCGGTGCGCCTGGACTCGGTGATGTGGCATCTCGTCGAGTCGCGGGCACCGCTGGGGTGAGCGGGGCGGGGTGAACGGGGACCCGACCCTCTGCCCCCGGGAACTGTTGCCTCTCCGGGACCGACAACTACCGGTGAATGGCTCCGCATTCCAGGGCGGCCGGTGCACCGGCGGCGGTGCGGAGCCGGGACGGAACACAGGACAATGGCGGGCACCGTAACGGGCATCCAGGTGGAAGGGACCGGTCCGGGAACACAGATCCACGGCATCAGACTGGAGGATCCGGACACTGTCGCGGACACCGTCGACGCCGGTGAGCTTCGCAGGCTGGTCTACACCCACAAGATGGTCGTTCTCAAGGATCTGCACCCCACACCGGAACAGTTCCTGGCACTCGGCCGTGCGCTCGGAACTGTCGTCCCCTACTACGAGGCGATGTACCGCCACCCGGAGTATCCGGAGATCTTCGTGTCCTCCACCGACCGCGACAGTGGCGGGGTACCGAAGACCGGGGCCTTCTGGCACATCGACTACCAGTTCATGCCGGAACCCTTCGCCCTGACGATGACCCTCCCCCTCGCCGTGCCGGGAACGGACCGGGGGACCTCCTTCGTCGATCTCGCCGCGGCCTGGTCGGCGGTACCCGAGGATCTGAAGGAGAAGGTCCGGGGAACGCGGACGGTCTGTTCACCCCGCCGGTTCGTCAAGATCCGCCCCAGCGACGTCTACCGGCCGATCGGTGACGTCCTCCGCGATATCGAGGAGACCACCCCACCACAGGTGTGGCCGACAGTCGTCCGGCACCCGGTCACCGGGGAGGAGATCCTCTACATCTGCGAGGCCTTCGCCGACCGGATCATCGACGCCCGGGGAGATGAGCTCGATCCTGCGATCCTCCGCCGCCTGTTGGCCATCAGTGGGCAGCTGGATACTGACGACACCTCGCCTCTGGTGCACACCCAGTACTTCGGCGTGGGGGACGCCCTGCTGTGGGACAACCGGGCCCTTGCCCACTGCGGACGACACGGCAGCACCCCGGGAACCGTCACGACGTACCGACTGACCATGCTCGACGGTCTGCCGACTCCGGGGGCACCGGTATGAACCGGGCCGATCCGCAGCGCGACCTGGTCGTACGCATCCTGCAGCAGGCCGGTGCCACCCCCGGCTCGCCTGCCCTGACCTCCGTGTCCCGTGGTGTCACCCGGACCTACGCCCAGACCGTTCAGGATGCGCGGACCGTCGCCGCCAAGGTCAGGTCGGTCGCGCACCGCGGTGACCGGGTGATCCTCCTGTCCGACGATGAACCCGAGGCGTACATCGGGCTGCTCGGCTGTGCCTTGGCGGGTGTCGTGCCCGCCGTCGTCGATGCGGCGTCACCGGCGGCGACGGTGGCCGCCGGTGCGGACGCCGTGGGGGCGGTCGCCGTAGTGACCGGGGAAGGGCTGTCCCCCGTGCCGTCCGTGCCAGGACTCCCGGTGCTCACTGTGTCGAACACGCCGGGAGACGGAACCACGGTGCCGGACCACACTGACGATGACGCCGCCCCCGACAGTCCACTCCTCATGCTGTTCACCAGTGGCACCACCGGCGTCCCGAAGAGTGTCGTCCTGTCCAGGTCGGCACTGCACGCCATTCCCGACGCTCTGCGTCAGCACGGGCTCGACTGGATCACCTGGATTCCCGGTGAACCGATTTACACGCCGCTGCCCGCAGCCCACATCGGAGGAGTGTGGTGGATCCTCA
>NZ_CACZOO010000312.1 GCF_902782855.1 uncultured Corynebacterium sp.
CCAGCCAGTCTGTGACCTCCGCGGTTTTGTGGGTGGCGTAGTTGTCCATCACCAGGTGCAGATCCTGCTGCGGGTAGGCCCGGTCGAGGTTGCGTCCATTAGCGTGGTGTACAGCTACCGCCCGGTGAACTTCCTTGCCGACCAGTAAGGAGACCACCGCGGTACCTTTCGACTCAGCTCCTACACATCCTCGAAAGGACACCAACGATGGCCTCCGCACCCAATCATATCGACCCCACCGGATACCTCGACGACCTGCTGGCCCAAGCCTCACCCGACCTGATGTGGCCCTACCCTCGTTGAGTCGGGACCCGTCCCGCACGAGAGGATGTCACCATGACCGACAACACCCCCGGAACCGGCAGAGCCAGTGGCGGCAAGCGACCGCGGCGGACCTTCAGCCCCGAGTACAAGCACGAAGCCGCCCGCCTGGTCATCGACACCGGCCGCACCATCGCCGAAGTCGCCCGCGAACTCAATGTCGGCGCGCAGTCATTGGGCAAGTGGGTCGCCGCCGAACGCGCCGAGGAGGCCGGCGAACCGACCGGGGACCTGACCCTGGATGAACGCGCCGAGCTCAAGGCCCTGCGTCGACAGGTCGCCGAGCTGCACAAGGACAACGAGTTTTTGGGGAAAAGCAGCGGCCTTCTTCGCCACCAAGCAACGACCGACGAACGGTACGAACTGATGGCGGCGGAGAAGGCGAACTGACCAGGCTCACCCGCATGGCACGCCTGCTGGGAGTATCCCGGTCCGGGTTCTGCCTGGGCTACACGGCAACGCTCACAACCCGGCCCCAGGCGCTGTGAACGCGACGAACTCGATGCGAAGGTCCGGAAGGTCTTCGCCGAGTCCGACGACGTGTACGGAGCACCCAGAGTCCATGCCCAGCTCGCCCGGGAGGGCACGTTCGTTGATCGGAAGACCGTGGCGAGATCCATGCTCCGTCAGGGCCTGGAGGGCATCAGCGAAGAAGAAGTTCACCCCGGTGACCACCATCGCCGGTGTGGACGCCTACAAGATCCCTGGCCGGGTCAAACGTGGCTGGGACCAGGGTGAACTCAACCGTGTCTGGATTTCAGACATCACCTATCTTCGCACCGGTGAGGGCTGGCTGTACCTCGCCGCGGTCACCGATGCGCACTCCCGCCGGATCCTGGGCTGGGCGATGGACTCCCACATGGGCTCCTTCCTGGTGGAAAAGGCGCTGCGCATGGCTCATACGTTGCGTGGAGAGGTTCCCGACGGGGTGGTGTTCCACGCCGACCGAGGCACCGAGTTCACCAGTGACGACATGTACAAGGCCTGCCGGGACCTGGAGATGCTCCAGTCGGTTGGTCGGACCGGAGTGTGCTGGGACAACGCGATGGCTTCAGAGCGTGTGGGCGACGTTGAAGACCGAGTTCTACGACCGTCGCACCTGGACACGCGGGCGGAGGCGAGGCTGAAGGTCGGTGACTGGATCGAGTCCCGGTACAACCGTCGGCGGCTGCACTCCGCGCTGGGCTACGTGCCGCCAGTGGAGTTCGAAATGAATCTGCTCAACAAACCTGCTGTCCAGGACCCTGAGGCAGCTTAGTTACCTGTCCACGATTTGCGGGGAAGGCCAACAGGGCACCCAGCCCGACGTCACGATCTCCACATCCACCGCTGACTGCAGGACCTCAGGGCTGAAGATCCGACAAGTCTCCGCCTGTCCAACCGTGCGGTGATTCGATCCATTCAGGAAAGAACTAACAATAGTAGACCAAGCTGTCTGTAGCTATGGTTCTCCGTTGTTCACCGACAAGACAACGAGAGACCAATTCGTATGACACGCGAGCTCATCTACAATGCTTTTCTCCACCTGACCCCCAACCACCACAGCCACGGCTACTGGCGAACCCCTGAGGGCAGTGTCCAGTACGGGTACAACAAGTTGGAGTCCTATGTCGACGTCGTCCGAACACTCGAACGTGGCCGCTTCGATTCCTTGTTCATCGCCGACGTCGTCGGAGTCTACGATCTGGACTTTGCCGACGGCACCGCCTCGGTCCGGGCCGGCTCGCAGTTCCCGGAACCCGACCCGGTCACCATCGCCTCCGCCCTGGGACTGGTCACCGAACACCTCGGTATCGCCGTGACGAGCAACATCATCCAGGCGCACCCGTTCAGTTTCGCCCGCCAGCTGTCCTCCATCGACGAATTCACCGGCGGCCGCGCCGCCTGGAACATCGTCACCTCCTACCTGTCCAACGGCTTCCGGAACTACGGGCACGACACGATCGTCAGCCACGACGAGCGCTACCGGTGGGCCCAGGAGTACGTCGACGTCACCTACAAGCTGTGGGAACACTCCTGGGAGGACGGCGCGGTGCTCCACGACCCGTCGACCAACCGCTTCTTCGATCCGGACAAGATCCACCGCATCAACCACCACGGCGACTACTACGACGTGGAGGGCCCGCACGTCGTGGAGCCGTCCCCGCAGCGAACCCCCGTCCTGTTCCAGGCCGGCAACTCCCCCGCCGGCCGCGAGTTCGCCGTCCGGAACGCGGAGGTGACATTCCTCCCCTCCAACACACCGGACGCCGCGAAGCGCGACATCGCCCGCCTCGACGACCTCGCACGACAGCACGGCCGCGACCCGAAGTCGCTGAAGAAGATCGTGCAGCTGTCCACCGTCATCGGATCGACCGAGGAGGAGGCGAAGCGAAAGCAGCGGTACCTCCACGACAACATCGACTACAACGCCCTGCGCGCCTTCCTCAGCGGTGGAAGCGGGATCGACCTCTCCGCCATCGACCCGGACACCACCCTCGACGAACTCAAGGACCGCACCGAACTCGGCGACGGCGTCCGGTCGCATTTCCGCGCCGCCGTCGACGCCGACTACGGCGACGGCCACCCGGTGACCTTCCGGGACTTCCTCCGCGACAACGCCTTCCTGCCCGGACGGTTCGCCGGCACCCCGGACCAGATCGCCGACGAGGTCGAACGCTGGGCGGACGCCGGGGTCGACGGGTTCAACGTCGTCCCCGTCACCACCCTGGGCTGGTGGGACGAGTGGGTCGACCAGGTCGTCCCGGTGCTCCAGGAGCGCGGACTCGCCCAGCGCGAGTACCACCCCGGCACCCTGCGCGAGAAGCTGTTCCGCAACGGCGACGCCCTCGCCGCCGGTCACCGCGCCCACGAGGTCGGACTCGACAACACCGTGGCGGCCCGCCCGTGACCCCGCCACACGGTACGGTGCGGGCCTGCGCGGGCACCGTCGCGGTGCTGAGCATCCTCGCACTCGGCGCCGCGTGCGCGCCGTCGTCCGCCTCCACCGACGACACAGAACACACCATCACCTACGTCCACGAACAGGAACCACCCTGCCTCTGGGGGATCCTGGGTGCAGGCGGCCTACACCTCCCGTCAGGTCTTCGATTCCCTCGTCAGCTGGGATAACGACCACCCGGTCCCCTGGCTCGCCACGCACTGGTCGGTCTCCCCCGACCGCAAGGACATCACCTTCGACCTGAAGGACGGCGTGACATTCACCGACGGCACACCGTTCAACGCGGACGCCGTCGTCGCCAACACCGACTACTGGCTCAAGAACCTCGGCTGGAACAGCTTCTCCTACCTTGTCGGGGCCACGGCCCACGGCGAGAACTCGGTCACCCTCCACCTCTCCGAACCGAACCCGGAGATCTTCCGCATCCTGGCCAACGGCCACTACGGCATCCAGTCACCCACCGCCCTGTCCACCCACTCGGACGCCGAGAACTGCCAGTACCCGGTGGGATCGGGCCCCTGGAAGGTGAAGAAGTGGTCGCAGGGCCAGCAGATCCTCTTCGAGCGCAACGACGACTACGACTCGGCACCCGAGAACGCACGGCACCAGGGCCCCGCCTACGAGAAATACCTCGACTGGAAGTTCGCGCCGGACGCCAACACCCGGTGGAGCGCACTGACCAGCGGGGAGGCGCAGGCCGTCTACGACCCGCCCGCCAGTCAGTGGGAGACCGCCGAACGCGACTACACCGCCCACCGGTTCATCACCGGAGGACGCCAACAGAGCTTCAACTTCAACGTGCAGCAGGGGCCCTTCACCGACGTCCGCGTCCGGCAGGCCTTCGCCTACGCCACCGACCGGAAGACGATCTCGGAATCCGTGTTCAAGGGCTCCGCACCCTACGAGGCCAACGGCGCGCTCAGCCCCACCAACCCCTCGTACCTCGACGTCAACGACACCTACGCCTACGACCCGGACCGGGCCGGCCGACTGCTCGACGACGCCGGCTGGACACCGGGCGCCGACGGCGTCCGGGAAAAGGACGGGCACCAGCTCCGCGTCCGGATCCCCTTCGGCAGCGGCGCGATCGTCAGCCAGGACGGCGTCTCCGCGCTCCAGGCGGTCCAGGAGCAGGCATCGAAGGTCGGCTTCAAGGTCGAGCTCGTCCCGCTGACCCAGACCCAGCACTTCGCCGGCCTCTCGCAGGAACCCGACGAAGCCGAGATCATCTTCGGCTACTGGGTGTGGCCCGCCCAGAACATCCTCGACATCGTCTACAACGCCGGCACCCCGGACAGCCCCAACGGCAACAACAAGAACCACTTCTCCGACCCGGCGGTCGAACAGAAGATCCTGGCCGCGCAACGCGAACCCGACCCCGCCACCCGGGACCGTCTCTACAAGGACCTCCAACGTCACCTCAACGACGAGGCGGTCTCCGTCGGCTTCTACGACTTCACGAACAACGTCGTCACACAGAAGAACCTCGACGGGTTCTGGCAGGACCAGGGAAGCAACGGCATGCCCGTCTTCTCCGACGTCAAACTCAAGGGAGATGACTGATGTCTGTGACAACCTCAACTGGGAATACCCCAACCGGAACCACCTCACCCGCCAGGTCCGACAGTCATGACAACCACGACAGGCGAGACACCGTCCGCGGACAACGCCGCCGCCGGATCACCGCTACAGCACGCACCGTCCTGCGGCGGATACTCTCCGCGGTCTTCGTCCTCTGGGGCGCGCTGACCGTCACGTTCCTCGTCCTGTCCGCACTCCCCGGCGACCGGGCGACCCTCGTGCTCAACGTCCAGTCCGGTCTGACCACCGTCCGCAGCGGCGACGAGATCGCCGCGGTCAACGCCGAATACGGCTGGGACCGCCCACTGATCGTCCAGTACCTCAACTACCTCTGGAACGCCCTCCACGGTGACCTCGGCGAATCCTGGGAACTGCGGCGCCCCGTCGCCGACCTCATCGGTGAACAACTCTGGCCGACCGTCTCTCTGACCCTGACCGCCCTGGTCCTGGCCTGGGTC
>NZ_CACZOO010000313.1 GCF_902782855.1 uncultured Corynebacterium sp.
CCTGTCAACAGCGGTTCCTCGCTTCGGGTGTGTGGTGACGGAGATGCCGTGGGAGATAGGGTGGACGCCGGTACAACTGTGCTGACCGGGCACACGCACACGAAGGAAGAGCAGGATTCAGGTGAGCCAGAAGATCAAGGCCCCGAACGAGAAGAACAACGGTTTCCTCTGGGGGCTCGTCGCGATCGTCGTCATTGCTGTCGTCGTCATCGCCGTCGTGGTGATCCAGGGGCGGGACCGTACTGACAGCACAGGTATCGAGGCCGAGGACGTCAACTTCTCGGTGAGTTACGCGGACGGCACCATCACCCTCAAGAGCGATGGCGCGGCCGCTGACGCGCCCGTCGTCGACGTCTACGAGGACTACGCCTGCCACCACTGCGCCGATCTTGTCGAAGCTGATCATGCTGACATGAAGCAGGCGCTGGACGACGGCAAGCTCGTGGTGAATCTCGAGACCGTGAACATCCTCGATTCAGATGGAAACGGCGGAATCAAGCCGGGGCCCGCGACGATGGGTGGCGCCGTCCAGATGGCGATCGCCAAGTCCGGTAACGCCGAGGCTTTCTGGGCCATTCACGACTACGTTTTCGCCAACCAGTCTGACGTGGCCAGAAACTGGGGTTACGGTGACTACGCGGACGCCGCTGAGTCGCTCGGGGTTGACAAGGCTGTTGTGGATGCCATCCGTGATGAGTCGGTCAAGGACGAGTACCTTGATGTTCTCGCCGGCAACGTCGATTCCATGAAGGACAGGGGCGTTGAGGGCACCCCGGCCATCTTCGTTGACGGTGAGGAGTACCAGGTGCGGCGAGACCCGAACGACGCCAACAAGATTCAGAACTGGGTCCCCGACGTCGTGAAGTAGCGGCTCTCTGCACCGGGCCTGGTTCCGGGCCTGTTCCGGGCCTGTTTCTGGCCCGGTGACTGTCGAAGGTCTGTCCCGGGCATCCCCGACCGGTCCGACGATGGACACCGACGGCCCTTCCCCGATTCCGGGGGGAGGGGAACAGGTGTTTTTCCGGAACAGATACCCTCGGGGGCATGACCAAGACCAGAGGAAGAATCCGAGGAAAACTCACCACTCCGCTGCTCGGCCTGGTCCTGGCGTCTGCCGTGGTGTCCGGAACAGCACTCACCGCCTGCAGTTCCGGTGACGGGGGGACCGGTCTCGGCGTCACACTGGAGGACGGGGACATCGTGCTCGCCGGTGACGTCGCCGACGGCACGCCCGTCGTCGACCTCTACGAGGACTACAGCTGCCATTACTGTGCCGACCTCGCGGAAGCGGATACCGCCTCTCTCCGGGATGCCCTCGACAACGACAAGCTCACCATGCGGTTCAACACCGTCAACTTCCTCGACGGGGGAGAGGACGGGCACTCGACCCTCGCCGGCGCGGTCGCCCTCGCCATCGCGGACACCGGTGACGTTGACGCGTTCTGGCAGTACCACGACCGCGCCTTTCTCCAGTACAGGGACATCATCGACTGGACCCTGGACGACTTCGCCGGTCTCGCCGAGGAACTGGGGGTCGACGCCGGCACAGTGGACGCCATCCGCGACGGTTCGGTGGTCACGACGTACCGGCCCGCCCTGGAACTGAACTTCGTCGAGCTCAAGGACAGGCTCGGCGGTCAGGCGGGCACTCCCTCGGTCTTCGTCGACGGCACGCAGCTGCAGATGAAGAAGGACCCCGCAGACCCCACGAAGATGGCGGACTGGGTGCCCGACGTCGTCGGACGGTGACCGGGGGTACCGGGTCGGGGGTGCTGCCTTCAGCGGGCGTTCAGCGGGGCGTCGTTACGCTGACGGTCAACAGTGTCCATCCCGCCTGACCCCGTTGGAGGAATCCCGTGAACCGTCGATCCGCACGCACGACCCGTACCGTGCTCGCCCTGCCCGCCATCACCCTCGCCCTGTCGGCCGCCGCCCTGTCGGCCACCGCGTGCGGCGATGATCCGGGGCCCACCGCTCCGACCGTCACCGTCACGGCCCCGCAGGATTCGCCGTCCGCTCCGGCATCGGCGGTGGATGCGGCAGACGCTCTCGAAACCGCACTGAACAGCAGACCCGGGTCCTATGCCGTGGAGATCGACGCCGAGGACGGCCGCGTTTGGGAGGTCACCCTCGTCGTCGACGGACAGGGCACGGAGGTGACCGTCGACGCGTCGACCGGTGAGGTCGGCGGCGGGCGTGTGACCGGCCTGGACGCCGGACAGCGCGAGGCCCCGTCAGTGACTGCCGCGGACGCCGTCGACGCCGCACTGGCCGGGAGGCCCGGCGTTCTCGACTCCCTCGACCTGGACCGTGAGGCCGGGCAGATCGTCTGGGACGCGACCGTCATCGACGGCACCCGGGAATGGGATATCCGTATCGACGCCACCTCCGGGGAGATCCTGCGCGCCGACCTGGACGATTGACGGCGGAGATGACTCAGCGGGTCGGGGCGGTATGTGTGTGCATCCGCAGCCCCTCCCGGCTGAAGACGCTGATCACCCGTGCCGCGCCCGGCCCGGCGGAGGTGGGGATGTGGGAGGGTAGGTGATCGCCACGACGTTGAACGGGGATCCCGCGGGGGTGAGCGGGGTGATGACCGGGCCGTCGAGGCTGACGCCCAGTTCCCTGGTGGGCGGGGTGGGCGGGAGCAGGAGTTCGAGGCCGGTCTGTCTCTTCCCGGACTCCCGGCAGGACAGGGTGCTTCCCGGCATGTGGGTCCGGCCGGCGAGTTCGTCGAGGGGCCAGCCGTACTTCAGCCGGAGCGGCCTGAGACGCGGCCCCACCTGTCGCAGATCATCGGTGGACAACGCTCCTCCTTGTTCGCGGATTCCGCAAGGGGTCTTGCGGTTGCCGCCGGATGCCGGTGTACTTGCCCCATGACCGACGACACGGAGAACGGGTGGACGGATGGCCCACAGACGGATGCCACACAGACGGATGCCACACAGGCGGTGGCGGCCCACTGGGAGACGGAGTACGCCGGAGACGGCAAGCGGTGGTCGGGGGCGGTGAACGCCACCACCGCAGATGTCGTCGCGACACTTCCCGTCCGGCACGGTGCCACCGCACTGGAGCTGGGCTGCGGTGAGGGGGCGGACGCCGTGTGGCTCGCAGGGCACGGCTACCGGGTCACCGCGGTGGACATCTCGGCGACCGCCCTTGAGCGGGGGAAGGAGTCGGCGAGGGTGGCGGGTGTCGCCGACGCGGTGGACTGGGTGGCGGGGGATCTCTCGGAATGGACCACCCCCGACACCTTCGACCTGGCCACGGCGTCCTTCCTCCATTCGAGGGTGGAACTGCCGCGCACCCGGATCCTGCGACGGGCGGCCGACCGGGTCCGCCCGGGTGGTCACCTCCTCATCGTCTCCCACGCTTTCGAGACTCCGGAGGATGTGCCGCCCTGGACACGACGCTGGTCGGAGGAGTCCGAGGCGCGCGGGGAGGACACACACGATCCGTTCCACGGCCTGCTGACACCGGCGGAGGAGGTAGCCGCGCTCGGGCTCGACCCGGACGAATGGGAGACTTCTCTCTGCGAGGTCCGCAGCCGTACGGCGGTCGGCCCGGACGGGAGCGGGGAAGCCACGGTCAAGGACGGCATCGTTCTCATGGCGCGACGTTGACCCTGCGACATCCGTGACGGTGATGACGGGAAACCCCCGTCCGGAATCTCTTCCGACCGGGGGTTTTCCATGTCCTGTGGAGCTAAGGGGACTCGAACCCCTGACCCCCACACTGCCAGTGTGGTGCGCTACCAGCTGCGCCATAGCCCCGCACGCGCGACGGTCCCGGACATCCGGATCCGCGTTGCGAACGAGGGATAACGTACAACACCCCGTCGGCTCCCCACAAACAGGCAGGTCGACCGGACCATCCGGTACCGTTCAGCTGCTCTTCAGCCGGAGCATGCGACACTGTGCACCATGCGGATCCTGGTGGTGGACGATGAGGTGCGGCTCGCGGACGGCGTGCGGCGTGGACTGGAGGCCGAGGGGATCGCCGTCGATGTCGCCCATGATGGTGAGACAGGCCTGGACATGGCGTCCGACGCGGACTACGACGCCATCGTGCTCGACGTCATGATGCCCGGGATGGACGGCTACCGGGTGTGCGCAGCCCTGCGCGCGGACGACAACTGGACCCCGGTACTTTTCCTCACCGCGAAGGACGGTGAGTGGGATGAGGTCGAGGGCCTCGACACCGGCGGCGACGACTGGCTGACCAAACCTTTCTCCTACCCGGTTCTCGTCGCCAGACTGCGCGCCATGGTCCGGCGCGGCACCCGGGGACGCACTGAGATCCTCACCGCCGGTGACCTGCGACTCGACCCGGCGTCCCGCCAGGCGTTCCGCGGCGACGTCGAGATCCCGCTGACCGCCCGCGAGCTCGCGGTCCTCGACTTCCTGCTGCGTCGCACCGGTCAGGTCGTCACCAAACAGGAGGTGCTCGCCAACGTGTGGGGCGGTTCCTTCGACGGGGACGCCAACATCGTCGAGGTCTACATCGGCCACCTGCGAGCCAGGATCGACCGGCCCTTCGGACGTGCGGCGATCGGGACGGTCCGCGGTGCCGGCTACCGACTCGACCGGAACGGGGGCTGACATGGGCAGACCCGCCAAACTCCTGCGTCCGGTGCGCTCGATCCGGGCCCGCATCACCGCCGCGGCGACACTTTTCGTCGCCGTCATCCTCATTGTCGCCGCGGCCATCGCGGTGCCGGTGCTCGGCCGGACGCTCACCGGTTCGGTCGCGGAGACCGTCGACGGGGACCTGGACTCCCTGGAGTCGCAGCTGGAGGCGTCCCCGTCACAGACCCCGCGGATCATCGCGGCCATCGACGATGATCTGCTGGTCCGACTGGCGACGCCGGGTGGACAGGTCGTGCTGAACGACGATGACGCCGACGGACTCGCCGAATCCGCCGCAGGGGAGGAGGACGGCAGTGAGATCACCGTCGACGACGGGTCCTGGTTGGCGGTCACCGAGGACACGGACGCCGGAACCCTGACCGTCGCGCGTCCGCTGGAGCATGTCGGTGACACGGTGACGGCGACGACGGTGCTGCTGGCCGCGGTCGTTCCTCTGATGGTTGTGCTCGTGGCTCTGGTGGTGTGGGTCGTCACGGGCCGTTCCCTGCGCCCGGTGGAGCGGCTGCGTCGGCAGGTCGACAGCATCGGGGCCTCCGACCTGTCGCGACGGGTGGACGGCGGCGACGATGAACTCGGGGCGTTGGCGGCGACAATGAACCGGATGCTCGGCAGACTCGAAAAGTCCCGGACGGTGCAGCGGCGGTTCGTCAGTGACGCTTCCCACGAGCTGCGCTCGCCGCTCGCGACGATCCGCCAGTACGCTGAACTCGCCGTCGCCCACCCCGAGGCGGTGGCCACCGCTGAACTCGGGCAGATCGTGGTCGGGGAGGGGGAACGGATGCAGGACCTGGTCGATGGGCTGCTGCTGCTCGCCAGACTCGATGAGAGCAGGCGTCCGCCCATGACCCCGGTGGACCTCGACGATCTGGTCCTTCGGGACGCCGACCGGCTGTGTCGTTCGGGAGACCGACGGGGAACTGTGACGGTGGACACCACCGGTGTCGGTGCCGGACGGGTTCACGGCAACGACCGGCTGCTGGCCCGGGTGGTCCGCAACCTCGTCGACAATGCAGCCCGGCACGCGGAGAGAAAGGTGGAACTGCGGCTGCACGGTGAGTCCACGGATCGGGGGGAGCGGGTGCTGCTCACCGTCGCCGACGACGGGGCCGGTGTGCCGCCGGGGGATCGGGAACGCATCTTCGACCGCTTCACCCGACTCGACGAGGGTCGAACCCGGGACGCCGGGGGTAGCGGACTGGGCCTGGCGATCGTGCGGGAGGTCGTCGGGGTCCACGGCGGAACAGTGTCGGTGGGGGCCGGGCCGCGTGGTGGGGCGGTGTTCACGGTCGACCTGCCGGCGTCCCCGGAGAACGGTTGAGCAGGTGCCGGTCCGCCGGTGAGTTCGGCCGGGGGTCGACGTCCGGTGTTCTGGTGCGGTGCCCTGGTCCGGGGACACAGCGAACCCCCGGTCGGACTCTCTTCCGACCGGGGGTTCCGGTGTTCTGTGGAGCTAAGGGGACTCGAACCCCTGACCCCCACACTGCCAGTGTGGTGCGCTACCAGCTGCGCCATAGCCCCGCACGTGCGTCAGTCCGTGAGGACCTCGGTGCGAACGGATTGAAATCTACAGGATGACCACATGAATCGACAAACCTGCAGGTCGGCACACCGGATCTCTGTTCACCGGTCGTTCAGGCGGTGGGTGGGGAGCCCTGGAAAGTAGTTGACGTGTCGCCTATCTGGGTCGGCGGTGGTAGAACGGCAGGGGTTCGTAACACGTCGATCAAAGGAAAACACTCATGAGCAGGAACCACAACGCCGCCGCCCGCCGCTCCGGGCGCGCGGTCTCCCTCCTCGGTTACGGTTTCATCGCCGCCGGGGTCACCGGGTATCTCAAGGTCCGGCAGGAGCTTCTCGCCGAGAACATCAGCGTCCACCCCGACGTGAGGTCTCTGGCGGGCAGGAAGGTCGCTGACCCGGTGACCGCCTTCGCCCAGGCCGACATCGTGAACAGGCACGCCCTGGCCATGACCGGCGGCAGGCCTTTCGCTGACCTGCCCATGGACGCCCCGGAGCGGGAGACCGCCCTGATGGCAGCCAATGTGCGCTCCTCGCTGCTCACCTCGGTGCTCTCCTTCGGTGTCTCCGCGCTGGCGGCCGGGACCGGCGTCGTCGCGGTCGCTGCGGGGCGCGGCATCCGCGCGCTCGCGATGGACGCGAAGTAGCGGAAGGCAGTAGACGGCAGTAGAAGGCAGTAGAAGGCAGGGGCCAACCGGGGGTGACGATGCGGTTGTGACCCCCCACTCCGTTGCCCGTCCCGACGAGGATTCTGCAAGGATCGGACAGTATGAGTAACGCGACGACAGGCGGACAGGCGCCACGGGTACCGACGACGGCGGCGGGTACGGCCGCTACGGCGGGCGTGGCGGAGGCTGCACCCGGCTTCTGGGGCGGTTCCCGTCTCTACGGCCTGGCTGTGACGCTCCTCGGGGCGGTCGGACTCTACATGTCCGGTCTGATCATGTACGACAAGATCGAGCTCATGAAGGATCCGGACTTCGTCCCGGCCTGCACGATCAACGATGTCATCTCCTGCACCGATGTGATGCAGTCGAGTCAGGCGTCGGTGTTCGTCTTCCCGAACCCGTTCATCGGACTGTTCGGGTTCGGTGTGGTGATCACCGTCGGCGTGGCACTGCTGGCGGGGGCGAGGTTCCGGGCGTGGTTCTGGTACGGCTTCCTCGCCGGTCTCGTTTTCGCGGTCGGCTTCGTCCACTGGCTCGCGTTCGAGGCGGTGTACTCCATTGAGGCGCTGTGCCCCTACTGCATGGTCGTGTGGTCGGTGGTGCTGCCGCTGTTCCTCATCACGCTGGTGCACATCGTCTGGGAGCGTCAGCGGGACGCCGCGGGGATCCACGGCGCTGACCGCTACTCCTTCGCCGGTGGCTGGATCATGCCGGTGGTTGTGCTGGTCGTCTGGTACGCGGCCTTCGTGGTGCTGATCCTGGCGAAGTTCGCCTGAGTTCCGGTCCCCGGTTTTGGTTCCGGGGCGGCATCGGGCTAGAGTGTTCCGATGTGCCATGACCCGGTGTGTTCCGGGTCTGTCTGTTTTACATCAAGCCGCGGTCGTCATCAGGCGTCGGGGCCCATGACGAGGAAAGGAGCGCCCGATGAAGGTCCGCAAGTCCCTTCGGTCGCTGAAGAACAAGCCGGGCGCCCAGGTCGTTCGCCGCCACGGCAAGGTCTACGTGATCAACCGGAAGGATCCGCGCTTTAAAGCCCGCCAGGGCTGATCGCCGGTTCTTCGAGCCGAACAGCACCCTCTGTCAGTCACCCCCGCGGTGGCGGACAGGGGGTGCTGTCGCGTGTCCGGGGACCCGCTGCCCGGGACCGTGGTCGATGTCTCCGGTCGGCGCTCCGTCCCCGGCTCACGTTCATGGAATTACAGGGTTGTCGTCGACCCTCAACATGTAGTGCCGACCCCTGTCGACCACCTGCACCTTTACGGAACAAGACCACTATATATAGTGTTTGGACGGTGTAATTACCCCAATATCTCGTGGCCAGGGAGGTTGTGCGGTGCCCGTCGCCTGTGTAGTGTCGACGGCATCGCACCGCCGGGAAGGGACCGGTCAGGGAACTCCCCGGACGGTCTCTGAACCGCTTCGTCGGCTGCCCTCTCCGTACGTCACCGTGCAGTCCGCAGCATTCTCGACCCCGCAGTCACTACCTCTAGGAGTTGTCACGATGATCACCGTCTACACGAAGCCCTCCTGCGTCCAGTGCACCGCCACCAAGCGTGCCCTCGACAAGGCGGGCCTCGACTACGAGCTCGTCGACATCAGCATCGACGACGAGGCCCGCGACTACGTGATGGCTCTCGGACATCTCCAGGCCCCGGTCGTCGTCACCGGGGGCGAGCACTGGTCGGGTTTCCGGCCGGAGCGGATCCGGGAGATGGCAGCCCAGGCAGCCTGACCTTCCGTCACGCCGGGGACGAGGGAGCACACGCCGGTCGGCGTCTGCTCCCTTTGTCATGGACCGGCCGGCGTGTGCCGGTCCCGGCGTACCACCGTCAGGCACCCCTTCCGTCCGCGATCCAGTGAGAGGACACCCCATGCCGGCACCCGGTCTGCTACGCTCCCTGCTCGCGGACACCACCCCGCTCGAGTACCCGCACTTCCGCCGCCTGTGGACGGCGAACATCGTCACCGTCATCGGTGCACAGCTCAACATCATCGTCGTCCCCCTGCAGATCTACGCCATCACCGGTAGCTCCGCCTACGTCGGTCTGGCCGGCGCCTTCGGCCTGGTCCCGCTGATCATCTTCGGCCTGTACGGTGGCGCCCTGTCCGATCGCATGGACCGGACGAAGCTGCTGCGGATCACCACCGTAGGCATGATCGCCACCGCGGTCGCTTTCTGGGCGCAGGCGGCGTCCGGTCTCGGCAATGTGTGGCTGCTGCTCAGTGTCTTCGCTGTCCAGCAGGCCTTCTTCGCGGTGAACCAGCCTACCCGCACGGCGGTCATCGCCAGGATCGTCCCACTGGGCAAGATCGGTCCGGCAACCTCGCTGAACATGACGGTCACGCAGGCCGGGGCGATTCTCGGGCCGATTCTCGGCGGCCTGCTCGTCCCGGTCACCGGGTTCGCCTGGCTCTACCTCATCGACGCCGTCTGCCTGCTCTCCACCCTCTGGGCGGTGCTGAGGCTGCCGCCGCTGCCGCCGACGGACGCGGTGTCCGCCGGAAGGGTGACGGGCGCCGGGAAGGGCGCCGGGAAGG
>NZ_CACZOO010000314.1 GCF_902782855.1 uncultured Corynebacterium sp.
GCGTCAGGTACGGCGTCCGATACCGCGCTCTCACCGATGCTCTGCGCCGGCATCATCGGCTACCACGCCCTGCAACGCGCCGGGCTGCCGGAATCCACCCCGGACCAGCCTGCCCGCCTGGGGCTCTACGGTTTCGGCGGGTCGGCCCACCTGTGCGCCCAGCTGGCCCTGGCCGCCGGTGCCCGCGTCCACGTCCTGACCAGGGACAAGGCAGCGCAGGACCTGGCACTGTCCCTGGGCTGCTCCTCGGCCGCCGGCGCATACGACATGCCGCCGGAACCGTTGGACGCCGCGATCCTCTTCGCCCCGGTCGGAGACATCGTCCCGGTTGCGATGCGCGCCCTGGACCGGGGTGGCGTCCTCTCGATCGCCGGGATCCACCTGTCGGACACCCCGCCGCTGAACTACGAGGACGAGCTGTTCTACGAGAAGGAGATCCGCTCGGTCACCTCGAACACGCGGGAGCAGGGACGCGAGTTCCTTGAGATGGTCGGAAAGCACGGGATCCGCGCGACGACGCACGGGTACCCGATGAGCAGGGGTCTGGACGCGCTGCGTGACCTCAGGGCGGGACGCTTCGACGGGGCGGCGGTGCTGGTCAATGACTTCTGATCTGGTCGGCGGCGTGGGATGCGCGCACTGGCACTCACCGCTGGATGTCGTGGCGATCCGGTTCCACTGCTGCGGACACACCTACCCCTGCCTGCACTGCCATGACGAGGCGGAGGGCCATCAGGTGACGCCGTGGCCCACGGCGACGTCGGCGGACCTGGCAGTGGACGCCGTGCTGTGCCGCGCCTGCGGATCGTGGCTGAGCGTGGGGGAGTACCTCGACCTTTACGGGGCGTCAACTGTGCCTTGTGCGTCATCCGGCCCGACGTGCCCCCACTGTGCAGCGCCCTTCAATCCCGGCTGCGCCCTGCACTCCCACATCTATTTCCAGGTGTGCGTCGACAAGGTGGAGTGATCCGGGGAAACCAACCAGGCGACGCACACCTGGGTTGACCACGGTGGGGTGGAATTTGGCGTACTGACCACCGCCGCGGTGGAGCTGTTGCGGCCCCTGGCGCCAGGGAGCCGCCACGCTGGCGCCATGTCCACACGCCTGCGGGTTCGACTCCATCCCGACACGCTGACGCCGCCCGTCCTCATATCGGTGAAGCGCGACACAGTTCTCGGACTGTCCGAGATCAGGGCGCGGGTTGACGCCGGTGAACCGGTTCTGGACGTCGAAATGTTCACCAACGGCTGGTACGACGCCGCCGCTCACAGCCTGCTTATGACGCTGGCGGAGTGGGATGATTCCGGTGTCGGTTGGAGCGCAGTGGAGATCGGCGACGGGGGACCTGACCGGGACGACGTACCCGTCACCCTGGACTACCCTGCGTAATGTCATCGACTCCGATGCGGACGACGAGAGGACGCGCCCATGGCCTTCCCGGTGGACGAGGCGGCGGTGATCATGGCAGAGGAGCAGCTCGGACGCATCCTCCCGGACGCTCTCCGCGTCCACCGGTGGAGCCACGAGACCGGGGAGACGCAGCCCGTGGAGGTGCAGTGGTGACGTATGCACGGAACCCCGGTCCCTTACGAAGAAGGAGCCGGGGTTCCGAATGCTTGGGGTGGCTGACGGGGCTCGAACCCGCGACACCCAGGATCACAACCTGGTGCTCTACCAGCTGAACTACAGCCACCATCGCCGCTCTTGAAGCAGCGGGACTCATACTAGACCACCGCCGTCATTCCGACCAAAAGGTGGTATCTACCTGCGGTCACCGTTGCTGTGCCGAGGTTCCTGGCCCGCCGGCCGCACCCTCGCCGGCCGCATACCCACCAGCCGTACACCTGCACCTGTCGGCCGCGCAGCCGCTACACGATCGGTGTCGCCGCCACCGCCGCGGCGGCCGCGGCGTCCACCGCGTCCTGGTCCGGAGCCTCGGCGACGAAAGCCGCCCGCCGGTAGTAGTCGAGCTCCCGGACGGACTCCAGTATGTCAGCCAGCGCCCGGTGCTGCATGCCCTTCGCCGGCTGGCCGCTGTACACCCGCGGGTACCAGCGGCGGGTGAGCTCCTTGATCGAGGAGACGTCGATCATCCGGTAGTGCAGGAAATTGTCCAGGTCGGGCATGTACTTCGCGATGAACTTCCGGTCCGAGGCGATGGAGTTGCCGCACAGCGGCGCCACGCCGGGGGACGCCACGAACCGCTTGATGTACTCCACGACCTGCGCCTCGGCCTCGGCCACGGACACGGTCGAGGAGCGGATCTCCTCGGTGAGGCCGGAGGAACCGTGCATCTTCGTCACGAAGTCGTCCATCTGCGCCAGTTCGTCCTCGGTGGCGTGGATGACGATGTCGATGCCCTCGTCGAGGGGCTTCAGTTCGGCGTCGGTGACGACGACGGCGATCTCCACGAGCACGTGCCGGGACGTGTCCAGCCCGGTCATCTCGCAGTCCACCCACACGAGGCGGTCGATCTTGGCGATCTGGTTCGGTGTCATTGCTTCTTCTCTCTCCTTGTCGGCTGCCACCGGTACGCCGTCACTCGTCGGCCATCCTCGCGTAGGCCCTGCCCATCAGTGGGGCGGTGAGACGTCGTGGCAGATACGTCGACAGCGCGTTGGCGACCTTCGACAGTCCGCCGGGGACGACCCGGAGCCTGTTGGCGGCCAGCGCGTCGAGCGTCTCGGTCGCGCAGTCCGGGTAGGTCGTCCACACGAAGTCCGGGGTGGCACGGTCCACGATGGTACGCGCGGCGTCCTCCTTGACCTCTTCGCGCACCGGGCCGGGGGCGAGCAGGGTGCAGCGCACACCGGTGCCCTTCAGCTCGTAGTGCAGTGCCTCGGTGAAGGTGTTGACCATGGCTTTCGTGCCCACGTAGGTGGCGTTGTTGGGGATCGCGGCGTTGCCGGCGACCGAGCCGACGTTGACGATGCCGGCGTCCCCGCCGGCCACCATGCCCGGGATGACTGCGGCGGTGAGCTCGAAGACGGCGGTGGCGTTGAGCTCGAACTGGGTGCGCTCGTAGCCGGGGTCGAGCCTGCGGAACTGGCCGAAGGTGGCCACCCCGGCGGAGTTGACGAGGATGCTCACGTCCCTGCCCGTGAGCTCCCCGATGAGGACGCCGCGGGCCTCACGGTCCGCCAGATCACAGGGGCGGATCTCGACGGTGACCCCCCGCCCCTCGGCGGCCAGTGTGTCCCGGATCTCCTCCATGGGCCCCGGGGTGCGGGCGACGAGCAGCAGGTTGTGACCACGGCGCCCCAGCTCGTAGGCGACGGCCCGGCCGATGCCGGAGGACGCCCCGGTCACCACGGCGACACGGTCGGGGCCTGGCGCGGGAAGGGCGGGAAACTTGCGTCGGAACAACGACTCGCGTCGGAACAACACGGACTCCTGGATCGGTGGACTATCGGTCGGGCACCGGGCCGTGGCTCCCGGGGACGCCGACGGACAGCGTCCGGGTGACGCCCCGGGATGTCCCGGCGGCACTCGTCAAGGCTACCGTCGGACGTCCCCGGAGGTTACCCGTGACCCGTCGGGGACATCGCGGGCACCGCGGACCGCGTCACCGGACCCCCGGACCCCCGGACCCCCGGAACCCCGGACCCCCGGAACCCCGGACCCCCGTGGCGCCGCACCTGTCTCCGGGCGGTGACCGGCGCCGGCTACCTCGGCAGGCCCGGCGGGTTGACGCGGACCTCGTCGACAGCCTCGTCCCGGAGGCCCCACCGGTCGAGTACCTCGTCGTAGGCGTGACCCGTTTCGTCGGTCCGCGTCGCGCGCAGTACCGTCGCGACGGGTTCCACCAGCCCGTTGTCCTTCTTCGTGGCCGCACCGATGTCCGCGGCTCTCGGCCAGCCGCCGGGGACGATGCCCGCCAGGACCGTCTCACCGGTGTTCTCCGCCGAGTACGCCCCCTGGGCGTTGGGCCCGAAGGTCGCGTCGATCCGTCCGGAGGACAGGGCGAGTTGGGCTGCGGCGGTGTCGTCGAAGTACACCAGCTTCGCCGGCTCCTTCCCCCGGGACGCGAGGTCGTCGTTCCACCTCAGCAGCACCTGTTCCTGGTTCGTGCCGGAGGACACCGCGACCGTCAACCCGCTGATGCCGTCGGCGTCGGTGATCTGCCGGCCGTCGAGGTCCGAGCCGGCCTTCACGTAGAAGCCCAGGAGATCCTGACGGTAGGTGGCGAAGTCGAGGATGTCGAGGCGCTCTTCGGTGACGGTGACGTTCGAGGTCACCAGGTCGTACTTGCCGGAGGACACCCCCAGCGGCCAGTCCGCCCAGCTCACCGGCACCACCTTGAGCTTCAGGTCCAGCCCGTCCGCAATCAGCTGCGCGACATCGATCTCACTGCCGAGGGGTGTGGTGTTGTCGTCGTCGGCGAAGATGCCCAGCGGTGCGGCACCCAGGTTGGACGCCACGGTGAGCGTCCCCGGGGTGACCGGGTGGAAACCGCTGTCGACGAGCTGGTCCACCGCCTCGGGCACCGGGTCGATCCGCGGCCGGTCGCGCGCGTTGCCTGAGCTGATGTCGAAGCCGGGACCCGCCGGCGTCGCGGCCGTCGCGGCCGTCCCGGATCCGGTGGCGTCGTCGGAACGGGTGGCGGCGTAGGCGACACCGCCTGCGACGAGTGCGACCGCGAGGACGCCACCGCCGAGGACGGTCCACTGCCTGGTACTGAACGTTGTCATGGGGTTTCCTCTCACAGGATGCTGTCGATGAATCGGGCGGTGCGCTCATGGGCGGGATGGTCGAGCACGTCGGCGGGGCGTCCCTCCTCGAGGATCCTCCCGTCGGCGAGGAAGA
>NZ_CACZOO010000315.1 GCF_902782855.1 uncultured Corynebacterium sp.
GCCACCTGCAGCTCCACGGCGTCACCCACGACGAGGACGCCACGCCCCGGCGCGGTGGGCCGCAGCACCTGACCGGCGACCGGCCCGTCCTCGCGGGGTGCCGAGAGCAGGACCCAGGCGGTGGAGTCACGCACCCCCTGCAACAACGGTGTGTAGGTGCTGCGCCCCATCACCGCACTGCGTCGGGCGGTGACCACGTGCAGGCCGATGTCCGCGGCATGGGGCAGCAGCGGCACCAGCATGTCGAGTGCTGCGGCGAGGTCGGCGGAATGGTCCAGGTCATCGACGACGACCACCAGCTCCGGGCCGGTCCACCAGCTGCGCTCACGCAGCACCGTCGGACTCAGTGCGGTGACGTCGTCCGGTATCCGCCCGCGCAGCACCACCACCAGGCGGGCCAGTTCCTCCGCGAAGCCCGCCGGAGAGCGGTACCCGGGTACCCCGAGCAGGCCACGACGCCCGTCGGCGACAAGCAGTTCCACACCGCCGACCGGCCATGCCGCGGGGTCGGCCAGTCCGGCGATGACGGTGCGCAGGGTCGTCGTCACCCCGCTGCGGGCCTGGCCGACGACGGTGAGATGCGGCATGACCGACGGGTCCCAGGTCACCGGCCCGAGGGTGGGCCCGCCGACACCGAGGATGACCTGTCCAGGTAGCACCGGTCCGGCTGCGGCGAGACCCACCTTCTCCGGCAGCAGCTTCATCCGCAGGTCGACCTCACCACGGGCCACACTGACCCGGCGGGCGTGCTCCACCGCCTCTTCGTCGGAGTGGGCGGTCTGCATGTGGCGTCCGGCCGGGGACACGCCGCGGCCGGGCACGTCGGGCAGACTGCGCTGCGCGTCTCGGAAAGCGGAGTCCGTCGGCGCCATCCGCAGCTCGATCTGCCCGGTGAGCAGGTCACGCAGGCTCGGCCGGAACGTCCAGCGCAGTGCGGTGACCACCACGTGGACGCCCCGTTCCAGACCACCTGCGGCCAGGGCCGCGAGGCGACGGTCGTTCTCGCCGAGGACGTCCACCCCGTCAATGACCAGGACGCGGTGGGAGACACCGTCCGGGGCGTCCTGCTCCAGCTCGTCGAGCAGCCGGCCGATACGGTCCACCCCGACGACGGCGGCGACCTGCGGCAACCGCGCCAGGGACGCCAGGGAGCCCCCGGGATCCAGGACATACACCGCCACCGAGGGGCTGGTCAGCGTCAGGCCGACGGTGAGGGTGCGCAACAGGGTGGTCTTGCCGGTGCCCGGGGACCCGACGACGGCCCAGTGGCGACGTCGCAGGTCGATGTCCAGCCGCCGTTGTTCACCGTCGAAGGGCAGGTCCTCCAGCCCCACGGGGACGCACAGCGGAGAGGCGGCGTCGGTCACGCCGGCGGCGCGCGTCCCCAGGACACGGCTGGCCGGCAGATCGGTGGGCAGCGGGTCCAGCCAGATCGGACGCAGGTTCGGCCCGGCCAACCGGTCGACGACGAGGTCCATGGTCGTGCCGGTGGCCTCCGGCTCCACCCCGAGCTCTCGGACCAGCCGCCGGTCGGCGGGGACCTCGGGCCCGGAGACATACGCCGACTGGAACCGCACCTGCCCCGCCCCACCTGCCTCGGCGAGGATCGCCGCACCCGGGGAAGCCGGCAGGTCATGGGCGGCGGTCGACCCTATCAACGCCCGCGACTCCGCCGCCGAGAACGTCCGCAGCGCGATCCGGTAGCTGAGATGGGACTCCAGTCCGCGAAGTCGCCCCTCCTCCAGCCGCTGACTGGCCAGCAGGAGATGCAGTCCGAGTGACCGGCCGAGGCGCCCGACGGCGGCGAAGACGTCGGCGAACTCCGGACGGGCGTGAAGCAGTTCGGAGAACTCGTCGACCACGATGAACAGTGACGGCATCTCGCCGGGATGACGCCGGTTGTAGTCGGTGGCGGTGGACAGGTTGACGGCACGCAGCGTCTCCTGCCGACGGTGCATCTCGCCGAGCAGGGCGTCCTGCATCCGGTCGACGAGCACCGCCTCCTCGGAGAGGTTCGTGATCACCGCCGCAGTGTGCGGCAGCCGTTCCAGGCCCGCGAAGGCGGCACCTCCCTTGAAGTCGACGAGTACGAAGTTCAGTTCCCCGGCGCTGTGGTGGTGGGCGAAACTGGTGACCACGGCCTTGAGCAGCTCGGATTTACCGGACCCGGTCGCACCGATGCACAGTCCGTGCGGTCCGATGCCTCCCTTGGCGGACTCCCGGATGTCGAGGTACACCGGCGACTGCCCGGCCCGGCCGATCGGGGCGCGCAGGTCACCGCCGGGGAAGTCCAGCAGCGACGTGTCACTGCGCCTGGTGCACCGGGCACGGCAGAGGGCGGCGAGCTCGACGTCGCTGAGCCGGTCGGCGGTGGCGAAAGGCCGCCAGCCGTCGACGGTCCAGGCGGAGAGGACCTCACCGTCGGAGTGGAGCAGCAGGCCACGGGTCCGGGCGGTCTCCTCGGCGTCCTCGTCGGGGTCGGCGACGACGGTGCAGTGCGCGGGGGTGGCGGGGGCAGGTCGTGCCGGCCCTGCGCCGACCGGCCCGGCACAGACCGGCCCGGCACAGACCTCGGCACCGTAGCGGAAACTGATCCGCAGCGCGCCGTCGTGCGGCAGCCAGCGGTCGTGCGGCCCGTCGACGCTCACCGCACCCGGATCCTGCAGCACCAGCGCCCCCTGCATCGCCCTGACCTGGTCGGACGCCCCGGGCCCGGTCACCGCGACGACCGGGAACTCCCGCAGGTCCACCGCGACCGGGGCGTCGAGGGTGGCGTGCCTCGTCGCCAGGTCACGCAGACTCATCGCGCACACCGGCTCCAGGTCCTCCGGCGGCACGTCGACCGGGATGTCGAGCGGATCGTCGGGGGCCTGGACAGCGGTACCGAGACGGACGACACCCGGCTCGACGTCCGGCCCGTCCACCCCCTCGACCGCGCGGGTCCACAAGGCCTGCGGGTGGGGGTGGCGACGCTCGGCATCCTCCCGCTGGGTGCTGCGGGCACGCCGGACGCCGTCGGTGAGCGCGTCGAGATGGCGGTGGTAACTGCGCCGGATCTCGTCGACGTCCTGGCCGCCGGGCTGGAACATCATCACCATCGAGCCGATCATCATCAGAGGAAAGATGAATGTCATCGGGCTGCGGGCCATCCCCGACAGCATCATCGCGGCGACCATGCCGAGTACGGCGACGAGCATCACCGCGGGCATGAGGAGCCGCAGGAACGGCTGTCTGTTCTTCGGCAGTGACGGTGGTGGTTGCGTCTGCACCTGGTGTTCCCCTCGAAAAAATCCCCGTCGTCGACCCCGCCCGCGCCCCCTGTGGCCCCGGCCCCCGACGGCATGATGTCTGGCTTGCGCCTGTGTTCGGCGACAATACAGCAATCCGGATGCGCGCGGAATGTTTCTCACCTAAACTCGCCGTCACGTGCCGCTCCGCAGGGGGCCGCGGCACCTCACACCGCACTTGTTCACCAGTACCTGCTCGCCGGTACTCGTTCACCAGGGGGAATCCACCAGTGATCGCTGTCAGCATCACCGTCGTCGACGACCGGGGGCGCGACCGCGTCCTCGACGCCACCGTGTCCGGGACCGTCCCGGTCACCGAACTTCTGCCGCACCTGGTGGACGCCACACCCGGCGAGCACTGGCAGCTCAGCGGCCCGACCGGGGTGCTGCGCCCCGAACACGGACTGACCGAGGCCGGCGTCCGCCCCGGGGAGCGTCTCACCCTGGCACGCGCCACCGTGCCCGCCCCACCGACCGACACCGTCGGCCTGCTCAGCGGTGATCTGCCGGAGAACCCGTCGGTGTGGGTCGCGGCCGTCCTCGCGGCCGCCGCCACCCTGGTCCTGCCGCCGTTCAGTCCGGAGGCTCCGGTGTGGCACCCGTTGGAGATCAGCGACCGGGCACACAGCCTGCTGAACGGGGCCGGGGACCCTGCCGGCACGGCGGCGACGCTGTGCACCGTACTCACCCTCGTGCTCGCGGTCGCCGCTGCGGCCGCGAGTCTGCACGAGCGTCGCTTCACCACGCTCGCCGCGGTTCTCGCCTTCGGTGCCGGGGTGCAGGTCAACGTACTCACGGGGTGTGTGCTCGCCGCGTGCTCGGTGTGGCGTCCCGGCCCGGAACGGGTGGTCACGGTGGTCCTGGCGCTCGCCGCGGCGGTGAACATCTGGCCGGGCATCACCGTGCTGGCCGGTATGGCAGGACTGGTTGTCGCCGGGCAGACTGCGCTGGGCTTGGCCGGGGTGGCACTGCCGCGGATCCCGGCGACCGGCCTGTTCACCGCGGCGGACCGGGTGCGGAGTCGGGATGACCGGTCCGCCGCCGAGGCCGCGAAGGACGGGGAAGCGGCCGTGGACCGGGCCCGCCGCGTCCACGCAGCCCTGGTCATCGCCTGCTGCGTGGTCATCGCGGCGGGCGTGGTCCAGCTCATCCCGCCGGGAACCGCACCCGGGTGGGTCACCGTGGTGGCCTGCCTGACGGTCGCGGTGACCGGCCTGTCCGCCCGCGGGTGCCGCCCGGTCCACGCGGTGACGGTGACGGTCACCGCGGTCGCTGTGGCGGTGTGGACCCTGGTGCACTGCGCCCCGCCGTGGCCTGCGGTGGCCCTGGTTCCCGTTCTCCTGCCCGCGGTGAGGATCGCCTCACCGTTGGCCTGGCGGGTCGTCGACATCCTGGAGACCGTCGCGTTCTCCGTCGCGGTGCCCGCACTCATCGCCACCACCGGCGTCTTCGATCTGGTCAGGGGGATCGGATGAGTCGCTGGCCGGCGGTGGTGTGCACCGCGGCGGTGTGCACCACGGCCCTGTTGCTGTCCGGGGTACCGGTGGCGTCGGCGCAGGACAGTCCGGAACAGTGCGGGGTACCCGAACCCGGGGAGCCGTTGCCGGTGGACGCCGCCCTTCCCCATGATGTCGCCACCGGGACGGGCGTGGGAATCGCACTGGTGGACACCGGGGCGTCCACCCCCTGGGTGGTGCCGGGCCGGGCCGGGGACGGCAGCACCGACAGTGACCACTGCGTCCTGCACGGGACGGCGGTCGCCGGGGTGCTGCACACGGTCGCACCCGGCGCGACGGTGGTGTCCCACCGGCAGGTCACCGACCGCGGGTCGGGCACCGTCGCCGGGCTGGTGGACGCGCTGGAGCGTGCCGTCGCCCATGCCGGGGACCACCCCGGGGTGAGGATCGTGAACCTGTCGCTGGTGGCCTGCCAGGACACCGTCGAGCTGCGGCGGGCGGTCGCTGACGCGGAGGACGCCGGGCTGCTCCTCGTCGCCGCGGCCGGCAACTCCGGCCAGTGCGCCGAGGGGCGGACACCGTTCCCCGCCTCACTGCCCGGTGTCCTCACCGTCGGCGCAGTGGACGCCCGCATCGCCCACGTCACCCTGCTCGACCATCTCGGGCCGGGGCGGGTCAGGGCGGGCTACTCGGTGCCCGGGCCGTGGGTGGATCTGGCGGCACCCGGCGGCCCGGTATCTACCGTGCTGCGTACCGGGACCGGTGAGGTGACGGTCGTGGGTGATCCGGAACCGTTCGCAGGCACGAGTTTCGCTGCCCCGGTGGTGTCGGCGACGGCGGCACTGGTGTGGCAGGTGCGCCCGGAGCTCTCGGCGGCGCAGGTGCGGGACGTGTTGGTGTCCACCGCCCGGTCCGGTGGTGTGCCGGTGGTGGATCCGGCGGCTGCGGTGGCTGCGGTGATGGGTGGGGAGCCTGGGGGTGGGGATGTTGCCGGGGTCGGGGCAGATGCCGGAGCAGGCCCGTGGGCGGAGTCCGTCGACCTGGTGGCCGCCCCGGAGGAGAGCGTTGACCTGCTGGTTCCCCTGGCTCTGGCGACACTGGTGCTGGTCGGGGTGCTCGGTGCGGTGGTGAGGCGTCGGCCACGGAGCTGAGTGGGTGGCGCTGTACCGACAGCCCCCTGCAGCCCCCTGCAGCCGTCCGCGGCCCTCGACCCCTCAGTCAGCACCAGTACCGAGCGTGCTTCACTGTCGCTACCAGTACCGGGAGGCGGTAGTCAGGTACCTGAATTCCGCGTCTCGGTACTGGTAGCTTCATCGTGCCCCGCTGTGACACAGGAACTGTGGGCAGTCCGCTCACGAGGCACCCACCTCACCCCACCTCCAGGGTCCGCCGCGCCCGTTCGGTGGACAGTTCCCCACCGTCCGGCAGCGACTCGATGACGCGCCACGGCACCTGCACCGGCAACTCGCCGTCATCCAGCACCCCCAGCGCCGCCAACTCCTCCGGCGAGGGCACCGTGTAGCGCACACCGGACTCACTGACCAGCGCCAGTCCCCGCTCGGTCACCACGGCGACGGTCCCGCGTGGTCCCTCATAGTGCCGGCCCCGCTGCTCCTTCCCCGCCTCCTCCGGCACCTCGACAAGCGTCGCCCCCGCACACACCCCGGCCGTCTCACGGAACGACGCCTCCACCGGCACCCGCTCCAACGCGGTCGCCCCCGGCACCTCCAGCACCGACCCCAGGTCCGAGACCACCGGAGCGCCCGCCGGGGACGCCAGAGCCTCCGCGACCGCCCGGCGCGTCCCCGTGACCTCTGCCAGCCCACCGTCGACGACCAGGAAGGCCCTCTCCCCCGCGGTCACCAGCGTCCCCTGCTCCCCGAACATCCCCGGCAGTCCGGACGGCCCGCGGGGCAGCACAACATCCGGCCCGCGCCGCAGCACAGCCACCACCTCATCATCGACCACCACCGGCACCGCTCCGAGTGCCCGGGCGACCGTCGGACCCGCCTCCGGAATGAGCATCCGTTCGCCCCCGACGACCAACCAGTGGCCGGACGGCGCGGCGAGGACCTGCGGCCCGGCGTCCGCCATCGAGGACGCGGCGACAACCGTCGGCCCGCACAACGCCCACTCGTCGGCCGCACCGTCGCCGACCGGCACGAGCCCCGGCGCATCCGGAATGCCGACCGGCGGGCCGGTCCCGAACTCGGCGAGATTCGCCGCGGTGGTCTTCGACGGCGACTCCGCCGACCCCAGCAGCAGCCGCGCCGAGGCCACGTTCGTCACCGGATGGAAAACCTCCCCGATCCGCACGTGCAGCGTCCCGGACTCGTCGGTGACCAGTGCGGCGTCCCCCACAGAAGGCGCCGGACGCAGCATCGCCACCAGCAGCATCCCGCCGGCGACGAGCAGGGCGAGCAGCACACCGACACCCACCGCCCGACGCTGGGTGCGCAGCGGATCGTGTGCCATGCGAGGGTCGCCGGTGACCAGCGCGAGCTCCAACCGCCGCAGCAGGAAAGAGTAGCCGGAGACCTGCAGGCCTGTCGTTCTCATGGTGTTCTCCCCCGGGTCCCCCGGAAATCCCCCGATGCGTCGACCCCGCGGCGCGCCGTGATGTACATTCTACCGTGAAAGATACATGACAGGGGAACGCTTGTGTGGGGAACAGTGACGGCCGCCACGGCCGTGATCGGGGTGGGGACAGCCGCGGGATGGGGCCGCCACCGGCTCAGCCGACAGGTCACGGAGCGGACACCGGAGCGCCTGTGGTTCCACGTGCACCCGCCGCACCATGATCTGTGGGGCCCACGCGATCCGGTGGTGTGCGACCTGGACCTGCTGGAACACTTCGCCGCCGGGCTCCGCGCCGAGCCACCGGTCGTGGTCTCGGCCGCTCCCCCGAGGCCGGACGGGCCGACGCAGCGCTCCTACGCCGGGCTCGCCGCGTTGACGCGACCGGCCGGCCGGGTGTTCCTCGGCGTCCTTCCGGAGGACGCCGCCCGGGTACCGTTCGCCGCCGCCGCCTGCGGTCTGCTGGCCCGCCCGGCATCGGGACTGCCGGCCGGTGCGCGTGACGTGGCCGGGGACGTGCCGGTGACTGCGTTGCCCGGCTGGATGATCGGGACGGATGTCTCGGGGGAGCCGGTGACGGTGAATCTGCCACCGGGGTCGACTGTGCTGGTGTGCGGATCGGGGGCAGCGGAGGTCGTGGCGACGGTGGCGGTGACCGGGCGGACGGTGGGGCAGATGGTCGGGCAGATGGTCGGGCAGATGGTCGGGCAGATGGTCGGTGGGGCGACCGAGCAGGCCACCGGCACTGACGTGGCCGTGGTGTCGTCTGAGGCTGAGTGGCGTGGGGCCTGGCACCCGCAGACCTGCCGGATGGTGGTCGGGGAGGACGCCGCCGCCGTGGATGCCGGCATTGCGGTGGACCTCACCGTGGATCTGGACGCCGGGCAACTGCGCTGCGGGGACGCGGTGCTCCCCTTCCGTCGGTTACCGCTGCGGTGAGCCGGGGCCGGCGGAGCGTCTCCGCTGACGTTCCCGCCGGTGTGTCCGCCGGTGTGCCCGCCGGTGTGCCCTAGAGTTGGTGCCCATGTGGAGCCGACTCACCACCTGGACGGATGACCGCCAGGTCGCGCTGTACCTGGGTGCGCTGCTGGTCGGTGCGGTGGTGGGGCTGGCGGTCCCGTCGGTGGCGGGGCCGACGGAACATGCGGTGAACCCGGCGCTGGGACTGCTGCTCTACGCCACCTTCCTCGCCGTGCCCTTCGCCCGCATCTGGCACGCCCTACGGGACCGGCGGTTCCTGGTCACCGTGGTCGTGGTGAACTTCCTCTGCGTGCCGGTGGTGGTGTGGGTGCTGACCAGGTTCATCGCGGGCGACCAGGCTCTACTGGTGGGGGTGTTGTTCGTGCTGCTGGCACCGTGCGTGGACTACGTGATCGTCTTCACCGGGCTGGCCGGTGGGGCCGCGGACCGGCTGCTCGCGGCGACTCCCCTGCTCATGCTCGCCCAGATGGTGCTGCTGCCGGTGTGGCTGCGGCTGTTCGCCGGGGCGGAGGTGGTGGCGTCGATCGACATGGGGCCGTTCGTCTCGGCGTTCCTCTGGCTGATCGTGGTGCCACTGCTCGCGGCCGGGGTGACGCAGTGGGCGTCCGGTAGAAGTGGCGTCATCGGTACGACGGGACGTGGCCTGTCCGGCCTGTCCGCAGGTCTGATGGTGCCGCTGATGATGGTCGTCCTGGCGGTGGTGGTCGCCTCGCAGATCGACGGGGTGTCCGCACGGTGGCGTGACCTGGTGGCCGTGGTGCCGGTGTATGTGATGTTCTCGCTGATCATGCCCGTGATCGGTGGTGTGGCCGGTCGGGTCGCGGGTCTGGGGGTGGCGTCCCGCCGGGCGGTGGTGTTCTCCGCGGTGACGCGGAATTCGCTGGTGGTGCTGCCGCTGGTCCTCGCCCTGCCGGCGGCCTACGACCTGTCGCCGCTGGTGGTGGTGACGCAGACGCTGGTGGAGCTGCTCGTGATGGTGACGATGGTGCGGGTGGTGCCGAAGCTGGTGCGGTGAAGGCCACAGCCATGTCTCTTCACCCTCTCCCGCCGCCCGCCGCCC
>NZ_CACZOO010000316.1 GCF_902782855.1 uncultured Corynebacterium sp.
CGCGTCGATGATCGGCTGCACCGAGCTGCCGTCACGGGCACCCGGCACGGAGATCACGAGATTCTCGGTGGCCGACGCCTCGGCGACGACGTCCGAGACATCCGAGATCTCGCCGGTGACGTAGGTGACCCCGTCGACCGGGCCGGTGACGGCGTCCGGGTTCCGCCGGGTGACGCCGGTGACGGTGAAGCCGCGGGACGCCGCCTCAGCGGCGATGGCGGACCCGACCATGCCGGTGGATCCGTAGATGGTGACTGTGCTCATGGGTGTTGCCTCCGATGGTGTCGGTCGAGGGGATGGTTGAGGGGGTCGGCTGAGACTGACCCTGTCGTACAGGAACCGACCGTACGCCGGTCACTTACCGATGTAAAGTGTCTTACCGGGATTAATCCGGGCGCATTCCGGGGTGTACAGTCCCCACCATGACCGCATGGAATCCCGCCGCCCGCGACTGCCCCAGCCGCACTCTCTTCACCACCGTCGGCGACCGGTGGAACATGCTCATCCTGCTCGCCCTCGAGAACGGCGACCGGCGCTTCGGCGACCTCAGGTCAGATGTCGACGGCATCTCCGACAAGGTCCTCAGCCAGCGCCTCGGCGTCCTCACCGCTGACGGCCTGGTCCGCCGCACCGCATACGCCGAGATCCCACCGCGGGTGGTCTACCACCTCACCGACCTGGGACGCTCCGCACTGGGCCCGGTGCACGCGCTGTTCGACTGGACCGTGGTGCACATGGACGATGTCGTCGCCTCACAGACCGGAGCCCCCGCCACGAAGTGAGATGAACGTGCACGGGGTATTACTTAGCCCCCACGCCGTAATTCACCGTGCGCCCCGACGTTGGCTGGGACATGACCACCCGACGTTTCCGCAGAACACTCACCGCCCTGACCATGGCCACCGCCGTGACCCTCGGCCTCGCCGCCGGCCCCACCATCCCCGCAGCCCACGCGACACACGGGAATGTCGTCACCTTCGGCGACTCCTTTGTCGCCGCACCAGACCAGTACGTCGCTTTCGGCCTCGTCACCCCGGAGGTCTCCGCGAACTACCCGCGGACCGACGGCTGCATCCAGGCCCCCGACAACTGGCCCCGCCTGCTCGCCCGGAAAACCGGACGCGACGTGCGTGACTGGTCCTGCAACGGCACCACCAGCCGCGAGATGCTCGGCCGCATCGACCGGGCGATCAACGCCGGCGCACTCAACAGCTCGACCGGCGTGGTGGCGTTGTCCGTCGGCATGAACAACTACGGCCCTTACGGTTTCACCAAGGACGGAGTGAACTTCCTCGACCCCGCCGCAGTCCGCGCCAACTACCTCGCCGACCTGACCACCGCCGCTCGGAAGATCCGGGCCGTCACCCCGAACGCGCAGATCCTTGTGCCCGGCATGCTGTCGGTCACGACCAACGGGTTCTTCTGCATGGTCAACGTGATCCCCGACATGCCGCTGGGCCTGCCGGTCCCGGTGCTCGCCGATGTCGAACGGTGGAACGCCGCCAACCAGCACGAGGCCGCGTCCCTCATCGGTGCGGAGTTCATCGACGTGAAGTCAGCCTCGGCGGCGCACTCCAGCTGCACCACGCCCGACGCCGAACGGATGGTCTCCGGCTGGCTCGACGTCACCACGCCGGACTGGACGATGATCAACCACCCGTCGCGTGCGGGCAACACGCTCGTCGCCGATCTCGTGGCCGCGTCACTGCGGTAGGACGCCAGCGCCGCATCCGCCTGCGGCATCCCCTACTGCAGGGTGGTAGTGACGACGCAGGGTGGGGCAGATCCACCGCACACCACCCCCCGAATGCAGAACACCGCCACCACCGGAGTGATCCGGTGGTGGCGGTGCCCTGAACGAGCGACCCGTGAAGGTCGTCCGCGTGGTTCTGTCGAGAGACAGTACCGCTGCCCTGTGCCCCACGGCGAACCGTGGGACTGTCCCTGAGGGACTTAGAGAGCGGTGACCTGCTGAGCCTGGGGGCCCTTGGCACCCTCGCCGATCTCGAACTCGACCTGCTGGTTCTCCTCGAGGGTACGGAAGCCGTTGCCCTGGATCTCGGAGTAGTGGACGAAGACGTCAGCGCCGCCATCGTTCGGGGCGATGAAGCCGTAGCCCTTTTCAGCGTTGAACCACTTGACGGTTCCCTGTGCCATGTTCTTACCTTCTTCAGATTCGGTGATCGACATCCCCACGTTCATGTACGGGGACACCGGGCCGATGCATAGACCACCGGAGTGGAGGTCCGTTCGCATTCAAAACAACTCCCGCGAACGTTTCACCTACTGACACGGCGAAAAACCGGTGGAACAGCGAGCAAAGCGACGCACAGAAACTGTGACCGCCCCCCAGTCTTCCACGTTTCCTCCCCGACCACCACACCACCCCCGAAATTGCCAGGACCTACACTGGTCAGCCATGGCAGACAGTGGTGCGAAATCCGTCGTCCCCGGCCCCCACGGAAACTCCTACGGTGCCGATCTCCTCACCGCCCTCACCCCGCTGACCAGGGACAACAGTCCATCAGACGCGGGCGCGGGCACAGATACGGACACAACGAACACCGTCATCACCTACGTCCGCACCGAGTCCGCCCGTCTTTCCACCTCCGTCGACTGGCCTGAATGGACCGACCCCGATCTCCGCACCCACCTCATCGACGAGGGCATCGAGCGGCCCTGGTCGCATCAGATCGCCACCGCCGAGCACGCACGCAACGGGGACGACGTCGTCATCGCGACCGGCACGGCGTCCGGCAAGTCACTGGGCTACCAACTGGCCGTCACCGACGCACTGATCCACGAACCCACGGCGTCCTGCCTGTACCTCTCACCGACCAAGGCGCTGGCCCAGGACCAGCGCGCGGCGATGGCGCGGCTGCTGGCGTCCTCCCCCGCCCTGAAGGACGCCATGGTCGCCACCTACGACGGCGACACCCCCGGCGACGCGCGCCGACTGATCCGTGACGAGGCCCGGGTCATCATCTCGAACCCGGACATGGTGCACGCCTCGATCCTCGGCAACCACGAGCGGTGGACGCGCCTGCTGCGCACTCTCCGTTTCCTCATCGTCGACGAATGCCACGTCTACCGGGGCGTCTTCGGCGCGCACGTCTCCCTGGTGCTCCGGCGGCTGCTGCGGCTGGCGCACCGGGCCGGCGCCCGTCCGACGGTCGTCCTGGCCAGTGCGACGACCGCGGATCCGGCGGGGCAGGCGCAGCGGCTGACGGGGCGTCCGACCGTGGCGGTCACCGAGGACGGCTCGCCGCGGGGCGAACGGACCGTGGCCCTGTGGGAGCCGGGGTTCCTGGAGAACACCGTCGGCGAGCACGGTGCGCCGGTGCGTCGGGCGGCGACGACCGAGGCGGCGGCGATCATGGCGCACACCATCGCCGAGGGCGCCCGCACACTGACCTTCGTGCGCTCCCGTCGCGGCGCGGAGATCACAGCCCTGGCCTGCGCCGACGACCTCACGGGAATGGGGCGGGGGGAGGACGCACGGCGCATCGCGTCCTACCGGGCGGGCTACACCCCGGAAGCCCGTCGCGAGCTCGAACGGAAGCTCGACGACGGTGAGCTGCTCGGCATGGCGGCGACCAGCGCCCTGGAGCTCGGTATCGACGTCGGCGGGCTGGACGTGGTCGTGAGCTGCGGGTTTCCGGGCACGGTGGCGAGTTTCCGGCAGCAGGCCGGTCGCGCCGGACGCCGCGGCCAGGGCTGCCTGGTCGTCATGGTCGCGTCCGACAATCCGATGGACACGTACCTGGTGCACCACCCCGCCGACCTGCTGGACCATCCGGTCGAGGCCTCGGTGTTCGACCCCACGAACCCCTACGTGCTGGCCGACCACGTGCTGTGCGCCGCCGCCGAGGCCCCGCTGACCGACGGCGAGGTCACCGCGTTCGGCGGGGACGTGGACGCCACAGATGTGGTCCGTCAGCTGGCGTCCCAGGGGTTGCTCCGGCGCAGGCCGCGGGGCATTTTCGCTGACGTGGACGCCGCGACGGGCGTCCATGCCAGGGTGAACATCAGGGGCGGGTCCGGTGACCAGGTCCTCATCGTCGACGTGACCAGTGGCACGGTGCTGGGCACGGTGGACGCGGCGCGGGCCGTCGGCGAGGTCCATGACGGGGCAGTGTACGTCCACCAGGGTGAGAGTTACGTGGTCGATTCGCTGTCGTTGGAGGAGTGTGTGGCCGCGGTGCACCCGGAGGCGCCGGAGTGGCACACCCGCGCGATGGAGACCACGGAGATCCGGATGGGTCAGGTGTACTCGACCGTGGAGATCGGCGGGACGGACTCCGCCCCCTCGGGCATCTGGCTGGCGGACGTGCAGGTGCAGGTCACGCACCAGGTCACCGGGTACCAGCGTCGGACCTCCGACGGTGAGGTGCTGCAGACCGTGCCGCTGGATGTGCCGCCGCAGCGGCTGGTGACCAGGGCCGCGGCGTACACCGTGGACCCGGGTGTGCTGTTCGACCTGGGCATCGAGGAGCCGCTGTGGCCCGGGACGCTGCACGCCGCCGAGCATGCGGCGATCGGGATGCTGCCACTGCTGGCGACGTGTGACCGGTGGGACATCGGTGGGGTGTCGACGGTGCTGCACTCTGACACGGGCTTTCCGACGGTGTTCGTCTATGACGGGTACGCCGGTGGCGCGGGTTTCGCGGAGGCCGGGTTCGGGCGGTTCGCGGAGTGGATGCGGATGACGGCGGAGGCGGTGGAGTCTTGTGCGTGCGAGTCCGGGTGCCCGTCGTGTGTGCAGTCACCGAAGTGCGGCAACGGCAATGACCCGCTGTACAAGCAGGGTGCGGCGGTGCTGCTGAGGGCGCTGGCGGAGAAGGCCGGGGCTGCCGGCTGAGATGAGGGGTGGGGCCCTTCCTGCCCCTCGATGTCCCAGCCCCTCGATGTCCCTGTCCCTCGATGTCCCTGTCCCTCGATGTCGGCATCACGCACAGCGCCGTCTCACCGCGCCTGCCCCGCCACACCTCTGCCGCGGCACACTCATCACAGTCCCACCCACCGCGCCACCTCACCGCGGTCAGTACCAGTACTGAGCGTGCAGCACTGTCGCTACCAGTACCGAGAGGCGGTAATCAGGTCCCTGACTTCCGCTTCCTGGTACTGGTAGCTGCACCGGGGCGGTGCTGGGCAAGGCTCGGTACTGGTAGCGACACCGCTTAGTGCCTGAGGTCCGCCGCCCCTCCGTCAGTCGACGACGGCTCCACGACTGGCGCACCGAGTTGCCCATGCATTCCGACCAACGCGGCAATACCTTCCACCATGGCTGCCTTCGACTGCGAAGCAGCAGCTCGTCGCAGGTCCTCAGACTGTTGACCAGAGTCAACATGAGTCTGTTTCATGGGTCTCTCCTCCTTTGACTGCCACTGATCCTAGAAAAAGCAACAGCCCCCGGACAGCCCCGAGTCCACATCACGGCCCGGCGACGGCGACGGCGGAGCGGGAACCGACGGTGACCTCGACGAGGATGCCTACCTCCCCCGATGTCCCGCCCGGTGCGTCCGCCCCGCCACCGGTGACCTCCCGGCACTGCGTCAGCGAGGCTCCGTTGGATTCGGCGATGGCGGACGCCCGCCCACACGCCTCATCCACACCCGAGCTGACCTGCACGGTCGCCGCGGACAGCGCGGTGAGGTCGGCGGCGGCGTCCGCCAGGTGCTGCTGGACCAGGCCGGCGACCTGCAGCCCGAGAAAGGTCACGACGGCGATGATCCCCAGGATCACCCCGACACCGGCGACCGTGGCGGAGCCCTCCTCGTCGCCGGCGACATGGTCACCACGCGGGCTCACAGCGCCTCCCCCGCCGGTTCGGCGACGATCACGGCCGTCGCGGAGAGGTCGAACAGTCGTCCCGGCCGGGTGACCTGCACGGTGATGAGGTCTGTGCCGGCCACGCCGATCCCGCCGGTCACGGAGACCCGCGCGTCGGCGTCCACCGAGGAGACCACCGAGGACGCCGCCCCGGACGCGTTGCCCGGGTCCAGGGCCGCGGCGCGCGCGGCGTCCCGTGCCAGGTCCACGGCCCCGAGGTAGGACGCCACGGTCACGATTCCCGCGACCACCAGGCCGACCACCACGGTGAGGGCGGTGAACATGATCGCCGCCTCGACGGTGACGTAGCCGGCGTCGGAACGGTCAGCTGATCGGACGGCGGACGGGTCACTGCGTGTTGAGGGCACGTTCGAAGATCCCGCTGAGGGCGGACTCGACGGTGTCGGAGGTGA
The DNA here is from genome assembly GCF_902782855.1 of uncultured Corynebacterium sp. Classification (GTDB taxonomy): domain Bacteria; phylum Actinomycetota; class Actinomycetes; order Mycobacteriales; family Mycobacteriaceae; genus Corynebacterium. The sequence goes on from NZ_CACZOO010000316.1 coordinate 6,246, forward strand.
CGACGAGGTAGAGCAGGGCGCCGAGTGCCGCAGCCGCGACACAGCCGAGGGCGTACTCGATGGTTGACATACCCAGGTCATTGCCCAGGAAGCCGTCGATGCCGCCTTCGTCGTCCTCGTCGTCCTCGTCGTCATCGGCATCGTCATTGATCTGGGCCGCGGGCAGCTCCTCGCCCCAGTCGTCGGGGTCCGGGTCGGTGTCGGTGTCCCAGTCGCCGAAGGGGTCCGGCGGGGTGAGGTCAGCGACGTCGGCGAGGTCAGCCACGTCGGTGGTCAGGGTGGTCATCCTGGTCTGTGCGATCGGTGCGGACATGGTCATGTCCCCTTTCAGTTCGGTGTTCAGTTCAGTGGTTCAGTTCGGTGTTCACGGTGTTGCTGGTCAGATTCCGGCGAAGCCCACCACCAGCGGGATGAGCCCCACGAGGACGAACGCGGGCAGGAAACACAGGGTCAGCGGTGCCGCCACAACGACGAGCACCCGTTCAGCCCCGGCCAACGACGCATCCGCCGCCTCCGCCCGCAGCCGGGTGGCCTGCGCCCGGACGCCCTCCGCCAGCCGGGCCCCGTTACGGGAACCGGACTCGGCGAGCCTGGCGACCGGCCCGAGATGTGGGTCGTCGCGCAACGGCTCCCAGGCGTCCGCCCCCGACCCGAGGGCGAGCAGTGCGGCGACCCGGTGAGCAGCATCCCCGGTGTCACCGGCATGCACCGCCTCACCGGCAGTCCCGGTCTCCCCTGTCTCACCTCCCCCGACCCCGGCATCCCCGCACGTCGTGGCGACGCACCAGGCCACCGACACCGGCAGCCCCGAGACCAGCGACTCGGCGAAGAGGTCGAGCAGGCGGGCGGCGTCCAGTGGCGAGGGCCCGGCGCGTCGCCCCACCCCACCCAGGACGGTCACGGTCAGCGACTCCGTCCACAGCGCCCCGGCGCAGCCCAGCAGCACACCGACGACCAGCAGCAGGACGCCGAGCACATTGCCCACCAGGAACGCCGCCGGATTCAGCCCCATCGACTGACCGAGAGCAAGGGCCCCGAACGGCAGGAGCAGCAGGATCGTCTCGGTGAGCCGGGCCCCTGCCAGGGCACTGGAGGTGTGACCCAGATGGGTGAGCCTGGCGTCGAGGTCGGCCCGAAGGCGGTCCACGAGCCGGCCGAGCGCGGTGCCGTGCCTCGTGGCGGACGCCCACACCGCGAGCAGCCGCCGCACGTCAGGCCCCACGCCAGTGTCCGGACCCGCCCCCACGCCAGTGTCCGGACCCGACCCCACGCCAGGACCCGTGTCAGCACCAGCACCAGAGTCACCACCGCCGTACCCCTCCCCCGGCCGCGCCCCGAGGCGCACCCGCCGCACCTCCACCTCCAGCTGCCCGACGAGCTCACGGCCGACCCCTGAGGTGTCCCGCACCGCATCGAGGGCGTGACCTGCGGCGTCCACCGGGAAAGCCCCGACCCCCAGTTCCCTGGAGAAGGCGTCCACGATCGACCGCAGCGCCCGGGTGCGGGCACGTTCGGCGGCGAAGCGGCGGACGCGGCCGAGGATACGGTGGGCCGTGAAGCCGACGGGGCCGAGAACCCCGGCGACGGCGATGACGGTCAGCATGCGTCCCACATCCGTTCCACCGACAGGCCGCCGACACCGCCGACACCGCCGACCACGAAACGGCCGATGCTGGTGACGCGGCGTCCGGCGGGTGTGCGTTCAACGTGCACGACCACGCCGATTCCGTC
>NZ_CACZOO010000317.1 GCF_902782855.1 uncultured Corynebacterium sp.
CCGTGCTGGAAGGTGCAGATGGTGTCAATACGGTAATGGTGGAGGCGTTTCTGCAGGTCAATGTCGCCCGCTGCAGTGCAGCGGTCTCACCGCCCCAACCGGGCCACCGCAGTGCGCCCCGCCAGGCGTCCTGCCCGGTTCGCGCCGACCGTGGACGCCGTCGACCCGTAACCGACGAGCAGGACGCGGGGATCCTTCGCCACAGACACCTCATCGGCCATGAGGATCCCGCCACCGGGTTCCCGCAGGTGCAGGGGAGCGAGATGGGTCAGGGCAGGTCGGAAACCGGTGTTCCAGAAGACGGTGTCGAACGTCTCGGCATGCCCGGGTGGGAAGGGGTCCCAGCTGGCCGGTTGTTCCAGGCCGGCGGCGTCCTCCAGTGCTCGCGCGGAGACCGAACCCCACACCGCACCGTCGGGGGTGAACCTTTCCACCATCCCTCGGGAGACCAGGATCCCGGCGTCCACCGCCGCCAGGTACTCCGGCAACTGCGGGATGCCGGTGTTGCGCACCACCGATTCCGGACGCCGTCCCTGCGTTGTCGCGTCGCGGACGCGTTCCTCGACCTTGTAGCCCCAGCGCGGGTCGAACTGTTCCGGGGTGAAGTTCGGTGGCCGTCGCGTCGCCCAGACAGTGGAGTCCGCTCCGCCCAGGGTGTTCAACTCCAGCAGGAACTGCACCGCGGACAGGCCACCGCCGATGACGAGGACGCGAGCCCCCGCGAAATCCTCTTTCCGCACGTAGTCGGCGGTGTGGAGCTGCCGCCCGGTGAAGGACGCGATGCCCGGGGTGTACGGGATGTACGGGTGGGTCCAGGTACCGGTCGCGTTGAGCAGCAGGCCCGTGCGCAGGGTGGTGCAGGTGTCGCCGGTATCGCCACCGCCGTCACCGCACAGGACAGTGAGTTCGAGGTCGGCGTCCGCTGCGGCTCCGGTGCTGTGCACCGCGACGACCCGTACCGGGCGCACCACCCGCAGGCCGAACGTCTCCTCATAGGCGCCGTAGTAGTCACTGACCAGCCGGGACGCCGGGACCTGCGGGTCCGGCCGTTCCATGGGTAACCCCGGAAGGTCGGCGATGCCGTGGGCCTTGCCGAGGGTCAAGGAGTCCCACCGGTGGCGCCAGGCCCCGCCGGGGCCGTCGTCGGCGTCCAGGACCAGGAAGTCCGTGCCCGGGACGAGACTGCGGCGGACCAGTTCATGGGTGGCGGCGAGCCCCGCCTGACCCGCGCCGACGATGACGGCCGGGACGCGGTCAGGGAGATCTGTCATGGCTCCGACAGTAGTGACGCCACTACTTCCGCAGTTCCTGAAGGACCTTTTCGTCGGTCTTGTAGCTGCCGTGCTCGTTGCCGAGATCGCCGTCGAGCAGGCCCCACAGGCTACCCGCGAGGTCCTCACCGTCGTCGATCAGCTTTCCGACCGGGCCGAGCGCGTCCTTGGCACGGTCCCACGCTCCGCGGGCGGCGGGGTCCCTGCCGTTGACGTAGTCGGCGCCCCAGTCCCGGTCGGCGGGGTCGGCCCCGTGGATCTGCGGTTCATCCGCCATGAGCCCGATCACGTCCCCCGGGTTCTTGTGGACGTGCACCTCGGCGTGCCCGTCGAGGGCGCGCAGATTGAGGTCGTCGGCGGAGTCCGCCGTCATGCCGGGACTGCCCAGGAGATGGATCCGGTCCGCCTCCAGCGGCAGGATGTCGTCTCCGGCCGCCTCATCGATGACGCGGGTGCCGTAGCTGTGGCCGACGATGCTCAGCTCGGCATCCGGGTTCCGCTCCCGCAACGCTGACTGGTGGGCGCGCAGCGTCGGCCCGGCGGCCTCGGCGCGACCACTGAACGCCGCGCCGAGGAGGTTGGTCGGTGGCGACCAGTCACGCCAGACGACAGTCGCCTGCCCGGGGCCGGTGAACCTCCCCGCGAAAGCGGTCGCGTCCTTCAGTCCGGACACGCCTCCTGACCCGGTTCCGGAGACCACGGTGGTGATCTTGTCCGCGGTGTCGATGTCGCCGAGGACGGTGCCCAGTCGCCCGCCGTCCATGGTCATCTCCACCCCGACCTCCGCCGGGTCGAGCCCCCGGCCACGCAGTTCCCTGACCGCTTCCCCGGCGATCTCCAGCACCTGCTCCCGCCCCTCCGGGGTGAGGGACGCGTCGAGCGCCCGGTCGATGCGCACCCCGTCGGCGATGCCGTCCGGGGATTCCACGGACTTCCCGCGTGCGCCCGGGAAGACGGCGCCCGGGGTGCCCTTCCCACCGGTATCGAACAGGACGGCGGCGGTGACCGCGGCGGCGGCCCCGGCATCGGCGGCGGCCACGGCCGTCATCGCCCCCCGGAGTGCCACGGTGAACCCGGTCTCTGCCGCATCCACTGCGGCGCCCGTCCCGGGCAGGATGTCCAGGGCCAGCATCCCCACCCCGGCGGCACCCATCCTCCCTGAGGTCACCCGGCCGTTGCCGTGCACGGTCATACCGACGCCCTCGGCGAGGGCGATGGTCGTCTTCACGATGGCCTGGGTGACAGTGAGGAAACTGCAGTGCCCGTCCACCAGGCCGGACACCGTGTCAGCGGTACCACTGATCCCCCGGAGCTGCCCGGAGGTGGCAGCCAGTCGGGTGCGCATGCTGTCCGAGGCGGAGCCCTCCCACTCCGGGAAGTCCGCTACGAGGTCCAGGCCGGTGGCGACGGACCCTGTTTCAGTGCCCGCGACGGACCAGCGGTCCGACACCATGGACGCCGCGGCCACCGGTGCGTCGGCGATATCCATGATCCTCATGGCTGAGCTACTCTCGGTGCCACTTCCGGTGCTACTTCCGGTGCCCCCTCCGGTACCCCGCAGAGGGACTCTCCGGAATCAGAGTCCGCGGTACGCACCGCCTCGGCGAAGATACGCAGACTGTCCGCGGCAGACTCCACGGATGCCCCTTCCGTGGTCGTGGCACGACCGACGGTGACTGCGGCGAGCGCCAGGGCCTTCGCCGCGAGCCCGCCGGGCAGCGCACTCGCCGGCGCGACACCGGTGAACGGCAGTCGTTGCCCTGCCGTGCCCAACCGGTCCCCGTACCCTGCCAGCTCGCCGACCGCCCGGTCGATGTTCTCCGGTCTGACCCGGAGAACCCCTGTCCCCGATGGTCCCGCCTGCCCTGCCCCGTGTGTCATGACCCCTCCCGGTGTCCTGTGGTCCGTCCGGTCCGCCCCGTCGGCGGGTGCCGGTGCGACTGGACCGTATCGGCGGGCCCCGAACACGTCAATGTTCGCCGGTAAACCTGTGGACAACTCTCTCCCGGTTCGACGCACCCCCTGTGGACAACGCGCGGGACCGGGCGGCGCCCAACCCCGGAGCGTCCCCGGATCTACCCTGTGATCTGCATTGCTGTCCGCAGCGCCAGCAGAGCCACCCCGATTCCCAGTAGTGCGGTGCCGGTCAGCCGCAGCCGGTCGTCCCACGGGGCGACCGCGTTGCGGGAACGCAGGATGAACAGTGCTGCGACGAGGAGGCAGGCGACAGGGATGAGGATCACGGCGTCCACCCTAACCGCCGGTCAGCCCAGCCGGCCCTCCAACCGGTCGATGTAGTCCCGGCTCACCGCGTCCAACCCGGTGAAACTGACCGACTTGCCGCGACGGGCGTACTGCCCACGCACGCCCTGCAGTGCGGCGACGGTGGAGGAGTCCCACACGGTCGTTCCGGAGAAGTCGACCGTGACCCGGTCGGGGTCACCGGTGTAGTCGAACTGGTACACCAGGTCGTTCGAGGACGCGAAGAACAGCTGACCCTCCACCCGGTAGGCGCCGTCCCCGGTCCGCTCTACCCGGGTGAGGTGCGCGACGCGCCGGGCGAAGCCGACCATCGCGGTGAGTACACCGAGAATGACGCCGATGGCGAGGTTGTCGGTGACGACGGTGGTGACGACGGTGACCAGGAGGACGATGGTCTCGGATACCGGCATGACGCGCAGCGTGCGCACTGAGTTCCAGTCGAAGGTGGTGATCGCGACGACGATCATCACCGCCACCAGGGCGGCCATCGGGATCCTGCCGACGCTGTCCGAGAGGCTCACGGACAGGATGATGAGGAAGGCCCCGGCCATGAAGGAGCTGATCCGGGTGCGGGCCCCGGCCTGTTTCACGTTGATCATCGTCTGGCCGATCATCGCGCAGCCGCCCATGCCGCCGAAGAAGCCGGTGACGATGTTCGCCACGCCCTGGCCGAAGGTCTCACGGGTCTTGTCGGAGTGGGTGTCGGTGAGATCGTCGACGAGCTTCGCGGTGAGCAGGGACTCCATCAGCCCCACCAGGGCCAGTGCCAGGGCGTAGGGGGCGATGACGCCCAGGGTGTCGAGGTTCCAGGGGATGTCGGGGACGCCGAGCCCGGGGAAGGCGCCGGGTAGCTCACCCTGGTCGCCGACGGTCGGCACGTCGATGGAGAAGGTCACCACGGCGAGGGTGATCAGCAGGATGGACGCCAGGGGCGCGGGCACGCGGGTGGTGATCCTCGGGAAGAGGGCCATGATCGCGAGCCCGGCGACGACGAGGGGGTAGACGGCCCAGGGCACGTCGATGAGGTTGTCGAGCTGGGCGGTGAAGATGAGGATCGCCAGGGCGTCCACGAAGCCG
>NZ_CACZOO010000318.1 GCF_902782855.1 uncultured Corynebacterium sp.
CTACTTAGTGTTCACTGACTCCACACAGCTTGACAACGCGCGCGTTGGGCCGCTGATTGCTGATATCAGCACTAGAAGTGATCGCAAGTCCTGGTTCTGAGCAACTTTTCGCCCCTCTTCCTTGTACGACTCGAATGCATCATCCCCGCCCAGCAATGCCTCAGCTGCTGCCGCTTCGGAAGCAGGATACCCGGAAGCCAGCATGTCAACAGCAAACTGTCGGGCGTCCGCAGTATCAGTGATGTCGAGCTGTTCGCGTTCCTCAGCTTCCGCCTCCTCCTGCACCTGCTGGTTCTGCTCGCCCTGGGCGACAGCCAACGCGCTGGAGGATTCAGCGATCAAAGCGATCGCCAACAAGGTCGACAAGATGATCGGCAGCCACAAACTGACCCGTGTCTTGATCTGGGTCAGCAGAGGAGAGGAGAAGGAGGTCATCAGCGAAGGTGTGCCTGTTCTTTAGTTGTACTTAGTTGCCGGGGAAGGCCAGGGCGGTGTCCACGAACCACGCAGACTCAACATTGCGGGTCGTCGTAGTGGTCAGCGGACGGTTGGTGGCCGTCCCGGTGGTCAACACCCGGGACTGATCAGCCGCCGAGGCCAGGTACTTGCCCGTCACCGGAGTCGTGGCATCGGTGGCACACCACGTTGCCGCGGTGGGGTCCGGGTTGATCGAGGCGGCAACACCACTGCCGGTGGTGGTGTGCAGGTAGGTGTCCGGGTACGCGGCGGACTCCAAGCTGATGCACCCGGAACCGTCGAGAGCGTCGACGACCTTGAAGGAGCCATCGAGTCGGTCGGTGAAGCCGCTATTGCGGGTCAGCGGGGAGTTGACCACGCCGTTCCAGTTGATGCGGGCGACCTGCCCGGCGACACGGTTGCCGGCAGAGCGCAGGGAGACCACATTGTCATTGCCGTCAGCATCCGGTCCAGGAGTCAGATCGCCGGTGGAGGGACCGTTGGGTGAGGACACCGGGGAGACCTGCAATTCGACAACGGTGGAGCCGTTGCGGTCGACGTCGATGGAGTGGACCTCGCCGGGGGCGACGGTGGCCTGCCAGTAGACCGCACCGTCAGGGAGTTTGAAGGCCACCGACACCGGGCTGGTGAGGTTGTTGACCACGCCGTAGGAGCCGGTGATGTTGACGGCGACCCAGCCGGAGGCGGCGGTGAGCTCGTAGCAGGCGGCCATACCGGGCACATCGAAGGAATCGATCCGGACCTGGGGACTGGAGGCATCGCAGGTTTTCTCGCTCAGTCCGCCGTCGCCGGCTGTGGTCGACATGACCGACACACTCGGCGCGGCGGCCGCGGTACCACCAGCAGTCACGGCGAGACCAGTCGCGGCGACGGTGGTGATGGCGGCGAACAGGCCGCGTTTCGCGGCGGTTCTGATCCTGGTGGCGATGCTGCCGCGCACCGGGGAAGGCTGGGAAATGTCCGTGGAGGTCATGGTGAAAGGAATCCTTGGAAGTCAGGTGGGGGTGTCTGCGAGGTGCGCGGGCGCGGTGACGGCCGAAAGGTACGGGAGAACACGCGGTATGCGTCCTGTGATCGGACACAGTCAGCTCCCGCCGAGGAAGTCAGTCGGCACTATCGGCGGTGCTGGATGATCACAGGGGCGTGTAGGTGGTTTTGGCGGTCTCGGCACCGCTGCGCAGGTTGGTGGCCAACTCCGGCCACACCTGGGAACCGACGTGATCGGAGCTGAACGGGCCTGCCACGCTGGTGGACTCCGTGCTGCCGAAAGCCTCGACGACCAGCCGGACCCACGTCTTGTCCGAGCTGACGTAGTCGGACTCGGTGACCGTGTCATCAAAGAGCATCTCACCGTCAGCGGCGGTGACCGCCGCAGGCGCGGTGACGGTGTCGAAGCGGATGTTGAGCTTACGCCCGGCACCCTCAGGGTGACCGTCGTTGGTGACCAGGGTGATGCCCTCATCACCGATCCGGTCCACCGTGGCGGTTCCGGTGCGGCCGCCGACCCCGGTCAGGGTGCAGACCGCTCCGGTGGTCAACTCATCGGGGCAGCCGGTCAGCGGGAAGTAGTCGCCCATGTGCTGGATCAGCTCGCGGTGCATCCCATTGGGCGCC
>NZ_CACZOO010000319.1 GCF_902782855.1 uncultured Corynebacterium sp.
AGACCAGGCCACGAAGCTCGCAGAACAGACCGGTCTTCCCGGACCGACGGCGCGGGCAATTCTCGGTGGAGTGCCATCAACCCCGGGAGGGCCGCCCGATCTACGCTTCAAGGACAAGGAGATGTGGACTCGGTACGGGCTGACCCGGGCAGAGGTGGACCTGGCACAGAACCAGGCCATGGCCCTCGACCGTCGGCACGGCGACGGGTTCCTTGACCACCTCACCATCGGGATCGCCGAAGGCGACAGTCCGGCCGACGGTGTGGCCGCGCGCTGGCGTTGCCTGGTCCCCTCCGGGGAGGACCTACGGCTCACAGACGGGGAATGGTTGACGGTGGGCGCTCTCGGTGGTAGTCACCGGGACAGTCCGCTGAACATCCTCACTCCGCTGCTCCTGCGGGGCCGACGAGATGTCGATGCACCCGCACCGCTGCTCTCGGGACTGCTCGCGGTCATCGCCGATGTCCCGGTGGACGATCCACGGCGTCCGGCGTTCGCGGAGCTCCTCCAGTGGGCGAAGGACGCGGCGGTGAAATTCGTCGCAGATCCGGTGAATGCCGGGAGCATCGGCACGATGGACATCGGCTGCCCGGTCGATGACCCGTCTTTCACCGAGGAGATCACCCCCGACGACCAGATCGTGCGGGTACTCACCGAGGGACTGGTCGACGATCTCATCGCGGACCTGGCGGTGGTACACCCGGACCAGTCGGGTGCGGTGCACGACCCGGGAAATGTTGCGCCGGACTTGGTCACCGAAGTGGCGTCCACGGTCGGGGTCGGGGAGGACGCCGCCCGCTACTTCCTGCAGATCCTGGCGCTGTCCGAACCGACGGACGCGAACGTGCGGGCCTGGAACGGGTGGAAGAAGAAGGACATCGAGGCCGCCGGTGCCGAACTGGTCGCTGCAGGCGTGGCGGTGCAGGCGAAGCGAGCAGGGGCTGCCCGGTCGTTTTTCCTGCCGGGTGGCTGGCTGGAGGGACGCTCGGGAGTACATGCGGCACGTCCGATGGAGGTATGGAAAGCACCGATGTACCTGTTGTGGACTGACGCGAAGGTCTGTCCGGTGATCCCGGGTCTTCCTCCTCATGTTCCGGTAGCATCCCTGTTCCGCACGGCGTGGGCGCGGTACTCGTCGGGTGATGTGCCCGGTTACGAGGAATTGACCACCACCCGGTACCGGGCGGGTGGTCGGTCGCGGCGGCGGTAACGGGTGTGAAGGTGGCGATGGGCGCGCTCGCCCGGTGCGTGCCCGACCTTTAATTCCGACAGGTGCGCGTCGACTGGTTGGTTCAGCAGTCGGAAACCAACCAGTCAACGGGCACCTGGAATACGGGCCCCCGTGCGGGGCAGGTGAGAGGAACGGACTAGGCGCCCTGCCACACGGTGTCGAACGGGGTGTTCGCCGTCACGCGGTGCTGGATACCACGGGTGACGAGGTCCTTGGCGACGTGCACGGCGGTGGCGACGTCATTGCCCTTGGCCAGCTCCGCAGTGAGCGCTGCGGCGACGGTGCAGCCGGCACCGGAGACCCGCTGCTCGCCGACCTTCGGCACGGCGAAACGAGTGATCTCGTGGCCGTCCCAGAGGACATCCACGGCGTCCTCGCCCGGAAGCTCGACGCCACCCTTGGCCAGCACATAGGGGACCTTCTCTCCGATGCGCTTGGCGGCCTCCTCGAGATCCTCGACGGTCTCGATGCGCTCCATGCCGGACAGGCTCTGGGACTCGAAGACGTTCGGGGTGACGACGGTGGCCAGCGGGAGGATTTTCTCCTTGAGGGCGTTGTCGGTGTCCAGCGCAGCACCCGGCTCCTGGCCCTTGCAGATCAGCACCGGGTCGAGGACCAGGTTCTCCCAGGCGCGCTCGGCGAGCTTCTCTGCGACGATCTCGATGGTCGCCGGGGTGCCCAGCATGCCGACCTTGGCGGTCTTCATGTTCTCGGGCGAGTGGGTGGCCAGGGCGGCCTCGAACTGCTCGGCGATGAGTTCCGGGTCGACCGGGTGGAAGCGGTGGCCCCACCCGTTGTTCGGGTCGAAGGCGACGATGCAGGACAGCGCACCGACGCCGTAGACGCCGAGCTGCTGGAAGGTCTTGAGGTCGACCTGGATACCGGCGCCGCCGGTGGCCTCGGAGCCGGCGATGACGAAGGCGATCGGGGGAGTGGAAACAGGGTTTGTCATAGGGCAATCCTAGAGGACACATCCGGGACGAGGTGCGGTGCCACGCCTGGCGGACGTAACCCGCGGTGGGGGATCACCAGCTACCGGAGTGGTCCATTGGCATGAAAGCGCTGGGCGGCATGCCGGCGTATTTCCGGACGTCTCTGCTGAGCTGACTAGCACTGCCGTACCCGACGCGCCGCGTCACGGAGGACGCGCTGTCGGTCGGTGAGCTCGACGAGGTCTTCGAAAAGTTCGCGGCGCAG
>NZ_CACZOO010000320.1 GCF_902782855.1 uncultured Corynebacterium sp.
ACCCCGACGCTGAGCTTCTCGCTGGACACCGTCCCGGAGACCTCCGCCCACATGGAGGAGCTCCTGGCGAAGGCCCGCGAAATCGACGAGCGGGTCCGCGCCCAGGCCGCCGGTGCTGCCCCGGCCGGTGAGTCCGACCCCTACCGTGACTCGGGTGCGGACGAAGTGGCGCCCGCGGCTGACGCGGAGGACGGTGTCGACGCCGACCGTGGCTGAGCCGGTGGTCGAGTCGGCGACGGATTCGCCGCCGGATACGTCGCGACCACCGGTGCGGGCCGATGTGCGGACCATTCTCGGTCTCGCCGTGCCCGCGCTGGCGGTTCTCGCGGCCACCCCGCTGTACCTTCTGTGGGACACCGCCTGGGTGGGGCGTCTCGGCGCGGTGGAACTCGCCTCGCTGGCCGCCGGCACGACCGTGCTGACCCAGGTCACCACCCAGCTGACCTTCCTTTCCTACGGCACGACGGCACGGGCGGCCCGGCGTTTCGGTGCCGGTGACCGCACCGGGGCCGTCGCCGAGGGTGTCCAGGCCACCTGGGTCGCTCTGGCGGTGGGCGCCACCCTCGCCGTGACCGTGGCGCTTGTCGCCGGCCCGGTGACCGGCTGGCTCGCCGGGGACGGGGAGGGCGCCGGCAGGATCGCCGGTGAGGCGACCCGCTGGCTGCACGTCGCCTGCCTGTCGATTGTCCCGGCACTGACGGTGATGGCAGGGAACGGCTGGCTGCGGGGGGTCTCCGACACCCGGCGCCCGCTCTGGTTCACCCTGGCAGGACTGGTCCCCGTCGCCTTCGCCGTACCCTGGGCGGTGTCCCGGTACGGGGTCATCGGTTCGGCGTGGGCGACGGTGGCGGGGGAGTCCGTCACCGCGTGCTGCTTCGTCGGCTGCCTCGTGCGGACCTGGCGGCGGACAGGTGACGGACGCCCGGTGCGTCCCACCTGGTCGGTGATCCGGCCACAGCTCGTGGCCGGCCGGGATCTCGTCCTGCGCTCCCTGGGCTTCCAGGTGGCCTTCGTCTCGGCCGCGGCGGTGGCCGCGCGTTCCGGGGCCGGGGCGCTGGCGGCCCACCAGGTGCTGCTGCAGCTGTGGAACCTGCTCACCCTTCTGCTGGACTCGGTGGCGGTTGCCGCCCAGGCCCTCGTCGGGGCGGCGCTGGGCGCCGGGTCGGTGCGGGCGGCACGCCGGGTGGCCCGGACTGTCCTGCGGTTCTCGGTCGGTGCGGGTGGTGTACTGGCGGTGCTGCTGGCTCTCGGGGTGACCGTGCTGCCCGGTGTGTTCACCACCGACGCCGATGTGCTGGACGCGTTGCACGGTGCGTGGTGGGTGCTGGTGGTGATGGCCGTGGTCGGCGGGGTGGTCTTCGCGCTCGATGGAGTGCTGCTGGGCGCCGGCGATGTTGCGTTTCTGCGGACCGCGACGATGGTCTCCCTGGCATGCGGTTTCATTCCGGGTGTGCTGGTGGCCGGTGCCGTGGATGCCGGACTGACCGGGGTGTGGTGTGGTCTGCTGGCTTTCCTGCTGCTGCGGATGGCGGCGGTGGCACTGCGCTACCGCTCGGACCACTGGCAGCACACAGGAGTGTCTTGAGTGACAGATGTTATTTGTGTGACTAAAGTGACCTGGGAGCATTGACCGATGACGGTGAGGACAGGAGGCGGGACCCGACCATGACAGAGCACCGTACGCTCTGGGCCGTCTCCGACCTGCATATCGCGGCCCCGGGGAATCTCGCCCTCGTCGACGACCTCGTCCGTCCGGAACGCTCCGGGGACTGGCTCATCGTCGCCGGCGACGTTGCCGAGCGCGTCGGAACCGTCCTCAAGACCCTCGGACGGTTCGTCGAACGCTTCGACCGGGTGATCTGGGTGCCCGGTAACCACGAGCTGTTCTGCCGCTCCAGTGACCCGCACCGCGGCCGCGACCGCTACCTGGAGCTCGTCGACGGCTGCCGGGAAATCGGCGTGACCACGCCCGAGGACGTCTACCCCGTCTTCGGCGGGCACACCATCGTCCCGATGTTCACCCTCTACGATCACAGCTGGCGCGATCCGTCGCTCAGCGTGGCAGAGGCACTCAGTGCCGCCGAAGGCAACGGCGTGGTGTTCACCGACCAGATCGCGATCGCCCCGTTCGTCGACGTCCCCGCCTGGTGTCGCGACCGGCTCAGCTACACCGTCCGTCGGCTCTCCAAGGTCTCAGGACCGACGGTGCTGGTCAACCACTGGCCGTTGATCCGCGAAGTCACGGACAACCTCGGACTGCCCGAGATCGCCCTGTGGTCCGGTACCCGGGACACCGAGGACTGGCCCGTCAGGTTCCGGGCGTCCACCGTGGTCTACGGTCACCTGCACATTCCCCTGGTCCGGGAGTTTGACGGTGTCATCCACGCCGAAGTCTCCCTCGGCTACCCGCGCGAGTACGGACGGTCGCTGCCACCCCGCCGCGACCGTCGGCTCTGGCCCTTTCCCGTCCTCACGGAGGTCCTCCCATGATCCTGTCCGCCCCCAGTGTCACCTCGATGAACAGTGACGGTTCCCCGCGGGTCCCGCTGCTCGCCGCACTCGATCTGCCGGCCGGCACCTCGACGGTGGAGCTGCATACGGACGGCACTCCCGACCTCAGCAGGTTCCGTCTGCTCCACGAGATGGAGCGTCGTCTCGTCGCTCGTGCCGTGGCAGCCCGCAGATCCGATTTCGGGGACGCCCGCTGGTGCGCCCATGAGGCTCTGCGGCGGTGGGGCAGGGATGAGCCGATCCTGCGTGGCGAGAAGGGGATGCCGTTGTTCCCCCACGGCATCGTCGGTACCCTGTCCCACACCGAGGGGCTGCGCGGCGCCCTGGTGGGCGATGCCGGCGTCTGGCGCAGTGTGGGGCTGGATGTGGAGAAGGCGCAGCCGTTGCCCGCCGGGGTGTTCAATGCGGTGACCTCCCCCTCTGAGCGGTGGGCACTGTCACGGCTCACCGGCAGCGGGCGCTGCGAGAATCTGCTCGGTACCGTGCTCTTCTCGGCGAAGGAGTCGGTCTACAAGTCCTGGTTCCCGCTGGCCGGACGGTTCCTCGACTTCGATGAGGCCGAACTGCACCTGGAGGTCGGTGGTGGGGGTTCCGTCGGCTCCGGGCGTGTCGGCGGATCCTGGCGGGCGAGGCTGCTCACGAGTCCGACACCGGTCGACGAGATCACCGGGTCGTGGGTCATCAGAGACGGATATGTCGCCACCGTCTGCGGAATACGCAGGTGACGGTGACGACATACGGGGTGGCCCGGGGACGGCACGGGCCGTGCACAGGGGCCGGGGGTCAGGCCGGTACGATCAGTAGTACGCGCCCTGGCGGAAGTCCCAGGAGGTGAACTGTTCGGACAGGATCACCACGATCTCGTCATTGTAGACACCCTTACGGATGAGGGTCGGGCACGGGGTGATACCGCGCTCACCCTTCTGCTCCGGGACGACGGTGCCGTCGGCGTCGACCATGGAGACCATGACACCCTGCTCATAGCGGGTGTCGATGGTCTTGTCGGGCTGGATGGACGCGACGTAGGCGTCGCCTTCGATGACCAGGTCGGCCTCGCCGGCGATCTCCTCGCCGATGCCTTCGACCAGACCACGGTTGCCCTTGCCGGACGGGTTGGCCGAGGAGGCGAAGACCAGACGGCGGTCCTTCTCCCACAGTTCCCGGGCGATGTTCTCGCCGGGGACACCGAACTTCAGCACGAAGCAGCTGGTGCCACGGACATCGGTGGCGAGTTCATCAGCTCCCTCGGGCAGGTACTTCTCCTGGGCGCCCTCCTTCCAGGGGAGGATGCAACCCATGAGGATGTCACGGTCGACGCAGGTCTGGTAGAACTTCTCGATCTCCGGGGTGAGCTGCGCGAGCTCCCTGAGCTGGTCCATGGAGCCGCAGAGCACGACGCCGGGCTTGTTGCGCTTGCGGTGTTTGACGGCGAACTTGCGTTCCAGTCCCTCACGGTCGCTGGTCGCGATGATGTAGCCGACCTTCGTCGGGGTGACGACGATGTGGCCGGGGGTGCGGAGCAGTTCGACGGCCTCCTCCTGGAGTCCGCCGTTCCAGGTGATCTGGTTGATGGCCATAGGTTCCTCACTCATCCTTCGTGGGTTGGTCGTGACTGGACGCTGTGCGCGGTCCCGGACAGAGTCTCATAGTTCGGGAGACTGTGTCTCACTGACTGGCATTGTAGATCATCTGCGGTGGTCCGTGGCAATCCGGGCCAGGGTCGTCTTCCACGACGGTCACTCCAGACCGGCGGGTCGGGCGACGAAGACACTCGCCGCCCGCCTGCCCTTCTCCGCCAGTAGCGCCACGGCGTGACCTGCCGGAGTGACCGCCGCAACGATTCTCTCTCCGCCGACCGGGTCGAGCCATTTCCCGAGGGAGAGGGCGACCCCCTGCTCCTCGGTCACGGCCCGAACCGGGAAGCACCGCACCATCGCCGCGTCGAGCGACAGTGAGAGCTCCGGGGAGACGCTCCTGGGATCCGTCCCCTCCGGGGAGGACGCCAGTACCGCGTCCTTCTGTTCGTTGAGCTCGTCGAGAGTGCGCGCCTCGGTAATGTCGAAGGGGCCCACCGAGGTGCGGCGCAGCGCGGTGAGGTGGCCGCCGACGCCCAGATCAGTACCGACATCGCGGGCGATCGACCGGATGTAGGTGCCTGAGGAGCAGTGCACCCGGATGTCTGCCTCGACGGCTGCCTCGCCGTCGGAACCGTCACTGATGCGCACCGCGTCCACATCGAGGGAGAACACGGTCACCGGCCGCTCCGGCAACACCACGTCGACCCCCTCGCGCACCAGTTCATGGGCGCGGCGGCCGTTGATCTTCACCGAGCTGACCGAACTGGGCCGCTGCATGATCTCCCCGGTCTGCCGGGCGAAGGCCGACCGCACCGCATCCTCGGTGAGGGCGGCAAGTGCCCCGGCGTCCGCGGTGGACAGTACCTCCCCCTCGGCGTCGTCGGTGAGGGTCGACGCCCCGAGCCGGACGGTCGCCGTGTACCGCTTGTCATGGGTGACGACGTGGGCGAGGAACCGTGTGCCGCGTTCGACGCCGACGACCAGTACCCCGGTGGCCATCGGATCAAGCGTGCCGGAATGCCCGATCCGACGGGTTCCGAAGATCCTGCGCAGACGGGACACGACATCATGGCTGGTCAATCCGGCCGGCTTGTCGACGACGACGAGACCGGAGCGGTCGAGGACGGGGCGGGGGGCGGTTGCAGGCATGGAGCACAGTCTAGGTGGGCCCGGGTCTTGTCGTATTCTGGTGCCCGTGGATATCTGGAACGGACTCGAACAGGTGCCCGCCGATCTGGCGGGCTCGGTCGTCACCATCGGCGTCTTCGACGGCGTTCACCGTGGTCACCAGCAGCTCATCGACTCTGCGGTGCGGCGGGCGCACGACCTCGGTGTGCCCGCGGTGATGGTGACCTTCGACCCCCACCCGACGGTTTTCTTCCGGCCCGACGCCGTCCCGCCGGCCCTGGCGACCCTCGAACAGCGGTCCGTCACCGCCGCGCGCTACGGCATCGACGCCATGCTCGTCATCAACTTCGACCGTGAACTCGCCGGGTGGAGCCCGGAAGAGTACTTCCAGCGGGTCATCGTCGACACCCTCCACGCCCGCGCCGTGGTCATCGGGGACAACTTCACCTTCGGGCACCTCGCCGCCGGCACCAGCGAGACCATGGGGATCCTCGGTGCGGCCGGGGGAGTGGAGGTCATCACCCACGGTCTGCTCACCGACGCCGGCGACCCGGCGCTCGGCGGGGCGTCAGCCGAGGAGCATGTCGTGTGCTCCACCTGGATCCGCGACCGGCTCGCCGAGGGTGACGTCGCCGCCGCCGGACGTGCCCTGGGGCGCAACTTCACCGTCCGTGGCGTCGTCACCCGGGGGGCGGGTCGCGGTGGTGCGGCCCTCGGGTTCCCCACGGCGAACCTCTACTTCCCGGATTCCCAGGCACTGCCGTCCGACGGAGTTTACGCCGGGGACCTCCGGATCCTGCCGACACACAAGGACCCCGCCGGTGCACTCGTCGGTGACATGCCGGTGTCGGTGCACCTGCCCGCAGCTATCTCGGTGGGCACCAACCCCACCTTCGGCGATGAGACCCGCAGTGTGGAGGCATTCGTCCTCGATCATGAGGCGGACCTCTACGGGCGCAAGGTCACGGTGAGCTTCATCGACCGGATCCGGGGCATGGAGGCCTACGACGATCTCGACACGCTCATCGCCGCGATCGACCGGGATGTCGCCGAGACGAGGCGTTTGGTCCCGCACGAGCGCTGATGCTATTCTCTTCCGGTTGCGTGACTGTGGTTCGCGGTAGTCACCGACGGTTTCCATCATTTTGCGCGGACTGAAACAACCATCAGGAGATTCACCATGGCTCTCACCAAGGACCAGAAGGCCGAGACTCTCAAGGAGTTCGGCCTCCACGAGACCGACACCGGTTCCCCCGAGGCTCAGGTCGCCCTGCTGACCGTCCGCATCCGTCAGCTGACCGAGCACCTCAAGTTCCACAAGCACGACCACCACTCCCGTCGTGGTCTGCTGCTTCTCGTCGGTCGCCGCAAGGGCCTGCTGAAGTACCTGCAGGAGAACAACGTCGAACGCTACCGTTCGCTCATCGAGCGTCTCGGCCTGCGCCGCTAGTCTCCCGGAGGACCGACCCCGCTCCACGGAGCGGGGTTTTTCCGTGTCCGGGGCCGGTACCGCGTCCACCCCGGGCACGAACGTGCGCACGCCGACGGCGTCCCCGGTCGACGGGTCGCCGTGGTGTACCCTGTACTGCGGTAATTGTCCAAGAGATTTCCGACGCCGACACCGATGATCGGCGCCCGCGACCGCGGGGTAACGGAGAGATGACCCGAAAGGGACTGCAGCACCGTCATGACGACGAAGAACACCAAGAAGAACACCCCGGCGCCCACCCACACCGCCGAACTGATCGACCCCGATTCCGGGGTATGGGAGTCGGTCGCCACCATCGACAACGGTGATTTCGGCACCCGTACCCTGACCTTCGAGACCGGGCTGCTCGCCCGCCAGGCCGACGGCGCCGTCACCGCCTACCTCGACGATGACACGATGCTGTTGTCGACCACCACCGCCTCGAAGCACCCTCGTGAGAACCTCGACTTCTTCCCGCTGACGGTCGACGTCGAGGAGCGCATGTACGCCGCCGGCCGCATCCCCGGCAGCTTCTTCCGTCGCGAGGGTCGCCCGGGTACCGAGGCCATCCTGGCCTGCCGCCTCATCGACCGCCCGCTGCGCCCGACCTTCGCCAAGGGTCTGCGCAACGAGGTGCAGGTTGTCGTGACGGTCCTGTCCATGGACCCCGAAGACATGTACGACGTCGTGGCTGTCAACGCCGCCTCCGCGTCCACCCAGCTGTCCGGCCTGCCGGTCTCCGGTCCGGTCGGCGGCGTCCGCATGGCGCTCGTCGTCGACGACGCCCACGCCGAGGGTCAGTGGGTCGCCTTCCCGACCCGCGAGCAGCACGAGGAGGCGGTCTTCGAGCTGGTCGTCGCCGGCCGGGTCTCCGAGGTCAAGAAGCCGCGCGGACGTCGCAAGGCCGTCGCCGGTGACAACGTCGTCGTCATGATGGTCGAGGCCGGCGCCACCGAGAACGTCGTCGAGCGCATCGCCGAGGGTGCCCCGGCCCCGACCGAGAAGGTCGTCGCCGAGGGCATCGAGGCCGCCCGCCCGTTCATCGCCGAACTGTGCGGTGCCCAGGCGGCTCTCGTCGACGCCGTCGAGGTGTCCCACTCACGTGAGTTCGAGCTTTTCCCCGCCTTCGGTGAGGACGTCTTCGCCGCTGTCGAGTCCGAGTCGGCCGAGGCGCTGCGCGGCATCATGGCCATCGCCGACAAGCAGGAACGCGATGACGCCCTTTCCGCGAACATGGATGCCGCCGTCGAGGCGCTGTCCGGGCAGTTTGAGGGACGCGAGACTGAGATCCGCAACGCCCACAACGAGGTGGGCCGTCAGATCGTCCGCGAGCGCATCCTCACTGAGGGCTTCCGCATCGACGGCCGCGACACCACCGCCATCCGTGACCTCGGCATCATGATCGACCTGGTGCCCCGCGCCCACGGCTCGGCCCTGTTCGAGCGTGGCGAGACACAGATCCTGGGTGTGACCACCCTTGACATGCTCAAGATGGAGCAGCAGATCGACAGTCTCGGTCCGGTGTCGTCCAAGCGCTACATCCATCACTACAACTTCCCGCCGTACTCCACCGGTGAGACCGGCCGAGTCGGCTCCCCGAAGCGCCGCGAGATCGGTCACGGGGCACTGGCGGAGCGAGCCCTGGTGCCGGTCATCCCGTCCCGTGAGGTCTTCCCTTACACGATCCGGCAGGTCTCCGAGGCCCTCGGCTCCAACGGCTCCACCTCGATGGGCTCGGTCTGCGCCTCGACGCTGTCGCTGCTCAACGCCGGTGTGCCGCTGCGCGCACCTGTCGCGGGCATCGCGATGGGTCTGGTCACAGATGAGGTTGACGGTCAGACGCGGTACGCCGCGCTGACCGACATCCTCGGTGCCGAGGACGCCCTGGGTGACATGGACTTCAAGGTTGCCGGAACGAACGAGTTCATCACGGCGATCCAGCTGGACACGAAGCTTGACGGCATCCCGTCGTCGGTGCTGGCGGCGGCGCTCACGCAGGCCAAGGACGCGCGTCTGTCGATCGTCAACGTGCTCAACGCGGCAATTGACGGACCGGACGAGC
>NZ_CACZOO010000321.1 GCF_902782855.1 uncultured Corynebacterium sp.
AGATCGGTCTCCTGCACGAGCAGGCCACCGGAGACGTCCTTGTGGTCCAGGGAGCCCTCACGGACCGGGGCGTCCGTGCGCAGGATGCGGATGTTCTTCTTGCGGCTCAGCACCTCGGTCGCACCATCCTCGTAGCCGGGGGCGACGATCACCTCGGTGAAGATCCCGGCGACCTGCTCTGCCATCTCCACGGAAACCTCACGGTTCACGGCGATGACTCCGCCGTACGCGGACACCGGATCGCAGGCGTGGGCCTCACGGTGGGCGGTGGCGACGTCGTCTGCCACGGCGATACCGCAGGGGTTCGCGTGCTTGATGATGGCCACGCACGGCTCGGTGTGGTCCCAGGCGGCACGCCAGGCGGCGTCCGCGTCGGTGTAGTTGTTGTAGCTCATGGCCTTACCGTGGAACTGCTCGGCGTTGGCCAGACCACCGGTGGCACCCGGGGTGGTGTACACCGCGGCGGCCTGGTGCGGGTTCTCACCGTAGCGCAGGGTGTGGGCCCGCTCGTGGACCTCACCGATCCACTCGGGGAACTGCGCGAACTCACCCTCGGCGGTCTGCTCGGTCAGCCAGGTGGCCACAGCGACGTCGTAGGACGCGGTGTGCCGGAAGGCCTGGGTGGCCAGCAGGGTGCGCTCGCGACGGGTGTAGCCGCCGGCGTTCACGGCGTTGATGACGTTGGTGTACTCGGCCGGGTCAGTGACCACGGCGACCGACGGGTGGTTCTTCGCCGCAGCACGCACCATCGACGGACCTCCGATGTCGATCTGCTCCACACAGGCGTCGAAGTCCGCACCCGAGGCAACGGTCTCGGTGAACGGGTACAGGTTCACCACGACGAGCTCGAAGGGCTCCACACCGAGGTCCCGGAGCTGGGCGAGGTGGTCGTCCTTGCGGGTGTCGGCGAGGATGCCGGCGTGGACCCGCGGGTGCAGCGTCTTCACGCGGCCCTCGAGACACTCCGGGAAGCCGGTGAGCTCCTCGACCGGGGTCACCGGGACGCCGGCATCCGCGATGCGGGTCGCCGTGGAACCGGTGGAGACGATCTGGACGCCGGCGGCGTGCAGGCCCTGCGCCAGCTCTTCCAGACCGGTCTTGTCGTAGACACTGATCAGGGCGCGCCGGATGGGTCGCTGCCCGTTGTCGGTGGTGGTTTCAGTCATTGATCCAGACCTTTCGTCCGTCGATGGTGTAGCCGTACCGGGCCGCGCGGTGCAGGACGTCAACGATCAGCTGCCGTTCCACCGTCTTGATCCGTTCGTGGAGTGATGCCCGAGTGTCCCCGCGCAGGACCGGAACCTCCCGCTGCGCGATGATCGGGCCGGTGTCCACCCCGTCGTCGACGAGGTGGACGGTGGACCCGGTGAGTGCCACGCCGTAGGCCAGGGCATCCTCCACCGCGTGCGCACCCGGGAAAGCGGGAAGCAGTGCAGGGTGGGTGTTGATGATCCTGCCGCGGAACCGTGCGACGAACTCCCCGCCGAGGATGCGCATGAACCCCGCACCGACGATGACATCCGGACGGCGGGCCGCCACGGCATCGGCGAGGCGGCGGTTCCAGGCGTCCCGGTCGAAACCCCGCTCACGGTCGGGGTTGTACGCGACGAGGAACGTGTCCAGTCCGTCAGCGGCGGCCCGCTCCAGCGCGCGGCACGGGCGGTCCGCCCCCACCGCGACGATCTCGACGGACCCGTCGAGCCCGTCGATCATGGACTGCAGCAGTGTGCCTTCCCCGGAGGTCAGGACAACCACACGCAGGGGTGTCGTCGGGGTCAGGTCCCCCTGCTCGGGGGCCTCAGGGGGCGTGGACTCACTCACACCCGTCCACTCTACGGGGTGCGGTTCCCACGGGGAACGTCGGGGCAGGTCAGAGGACACCGCCACGGTGCGCTACCTGTCCTCGCCACCTTCTCCGGTCCCCCCGTGACCCTCGTCCCGCTCTTCTCCACCGTCCTCGCCGGGCACCGCCTCCGGGGCCGCGGGGTCCGCCGCCCCGACAGGGGACCCGTCCGGGCCGTCCCCGGCATCGGCCGGGGCCTCATCCGGAGCACTGTCCGGAGCACTGTCCGGGTCGTGCTCCCTCCCCGGTCCGGCACCGTCGGTGGGCGCGGACCCATGCTCGGCATCGTCGACCTCCGGTGCCGCGCCACCGGCACCAGGATCACCGACGGTCTCCGTGACCTTGCGGCCCGACCAGGCGACCCAGCCGAACACCACGGCCGACGGCAGCACGATCCAGCCGAGGAACAGCAGCGGCGTCAGCCAGAGCATGGGGCCCGTCGAGCCGTAGTAGCCGAGGTCACCACCGGCGAACCAGGCGACCAGCAGGCCGGCCGCTCCCGCGCACAGCCCCGCACCCACTGCGGTGAACAGCGGAGACTCGATGTAGCGGCGTCCGGCGAACCAGCGGTAGACGGTCACCACCGAGACGACCGCGGGGATGACCAGCAACCCCGGGCCCAGGGGGACCGCGTCGTTCGGCATCACCGCCAGCACCGGCAACGGGGGGAGATTCGTGTTCGTCACCGCGAACAGGGAAGCGCTGCCGTCACCGATGTGCATCTCGCCGCCCATGAGCACCGAGGCCGCGCCGACCGCGACGTTCGGGAAGTAGACCAGGCTCAGTAACGTCAGCCCCAGCACACCACCGGCACCGCCGGCGATGTCGAAGGCGCGTCCCACTGCGGCGTGGTTGACGAGCAGACTGATCCCGGCCGCCGTCGCACCGACGGCCAGCAGCACCTTGATGAACCGGTCGGCGAGCAGGACGGACTCGACCGGCCAGGTCGGCAGACCCCGGCGGAGCAGCAGCGCCCGCCAGATCCTCGGTCCGAGACCTGCGACGACCACCGCCCCGTTGAGCAGCCCGGTGGTCACCAGCGCATGGAAGAGGTTGGGCGGTGCGACGTCGAAGACCTTCGAGGCGTCCCACACCATGAACCAGGCGATGACGGTGAACACGACCGGCACGAGGACACCGACGGCGGCAACGGTCCGGATTCCCCGGACCGTGACGGTCGTCCCGCAGGCGGCCCGGATCCGGCGGGAGTGCGCGAGAAAGATGACGAGGGCGGGCAGCATGGGGGCGACACCGAGGTTCGCGCCGCTGATCGTCAGCGGCGCGAGGTTCGACAGCAGCCACACCGAACCGATGTAGGCGGGCACTGCGCGGAAGGTGGTGCCGATGGCGAGGATGACCGCGACGACGAGCGCCACGGCGACTGTGACACCGTGGTTGAGCAGGATGCCCGGACCGAAGCGTCGGAGGTGCGGACCCCAGACCGACTGAAAAGCACCCCGTCTCCCCTGTGGAACAGGACGCCCGGATGCCGTGGACACTGCTGCCACCGTGGCCGTCCCGGCCCCCGGACGTGGACGGGGGACCCGGGGGTCGGAACCGTGGGCTCCGTCGACGAAGCCTTCCCCGCCCCGGGTGACACCACGGCCGGTGCCGCGGTCGGTGCGGCGTCCGCTACCGCGGTCGGACGCCCGGTCGGACGCCCGGGCGGAACTCCGCGCACTCCCCCGCTCAGGGCCGGAGGTGCCCGCCCGTCGGCGCCGCTCCTCCGGCCCACGACCGGCGTTGCGCGACCGGGGACTGGGACGGTGACTGTCGTTGTTCACCCGTCCCATTGTGCCTGCCGTGGGGCGGACTGTCGGGCAGGGGCACGCCGGGGGATACGGACACCTCACCGCCCACCCCCCGACACACCGGACAAATATGACGCGTGAGCAGGGCACACGAGGCGGTTCCGTGGCGGTGCCACCCCCGGGACGACCTCGATGATGTTGCTGAACCGTGATTTTTCGCCGGAAGAGGTTGCCCGGTGGGCCCATCCCCATTAGAGTTCATCCACGTTAGATCACGATCCGGTCACGAAACGGCGACCAGAGCGTAACGAAGCCAGGGTGGACGGCCCTGAACCGATCACACGGAGACAGCGCAGACAATGACTGAAACGCAGCGGCCCACCAACCACCGGAAGATGGACACCTCGGCCAAGCGACGGATGGCCTTCGCGGCCGTCGCCGTGACCGGAGTCACCACCGCTGGTGCAGCCGGGGCCGGTGCCGCCACCGTCCAGTCCGCCGAGCGGGACGGCACCACCGTCGCCCTCGCGTCCGACGCCCGGGTACTCGCCCAGGGTGCCGCCTCGACCCCGTCCCTCGAGTCCGCCGCACAGATCCTCGCAGTGTCGCAGGACCTCAACTACGAGGACCTCACCGGCCAGCTGGCGAGCGCCCTGGACTTCAACGCCGCCCGCGTCGCCGCGGACCTCCTCTCCCGCACCCCGGCTACCGTGAAGCCGACCGACGGCGTCTACACCTCCGGCTTCGAGGTCCGCTGGGGCACCATGCACAAGGGCATCGATCTCGCCGCCCCGCTGGGCACCCCCATCGTCGCCGCCCAGTCCGGCACCGTCATCGATGCCGGCCCCGCCTCCGGCTTCGGCAACTGGGTCCGCATCAAGCACGATGACGGCACCATCACCGTCTACGGTCACATGCAGACCATCGACGTGACCGTCGGCCAGACCGTCACCGCCGGCCAGAAGATCGCCGGTGTCGGGAACCTCGGCTTCTCCACCGGCCCGCACTGCCACTTCGAGGTGTACCCCGACGGCGTCAACGCCGTCGACCCGAAGACCTGGCTCTCCGAGCGCGGCGTCGAGGTCTAGGACCTCCGACGGAGAGCAGCTCCCCCCCCCACCGTCCGGCCGTCCCCGGACGAGCGTCCGAAGAAAGCCCCCGTGTCCCGGTCTCCCGGATACGGGGGTTCTGCCACGCACGCCAGAGTCATTGATCGGCATGCGCGCCAGCCACCGGTGTGGTCAGGAGTGGCGGGAGTCCGTTACGGACCCGGCCCGCCCAGATGGCCCGGGGGTGGTCCGGGCGATCCGCCGGGGAACGCGGATCCCGGGCCGTCTTCCTGTCGTCCGCCCCTCCGGGTGTTCCCACCACCGGGCCGCGGCAGGCGCGTGCGGCCCACCGTGAGACCGGAGCCGTGTGGCCGGGCCTATTTCTCCCAGCCGATGTCCTGGACGGCGACGGAGGCGAAGCCCGGGGCACCGTAGTTCGCCAGCCCCGGCTTCACGGCGATGATCGCGGGGCCGTTGAAGGTCGGCATGATGCCGTAGGTCCCGAGGGCCTCCTTCTCCAGTTCGTTGGCCTTTGCGATCTGCTCGTCCGGGTCACCGATCTGCTGGATCTCCTTGATCCTGTCGTCCAGTTCCTTGGAACCGGTGCCGGAGAGGTTCAGCTCGGACCTGGAATTGTAGATCTGGTCCAGGTACGCCACGCCGAACGGGTCGGTGGAGCTGAAGCCCATCTGGAAGATGTCGAAGTCACGCTCGGAGGTGACCTTCGAGAAGTCGGAGGTCGGGCGCTCGCGGATCTGCAGATCCACGCCGATGTCCTTCATCATCTTCTGCAGTGCGGTGGCTTCGGCCTTGATCTCCGGGTCGTCGCCCAGCAGGCTGAAGCTCGGGGACAGCTTCTGGCCGTCCTTCTCGCGGATACCGCCGGAGCCCTCGGTCCAGCCGGCGTCATCGAGGATGGTCTTGGCCTTCTCCGGGTCGAAGGTGACCTCGGCGCCGTAGTTGTCGTCGTAGCCCTCCTGGGTCTGGAAGAGGAGGAAGGAACCCGGCAGGTCCTCGGTGTAGTTCAGACCGTTGAAGCGGATCTTCGCCAGCTGTGACCGGTCGATGCCGGTCATGACCGCCTCGCGGACCTCCTTCTCCTTCAGGATCGGGGACTGCGAGTTGAGGGTGACCAGGTAGTTGGACGGGGCCATGGCGGTGCGGATCTCAGCCTTCTCCTCACCCATGGACCGCGCGACCTGCAGGCGGTCCTTGGTGGCCACGGAAGCGGCGTCGATCTCGCCGGCCTGGAAGGCGTTGATGGTCGCCTGGGCTTCCAGGGCCCGGTAGGTGAACCTGTCGAGCTTGCCCTCGTCACCCCACCACTTCTCGTTCTTGACGAAGGAGACCTCGCCGGTGTTGAAGTCCACGCGGTCAACCTTGTACGGGCCGGCGCCCCACTCGGGGTGGAGCTTCTTGAGGTAGGCGGTGTTGAAGCTGTCTGCGTCGTTCACCTGGGTCGGGAGCAGGAAGTTGAACAGGCCCTCCCACCAGGGGTACTCCTGCCTGAAGGTGACGACGGCCTGCTTGTCGCTGTCCCCCTTGGCGACCGAGTCGATGAGGACGTAGCCGTCGGAGCTGGAGATGTTGTAGCCGTCGGCGTCGCCCTTGTTCGCTTTCCAGGTGTTCTCGAAGGTGGTCCAGTCGATGGGGGTGCCGTCGTTGAACTGCGCCCTGTCGTTGATGGTGTAGGTGACGACGGTCCTGCCGTCGACGTTCTCCGCCTTCGCGTCGGTGACGTAGTCCTCGTTGAAGCTGGCGTTGCCTTCACCGTCGAAGAGGACGATCTGCGGATTGTACAGCTTCCACACGTTGTTCGTGTAGAGGTTGCCGTCCGCCTGGAAGGGGTTCTGCTGTTCCGCGATCTCGGTGATGGGGAGGGTCAGCGTGCCACCGTCCTTGATCTCGTCGCGGGATTTCTGGTTGATGTCGGACGCGGCGACGGTGCCGGAGTCACTGGCCTCGGGGCCGTCGTCGCCGCCGCCGCAGGCGGCCAGGGTCAGCATGGTGACGGTGGACAGGGCGAGGACGCTACGGGTGCGCCACCGCCGTCCACGAGTCGGTGCGGAGGTGTGGAGCTTCATGGTTCTTCTCCTCTTGTCAGGAATGGGAGTGAAAGGGGGTGAAGTGCGTGAAGGGCATGGAGAGCGGGATCAAGCTGTCGGACTCGGTCAGGAACCCGGTGGGCTGCGACCGTCCCGTCGTCTGTGCTGTGGTCGCATCACATGCCAGTCCCTAGGCTCCGTTGCCCTGCAGAGCGGTCGCCGCCCGTTCGTGCCGGGCGCGTTCCACCGCCGGGTCGGGCACCGGGATCGCCGAGAGCAGCTTCTTCGTGTACTCGTGCTGCGGGTGGTCGAAGACCTCGTCGGTGACGCCCTGCTCGACGAACTCACCCTTGTACATCACCGCGACCCGGTCCGAGAGGTGCCGGATCACCGAGAGATCGTGGGCGACGAAGAGGAAGGAGATGCCGAGACGTCGCTTGAGGTCGTTGAGGAGGTTGAGGACGCCGGCCTGGATCGAGACGTCGAGGGCGGACACCGGCTCGTCGAGGACGATGAGCTTCGGGTTCGTGGCCAGGGCCCGGGCCAGGCCGATGCGCTGACGCTGACCGCCGGAGAACTGTCCGGGGAAGCGGTCGAGATGGTCGGGGTCCAGGCCCACCAGACCCGTCATCTCGACGACACGGTCGTCGATGTCCCCCTCGTAGCCGAGGGAGTACAGCGGCTCGGCGATGATCTCCTTGATCGTCTGGCGTGGATCCAGCGAGCTCATCGGGTCCTGGAAGACGATCTGGATGTTCTTGCGTGCGGCGCGGCGCTCGCGGTTGCTCATCGCGCCGGCGTCCTGCCCGCCGAGGAGGATGGTCGTGTCCTCCGGCGGGGTGAGGTCCATGATCTCGAGCAGGGTGGTGGTCTTGCCGGAGCCGGACTCGCCGACGATGGCCATGCACTCCCCTGCCCGGACCTCGAAGTTGAGGCCCTTGACCGCGTCCACGGTGCCGATGCGGCGCTTGACCAGCGCCCCCTTCATCAGTGGGAAGGACTTGTGGAGGTTCGTGACCTCCAGGGTCTGCTCCCGGTCCTCCCGGGGGACGCCGGCGTAGACGTCGGCGGGCGGTGCGGGGGCGACAAAGAGGTCCTCACCGTCCAGCTGGCCGCCACTGATCTCCCCGGAGCGGATACAGGCGGTGGCCCGCCCGGGCGCGTCCGCCAGGGGAAGGAGCTCTGGCTCACCGTCGAGGCAGGCTGCGGTGGCGACCGGGCAGCGAGGGGCGAAGGTGCAGGCGTGCGGCAGGTCGACCAGGGACGGGGGCGTGCCCGTGATCGGGGTGAGCGACTCCGACGCCGGCCGGTCCACGCGCGGCGTGGAGCCGAGGAGACCGACGGTGTAGGGCATCTTCGGCCCGCTGAACAGGGCATCCACCCCGGCGCGTTCGACAGGGCGACCGGCGTACATCACCATGACGTCGTCGGCGGTGCCGGCGACCACACCCATGTCGTGGGTGATCATGATCGTCGCCGCGCCGGTCTCCCGCTGGGCCAGCCGGATGACGTCGAGGACCTGCGCCTGGACGGTGACGTCGAGGGCGGTGGTCGGCTCGTCGGCGATGAGGACGCGGGGGTTGTTGGCGATCGCGATGGCGATGACGGCCCGCTGGCGCATGCCGCCGGAGAACTCGTGGGGGAACGCACGGACCCGCTTGTCCGGTTCCGGGATGCCGACCAGGTCGAGCAGCTCGACGGCCTGTTTCCAGGCGGTCTTCTTCGACACGTTCTGGTGGCAGAGGATCGCCTCGACGATCTGGTCGCCGACGGTGAAGACGGGGGTGAGGGCGGTCAGCGGGTCCTGGAAGATCATGCCGAGTCCGTTGCCGCGGATCTCGCACATGCCCCGGTCGGACATGCCGACGAGTTCACGGCCGTCGTAGGTGATCGATCCGGTGATCTTCGCGTGGTCCGGGAGCAGTCCCATCACAGCCATGGAGGTGACGGACTTGCCGGAGCCGGACTCACCGACGATGCCGAGGGTGCGTCCCGGGTAGAGGTCGAAGCTGACGCCGCGGACGGCGTTGACGGTGCCTGCCTCCGAGGGGAAGGAGACGGAGAGGTCGCGGACCGAGAGGACGGGGGTGTCAGTGCTTGTGTCGGTCATGCTCGGCCTCCTGCCGAAGAGTTGGGGTCCAGGGCGTCACGAAGGCCGTCGGAGATGAAGGCGACGGAGACGGTGAGCAGGGTCAGGGCTCCGGCGGGGAACCAGAACTGCCACGGGGCCGCGTTGAGGTTTCCGGCGCCGACCTGCAGGAGGGTACCGAGCGAGACATCCGGCAGTTTCACGCCGAGGCCCAGGAAGGACAGACCCGTCTCACTGGCGATGGTGGAGACCACGCCGAGGGTGAACTGGATGACCAGCAGCGAGCCGATGTTCGGGATCATGTGGCGGACGATGGTGCGGGCCTTGCTGACGCCCATGTAGCCGGCGGCGCGGATGTAGTCGTTCTCGCGGACTGACAGGGCCATCGACCAGATCACGCGGGCGGTCATCATCCAGCCGAAGACGACGAGGACGAGCGCCAGGAGTTTCCAGTCACCGCCGGAGCCGCCGACGACCAGCGCGGTGAGCAGGAAGGACGGGATGGCGAGCAGCAGGTGGATGAGCCACAGCAGGACCGTCGACACCCGGCCGCCGTAGAGCGCCATGCCGGTGCCGACCAGGGCCGCGATGACGGTGGTCCCGGTGGCGACCAGCAGGGCGATGGTCAGCGAACGGCCGAGACCGTGGACGGTCTGGGCGAAGAGGTCGTTACCGGCGTCCGTGGTGCCGAACCAGTGCTCGCCGGAGGGCTCGGTGGACAAATTGAGGAAGTCGGGGTCGCTGTAGGACCACTTCGTGAGGTGCGGGCCGACGACGGCCGCGAGCACGAGGAGGATGAAGATCACCACGCCCACGACCGCCGTCTTGTTCCGGAGGAACCGGCGGACGTAGAGCATGGTCTTGCTGGTGCCGCGGCGCTTTGCCTCGGCGACCGGGGGTTCCTGCGGGTCCGGGACGGACGCTGAGTTGTTCAGGTCCTGGAGGTTCTGGATGGTCATGTCAGTTCACCCTCACTCTCGGGTCGAGGATGACGACGAGAATGTCGGAGAGCACCGCGCCGATCGCGGTCGCGACCGCGCCGAAGGCGGCGACCGCGACGGCACCGTTGACGTCGTTCTTGCTGATCGTGTCGATGGTGTACTGGCCCATGCCGTTCCACCCGAAGATCTTCTCGGTCATCACGGCGCCGGTGAAGATGCCGGGTATGGAGAAGGCCACGTTCGTCGCGACGGGGATCAGGGAGGTCCGCAGCGCGTGACGGCGGATCGCCCTGCCACGGCCCAGACCCTTGGCCCGGGCTGTGCGGACGTAGTCGGCGCCGAGATTGTCGAGCAGCAGGCTGCGCTGCAGCATGTGGTAGCCGGCGTAGGTGATGATCACCAGGGCCACGCTGGGCAGGACGAGGTGCTGGGCACTGTCGACGAGCACCGGGAAGAACCCGCGGACGTCGGAGTTCTTCGATCCGGTGACGTAGAAGATCCGGTTGCCGGTGGTGTCGTTGATCCACCGGCCGACGGTGACCACCGCGACGGAGACCACGACGACGTGGAGGTTCAGGGTGATGATGGAGATTCCCTGCCACACACGGTCGCCGACCTTGTACTGACGGGAGGCGGTGTAGACACCGACGGCG
>NZ_CACZOO010000322.1 GCF_902782855.1 uncultured Corynebacterium sp.
TCGGCGACGGCGTTGTTCAGTGATACAAGGTGATCATCCACGGCGCCGATAGTACGTAAGTATGGAAATACGTACAAGTATGAACATGAATGGTTGCTCTCACCTGCGGCAAAGTGCGCAAAAAGTATAAAGAGTATAAAAGGTATAAAGCCTGCAAAACAGATCCAGGGAGGTCCGGTGCCCCGCTCAACATCACAGCCGACCCGTGCCCGTCGTAACCCGTTCACTCCGACCGCCGGTGCGACCCCGCCGCTACTCGTAGGCAGAGGCGAGGTCATTGATGACTTCCGGGAGTCCGTCATCGACGGACCCGGTGCGCCGGGCCTGCTCACACTGGTGACCGGCCCCCGAGGAACGGGGAAAACGGTGATGCTCAATGCTCTGGAGGATGTGGCCAGGACCGAGGGTTGGCTGCACCTGTCGGAGACCGCGACCCCGGGTCTGCTCGACCGGTTGAGTCGGGGAGTGGAGAAGCAGTTGGCGTCCGTCACAGGGGACGATCGTCAGGTGCCGCGGGTCACCGGAGCGTCGACGCCGGCGGGAGGAGTGGACATTGAGTATCCGGACCGTCCGGAATCCGGGCTCCGGAATGCTGTGACCAGACTTCTCGGGCTCCTCGACGAGCGCGGGGCCGGGCTCGTCGTCACCGTCGACGAGGTTCACGGCGGAGATCATGACGAACTACGCCACCTCGGGGCACTGGCCCAGCATCTCGTCCGCGAACAGCTTCCTTTCGCACTGGTGCTGGCGGGTCTTCCCGGTGCCATCTCGGACCTGCTCAATGACGCCGTGCTGACCTTCCTACGCCGTGCGGAACGCGTGGAACTCGGAAACGTCGCTGATGCCGAGGTGAGGGATGCGCTACTGGGGCCGATCGAGGATTCCGGCGTGGCCATTGCCCCGGAAGCTCTCGATGCCGCAGTGGCCGCAACCGAAGGCTATCCGTTCATGATCCAGCTGGTGGGGTACAACGTGTGGCGGAGTGCGGTGGACGGGTACATCGGTCTGGCTCAGGTGGCAATTGGGACCGAGCGGGCGCGGCGGAGGCTCGGGAACCTGGTCCATGCCACGTCGCTACACGATCTCTCGGAGGTGGATAAGACGTTCCTTGTGAAGATGGCGAAGGATGACGGCCCGAGCCGGACCGGGGACATCGCCGAGCGGATGGGGGTGAAGAAGAACTATGTGTCCGTCTACCGGCAACGGCTGTTGGACGCCGGCGTCATCCGGGCGGTCGGCGCAGGTCAGGTTGAGTTCACCCTGCCAGGCCTTCGCGACTACCTCCGGGATCACGCCGCGACCCTGGTGCGCTCACCTGATGCGTAGCATCGGCGGCATGACTGAGCAGGTTTTCCCGACGTCCCGCGTCCTCCCCGACGGGGCCGTGGTGCGCCCCGCACGACCCGGCGACATTCCCGGCATCCTCGACTGCATCCGCGCCCTCGCGGTCTACGAGAAGGAGCCGGACGCCGTCGAGAACACCGAGGTGATGCTCGCCGACACCCTCTTCGGTGACGACCCGAAGGCGTTCGCGCACGTCGTGGCGTCCGGAAACGGAACCGACGGCACAGACGAGATCCGCGGCATCGCCCTGTGGTTCCTCTCCTACTCCACCTGGACCGGGCGCCACGGCATCTGGCTCGAGGACCTCTACGTCCATGAGCGGCACCGCGGCTCCGGCTACGGCACGGCGCTGCTCTCCGCTCTCGCCGCGATCTGCGTCGACCGCGGCTACACCCGGCTGGAGTGGACGGTCCTGGACTGGAACGAACCCTCGATCGCCTTCTACCGCTCGATCGGCGCGACGCCGCAGGACGAATGGACCACACAGCGCCTGGTCGGCGGGAACCTCACCGCCCTCGCAGGACGCTGAGCCTCAGGTCACCGCCCACGCCACCGCACCCAGGACGAGACTGATCCCGACCAGGGCGGTGATTCCCCTCGGCGACAGCTGGTCCATCACGTGGAAGCGGTGGTCCCGCCATCCCGCGCAGTTCCCGGTCCCGGGGAACACGATCCGCGCCGGACGCCACGTGCATACCACCAGCCAGTCGACGATGACGATGTCGAAGAGGGCGAACATCACGCTCACCACGAGCGTCATCAGCGACAGTTCGGGGAACGACGCATCCGGATGCGACAGTCCCCAGGCCACCGGTACCGCGCCGGGTGGCGACCGGGTGGTTGCACATCACCAGGCTCTCAAAGGTGGACTCTGTGGTGGCCCCTGTGGTGGACCCTGTGGTGGACCGGCCTCACGGGACGTAAACCGTCACGCACCCTCCAGTTCGCTGACCCGGCGCTTCAGTTCCCGCTCCTTCTCCCACCGCGCGGTGACGTCACGGAGCACGGCGGCCACGCCCTCGACGCGACCGTCGGCTCGGTCGCCCTCCTTGAGCATGACGATGGAGAACTCCAGGGAGATGCGCGTCCCGTCCTTCCGGACGCCAGGGGCGGTCAACGGTTCCAGGCCGTACCTGGTCACACCGGTGTCCATGACCCGGTCCCAGCCGGTCCAGTGGGCGCCCCTCATCTTCTCCGGGATGATGATGTCCAGCGACTGCCCGACCGCGTCCTCGGTGGACCAGCCGAACATGTCGACCGCGGCGTCATTCCACAGTCGGATGGTCCCGGTGCGGTCGGCGTAGATCACGGCGTCCAGCGTGGAGCCGGCGATGATGCGCTCGGTGAGTGGGCGGGTGGGTGTCGTGCCGGACATGGCGTCCTCCGTGGTCAGCGGGAGAGATGGATCA
>NZ_CACZOO010000323.1 GCF_902782855.1 uncultured Corynebacterium sp.
CCCACTGAGCCCACAGAGCCCGCCGAGCCCCGAGCACCGCACGAAGCCCCGGCCGTCACCGAGGCCCGCGCCGCGCTCGCCGCCGCCGAGGAGAAGCAGAACAGGCTCGCCAGTGCCACGGTGAGGGCGGAGGCCGCCGCGGAGGCCGAACCGGGGAACTCCGGGCTCTTCGCCGCGGCACGCAAGGCCCGCTGGGACGAACTCAAGGCGTCCAAGGCCGTCCAGAAGGCCACCGCGGTCCTGGAGCAGGCCATCGACGCCGCGCCGCCGGCCCCGAAGATCCTCACCGACGAGGAGAAAGCCGACCGCAGGGCCCCGAAGCCGCAGGGCCAGTGGCTCATCGACGGCCATGACCCGCTCAACGGTGACGAACGCATCAAACAGGAGGACGCCGGCCTCGCCGTCGCTGACCGCGTCCGGAACATCTACTCGAAAGAGGGGTTCGACTCGATCCCGGCAGAGGACCTCGCCCCGCGCTTCAAGTGGATCGGCATGTACACCCAGCGTCGTCAGGACATGGACGGTGAGCAGACCGGAACCCTGACGAACGCTGAACTGCAGGACCGTTACTTCATGTTGCGCATCCGTCTCGACGGCGGTCAGGTCACGCCGCAGCAGCTGCGCGTCATCGGCGGCATCTCCAGCGACTTCGCCCGCGGCACCGCGGACTTCACCGACCGGCAGAACATCCAGCTGCACTGGGTCCGCATCGAGGACGTCCCGGAGATCTGGGACCGCCTCGCCGCCGTCAACCTGGACACCTACTTCGGCTGCGGCGACGTGCCCCGCGTCATCCTCGGTTCCCCGGTCGCCGGCATATCCAAGGACGAGATCATCGACGCCACCCCGGCGATCCGTGAGATCAAGGAGAACTGGCTGATCCGCGAGGAGTTCGCCAACCTGCCCCGCAAGTTCAAGTCGGCGATCTCCGGCAACCGTCGCCAGGACGTCACCCACGAGATCCAGGACATCGCCTTCATCGGATCCGAGCACCCGGAGAAAGGCCCCGGCTTCGACGTCTGGGTCGGCGGCGGACTGTCCACCAACCCGATGCTCTCCCAGCGGCTCGGTGCCTGGGTGTCGCTCGAAGAGGTCCCCGAGGTGTGGGTGGGTGCCGTGCGGATCTTCCGCGACTACGGCTACCGCAAGCTGCGCAACCGCGCCCGGCTGAAGTTCCTCGTCGCCGACTGGGGCATCGAGAAGTTCCGCCGCATCCTCGAGGACGACTACCTCGGCCACAAGCTCACCGACGGTCCCGCCCCGGAGATCTGGCCCGGCTACCGTGACCACGTCGGTGTCCACGAGCAGCGGGACGGCAGGTTCTATGTCGGTGTCAAACCCACCGTCGGTCACACTGAGGGCGACCAGCTCCAGCGGCTCGCCGACCTCGCCGAGGCCCACGGGGTGCACAACATCCGGACCACCCCGGACAAGGAACTGCTGTTCCTCGACGTGGCGCCCGACGCCGTCGACGAACTGACCGACGCCCTGGAGGAAGAGGGCTTGTCGGCGAAGCCCTCCAGCTTCCGCCGCGACATCATCTCCTGCACGGGCCTGGAGTTCTGCAAGCTCGCCCTGGTCACCACCAAGAAGCGGGCGATCGACCTGGCCGACCAGCTCGAGGAGAAGCTCGGGGACCTCGACGTGCCGCTGAAGATCAGCCTCAACGGCTGCCCGAACTCCTGCGCCCGCACCCAGGTCGCCGACATCGGCCTCAAGGGCCAGATCGTCACCGACGCCGCCGGCAACCGGGTCGAGGGCTTCCAGGTGCACCTCGGCGGCGCACTGGGGATGCACCCCGACTGGGGCAAGAAGCTGCGCGGCCACAAGGTCACCTCCGCCGAGCTGGACGACTACGTCGTCCGCGTCGTGGAGAACTACCGGGCACACCGGACCAGCACCGACGAGCAGTTCCGTGACTGGGTGCTCCGCGCACCCGAGGAGCAGCTGCAGTGAGCGGCATGAACCGTGCGAACGACGCCATCGGCGGCAAGTCCGCCCACCCCAACCCCAGGAGAGCCACCGTGATGCACTGCCCCTACTGCGCCTCGGAGAACCTGTGGCCGGACCCGGAGACGGACAATGCCTGGGAATGCCGGGACTGCCGCCGGGTGTTCTCGGTGAAACTGCACGGGCAGCTGCCCCGCGGTGTGTAACCGGTAACCTCGGGCCCCATGGTGGAACAGCACGAACAGCACGAACAGCACGAACAGCGCGAACAGCAGCAGAAGAGCAGGGCCCTCACCTCGGGGCTGCTCAGCGTTCGGCCGTCCCACCTCCCCGCCCCCGATGATCCCCGGTGGCTGCTCAAGGTCGCGTTCAGTCAGCGACCCCGGCAGTTCCTGGCGTCCGGCGGGATGCTGCTCGGTTTCATCTGCAACGCCACCACCTCCGTCGTCGTCGGCCGCGCCATCGATGACGCCGTCGCCACCGGAAACGGTGCACACCTCTCCCGGTGGCTCGGCGTCCTCGCGCTGCTCTTCCTCCTCAACAGCGTCTCCGTCTGGCTGGGGCGTCGTTTCCTGGAGATGATCCTCCAGCAGGTCAGCCATGACGTCCGCACCGCCGTGACCGACCGGATCCAGGACCCCCGGGGGATCGGCCGTGACGGGGCGGGCGGCGAACGCACCGCCGGCGGTCTGCTGTCCATCGCCAGCACGGACGCCAACAAGGCCGCCGAGATCATCGTCATGACGGTCTTCCCGGTCGCCGAACTCGGGTCGATCCTCTACGTCGCCGCCGTCGTCCTCACCGTCGACTGGCGGCTGGGGCTGGCCGTCCTGCTCGGCGCGCCGGCGGTGGTCCTGCTCTCGGTCCGCGCCGCCCGACCCCTGCGTTCCCGGGCCGGAGCCCGCCAGCGGGCACTGGCACGCACCGCCTCGGTCGCCACCGACGCGGTCCAGGGGCTGCGGATCATCAAGGGGCTCGGCGTCGTCTCCACGATGAAGGCCCGTTACCGCGGCTACTCGGAAGAGGCGTACCACGCCACGGTCGCCGCGAACGCCGCCGAGGCCCGGCTCACCGCCACCACCCAGTCCATCGGCGCGGTGTACGTCGTCGCCGTCGGTGTCGCCGCCGGCTGGCTCGCCCTGCACGACGGGCTCACCGTCGGCCAGCTCATCACGGTGGTCGGCCTGTCCCAGTACGTCGGCCACCCGATGACGATGCTGGGACGCAACTTCGCCACCCGCGTGGCGATCTCCGCCGCGTCCGCCCGACGGGTCGTCAGCGTGCTCACCGTCCCCTACGCCACCCCGGACGAGGCGTCGGAGGCGGAGACGGACGCGCTGGTCGCCGCTGTACCGGCCGGTGTCACCGTGGTCCGCGACCTCAGCCGCGCCGCGGAGGTGACGGACACCCTGCTGCGCATGCCGCGTCACCGGGTGATCGTCGCGCCACACGCCGCCGATCTCTTCGACGGCCCGCTGCGTGACAATGTCCACCCCGATCCGGCGGTCGCCGCCGAGGCGCTGGAGGTCGCCGACTGCGCGGACATCCCCGGCGGACCCGACCGCCCGGTGGGGGAAGGGGGACGCCGCCTCTCCGGTGGTCAGCGTCAACGGGTCGCCCTGGCCCGCGCGATCGCCGCCGACCCGGAGCTGCTGGTGCTCACCGACCCGACGACGGCGGTGGACTCGGTCACCGAACAACACATCGCCGAACGGGTCGCCGCCCGCTACGCGGGTGTGGGGGATCACGGACACTCCGCACACCGCGTCCTCGTGATCTCCGAGGCTCCGGCCTGGCAGGTCGTCGCCACCACCCGGTGGGACGCCGCCGACCTCGACGCGGCGCTGGCGGGGGTGCACGCATGACCCCGACCACCGCACAGTTCCAGGCGTTCCCCCTGGCGACCTGGGCGCAGGCCCGTCGGGACATCGTCCGTCAACTCCGGGCCGTGCCGGGCGCGCGGTGGCAGGCGCTGATCGCCGCTGTGCTGCTCGGTGTCGGTGCCTGGTGCACCGTCTCCGTGCCCCGGTTGATGGGACGCATCGTCGACATCGCCACCGACGGAACCGACGGTGACCTGTGGCGTACCGCCGGACTCATGACCGCCGCCGCCGTCACAGCCGGCGTGACCGACGGTGCGGGCTACTTCCTGCTGGCACGGCTGTCCGAGCGGCTCATCGCCAACCTGCGCGAGGAGATGGTCGGCACAGCCCTGGGCCTGCCGATGCACCGGGTGGAGGACGCCGGCACCGGCGACGTGGTCAGCCGGTCGACCGACGATGTCGCCCAGACCTCCTCGGCGGTGATGGAGGTGCTGCCGGTGCTGTCCGGGGCGGTGTTCGCCATCGCCGCGACCGGCGTCGGACTGCTCACCGTCGACTGGCGGTTCCTCGCCGTGCTCGTGCTGGTCTCCCCGGTGTACTGGTTCTCCGCCCGTGCCTACCTGCGCAGGGCGCCACAGTTGTTCGCCGCCGAGCGGGCGTCCATGGGACTGCGGGCGCGCCGGGTGCTCGAGGCGATCCACGGTCGTCGCACCGTCCGCGCGTTCCGGATGGAGCGTGACATGCACGACCGCATCAGCGACGCGTCCCGGTCCGTGGTGCACAACGCCGTCGGTGCGAACCGTGTGATGGTCCGGCTGCTGAACCGGATGCTCATCGCCGAGTTCGTGATGATCGCCTCGGCGCTGGTCCTCGGTTTCCTCCTCGTCGACGGCGGCGTGCTCGGGGTCGGTGCGGTCACGGGTGCCGCGCTGATGATCATCCGGGTGCGGGGTCCGCTGCAGCAGGTCATGCGGGTGCTGGACGCCGCCCAGTCCGGCTACGCCTCGCTGGCCCGGATCATCGGCGTGACCGTCGACCCGCCGCGTCCGGTGCCGGACGCCGGTGCGCCGGAGGCCCGTGGCGAGGTCGTCCTCGACGATGTCGCCTTCCGCTACGGGGAGGATGCCTGGGCGGTCTCGGACGTCACCTTCCGGATCGGGCCGGGCAGGGCAGTGGCGCTGGTGGGTGCGTCCGGTGCCGGCAAGACCACGGTGGCGACACTGCTCGCCGGGCTGCGGGAGCCGACCGCCGGTTCGGTGACGATCGACGGTGTACCGGTCACGGCACTGTCGGATGATGAGCGGGCCACGCGTCTGGCACTGGTGTCCCAGGAGGTCCACGTGTTCTCCGGGTCGTTGCGTGACGACCTGCTGCTCGCCGCGCCCGACGCCTCGGACGAGGAGCTGACGGAGGCGCTGGCGGCCGTGGGCGCCGACGGGTGGGTCGGTCGCCTGGCTGACGGTCTGGACACCGAGGTCGGTAGCCGGGGTGTGGTCCCGGATCCGGTGGTGGCCCAGCAGCTCGCCCTGGCGCGGGTGCTGTTGCGCGACCCGAAGGTCGTCGTGCTCGATGAGGCGACGGCGGAGGCGGGCTCGGCCGGCGCCCAGGCCCTGGAGGACGCCGCCCGGCGGCTCACTCAGGGGCGCACCGCCCTGACGGTGGCGCACCGGCTGGACCAGGCCCGTCAGGCCGACGAGATCCTGGTCATGGAGGACGGGCGCATCGTGGAGCGCGGCACCCATGACGATCTGGTGGTGTCCGGTGGACGCTACGCCGAGCTGTGGTCGGTGTGGTCGCGGGGGCGGTGACCCGGACGAGCGGATAGACCCCTCTGTCTGGGAGTTTTATTCACCGTGACCAGTACCTACAAACAGTGACTGTAGGGGTACGGGGAATCCCTGTTGCTCCTTATGAACCGAGTGGTCTA
Organism: uncultured Corynebacterium sp.; assembly: GCF_902782855.1. Taxonomy (GTDB): domain Bacteria; phylum Actinomycetota; class Actinomycetes; order Mycobacteriales; family Mycobacteriaceae; genus Corynebacterium. Next base: position 5,701 of record NZ_CACZOO010000323.1, read on the forward strand.
GTGTGGTGCAGCATTAGACCGACCGGTCTGTAGACGACTGTCCGGTCGGACTCGCCCCCACCAGAGAAGAGCAGGGAAGAACAGCCATGACGAACACGGGAGCAGGCGTCGGCATCACGGCGCTGACCGGTCTCGTGGGGCTCGGCGGCATCACCGCCGCAGATGCCTCTGACCGGCCCCCCAGGGACCCCGGGGTCAGCCCCGACGGTGCCCCCACCACCACCACACACCTCAGTGCGGAGCAGAGCGCCGCCCACCAGGACCTGGTCGACGAATGGAATGACCGCCTCGACGGGAGGACCGCCGAGGAGATCCTCGACTGGGTCGACGAGCACGTCACCGGCACCGTGGCGGTGACCATGTCCATGCAGGACACGGTCCTCGCCGAACTCGCCCAGGGCCGCGTCCACGATGCCGAGCTCGTGTTCCTGGACACCGGCTACCACTTCGACGAGACCATCGACGTCGCCCGCGAGGTCGATGAGCGCTACAGCCTGCCGCTGAAGACCGTCGAGCCCGTCCTCTCCGTCGAGGACCAGGACCGCGAGTACGGGGCGAACCTCTACCGTTCCAACCCGACCGCCTGCTGCCGGATGCGCAAGGTCGAGCCGCTCGCCCGGATGCTCAACCCCTACGAGGCGTGGATCTCCGGCGTGAAGCGGGTCGACAGTGAGCTGCGCAGGGACACCCCGATCCTCGACGTCGACCGCACCGGCCGCCTCAAGATCAACCCCATCGCCGCCTGGACCGACCAGGATGTCGATGACTACATCGACGCACACGACCTGATCATCCACCCCCTGACCAAGCAGGGGTACCCATCGATCGGCTGCGCCACCTGCACCCTGCCCGTCGCTCCCGGCGAAGACCCCCGTTCCGGCCGTTGGGCCGGCTCCACCAAGACAGAATGCGGACTCCACCTGTGACCACTGCAACCCCCACCCAGAACCAGCTCAGCCCGCACCTCGCCAGCCTCGAGGCGGAGGCCATCGAGATCCTCCGCGAGGTCGCCGGCCAGTTCGACAAGCCGGGCCTGTTGTTCTCCTCCGGAAAGGACTCTGTCGTCGTCCTCGAGCTCGCCAAGCGGGCCTTCGCCCCGGCCGCCGTGCCCTTCGAGCTCATCCACGTCGACACCGGCCACAACTTCCCGGAGGTCATCGAGTTCCGTGATCGCATCGCCGCCGACCCGCGGATCAGCCTCCACGTCGCCCACGTCCAGGACTGGATCGACTCCGGTGCCGTCCAGGAGCGTCCGGACGGCACCCGTAACCCGCTGCAGACCGTCCCGCTCGTCGAGACGATCCAGAACCGCGGTTACGATGCCGTGCTCGGTGGTGCCCGCCGTGACGAGGAGAAGGCCCGTGCCAAGGAGCGTGTCTTCTCCGTGCGCGACTCCTTCGGCGGCTGGAACCCGCGTCGTCAGCGTCCGGAACTGTGGGGCCTCTACAACGGCCGCCACCAGGCCGGCGAGAACATCCGCGTCTTCCCGATCTCCAACTGGACCGAGGCGGACATCTGGGACTACATCAAGGCCCGCGACATCGAGATCCCGGAGATCTACTACTCCCACCGGCGTGAGGTCTTCAACCGCGGTGGCATGTGGCTGACCGCCGGCGAATGGGGCGGCCCGAAGGAGGGGGAGACGGTCGAGACGAGGACCGTGCGCTACCGCACCGTCGGTGACATGTCCTGCACCGGTGCCGTGCTCTCCGACGCCGCCACCGTCGACGAGGTCATCGAGGAGATCAAGGCCTCCACGACCACCGAACGCGGCGCCACCCGGGCCGACGACAAACTCTCCGAATCCTCCATGGAGGACCGCAAGAAGGAAGGCTACTTCTGATGACCGCCGCAACACTGGAGACCGAGACCGTGACCACCTCCGCACTGCCCACCCTCCGTCTGTGCACCGCCGGCTCCGTCGACGACGGCAAGTCCACCTTCGTCGGACGCCTGCTGCACGACACCAAGTCCATCCTCGCCGACCAGTTCGAGGCCGTCCAGCGCGTCTCCGCAGCCAAGGGCCTGGCCAACCCGGACCTCTCCCTGCTGGTCGACGGCCTGCGCGCCGAGCGTGAGCAGGGCATCACCATCGACGTGGCGTACCGCTACTTCGCCACCGACAAGCGGTCCTTCATCCTCGCGGACTGCCCCGGCCACGTGCAGTACACCCGCAACACCGTCACCGGCCTGTCCACCTCTGAGCTGGTCATCGTGCTCATCGACGCCCGCAACGGCGTCATCGAGCAGACGAAGCGACACCTCACCGTCGCCGCGATGATGCGCACCTCGCACGTCATCGTCGCCGTGAACAAGATCGACGCCGTCGATTTCTCCGAGGAGGTCTTCGACTCCATCGCCGCCGACGTGCGGGCCCTGGCAGCTGACCTGGACCTGCCGAAAGTCGACATCGTGCCGACGTCCGCCCTGCTCGGCGACAATGTCGTCACCCGCTCGGAGAACACCCCCTGGTACGACGGCCCGTCCGTCCTGGAGATCCTGGAGACCGCCCAGCCGGCCCGCATCAACGCCGGCACCGAACGCGGTCTGCGCTTCCCGGTGCAGGTCGTCATCCGCGACCACGCCACCGACTACCGCGGCTACGCCGGCCGGCTGACCTCCGGCTCCGTCGCCGTCGGTGACGAGGTCACCATCGGCGGCGCCGGCGGACGCACCACCACCGTCGTCGGCGTCGACGGTCCCGGTGGGGAGCAGGACAGGGCCGTGCGCGGCGAGTCCGTCACTCTGCGCCTGGCTGACGACATCGACATCTCACGTGGTGACCTCCTTGCCACCGCCACCGACGATGACGCACCGCCCGCCCCGGTCACCGGTTTCCGGGCCCTGGTCTTCCAGCTCGCCGAGTTCCCGGTCCGCGTCCGGGGCAACGTCCTGCTGCGCTACGGCACCGCCACCGTCCGGGCGCGGGTCGACGAGATCGTCCGCCGCGTCCACATCCTCGACGAGGACGCCGCCGCGGCCGGGGACGAACTCGGCACCGAGCTGAAACTCAACGACATCGCCGAGGTCCGCGTCACCGTCGCTGAGACGCTTCCGGTCGAGCCCTACCGTCGTGGCGGACGGGTCGGTTCTTTCCTGCTGATCAACCCGGGCGACGGCGACACCCTCACCGCCGGTCTGGTCACCTCGGTCGACTAGGGACGGGCTCAGGTACGCACATGGTGACGCCGGTGATTCTCCTCGCGCACGGGTCCAGGCACCCGGGTGCGGACGCTGCCGTCGCCCGCGTCGCCGACGCCGTCTCCACCCTCACCGGAGCCCCGGTACACCCCTCCCACCTCGACTTCTCCGCGAGGACACCCACGACGGTCGCCCATCTGCTCGCAGCGCAGGGACACCGGCGGGCGGTCGTCGTGCCGCTGCTGTTCACCCGGGCCTTCCACCTGCGTCACGACGTGCCGGACGCCCTGTCCGGGGCGACCGCGGCGACCGGGCTGGAGTTCACGCTCGCGGACGGGATCGGCACCGGCGGGGATGTGGCGTCGTTGCTGGCGTCCCGCATCCCGTCCGGCACCGCACACCTCGTCCTCTACTCCGTGGGGTCCTCCGTCCCCGGGGCGAACGGGACAGTCGCGGGTCTCGCCGCCGACATCGGTCGGCGGGCCGGCGTCACCGCCGAACACGTCACCGCCACCGGACCCGCCGGGGCCGGGGCGTCCGCTGTGCTGGACGCGGTACGCGGTTCCACCGGGCAGGTGCACGTCGCCCCGCTGTTCATCTCCCCGGGCACACTGTGGGACACCGCGGTCGGTGCATTGTCGTCGTATGCGTCATCGGCACGGTCCTCGCCACCAGTCACCACCGGTGTGCCCCTGGCTGCCGCCGTCGCTCCCCTGGTCGCACGTCGGGTCCGGCAGTGCACCGCCGGATGACGCTCCGCTCGCCACGGACGGTCACGGACGGTCACAGGAGCCGCCGGAAGCGGGGTGGACCGCGCCTGTGGACAACGCGGGTGCCCCCGTTCCCGGTGCTTCCGCCACAGGTTAGAGGGGGTGGGGGCCCGCCCGGAACTGTGGCGTTGGTCACCGACTGTGCTTCCGTGCACAATAGTAACGTCAAAGTAGACCACACCACAGCAGTCGACAACCTCAGGAGTTTCCGTGACAGTCCGCGCCGTGCTCAGTCCGATCGCCACCGCCGCAGGTCGCAGGGGAGAGCTCATCAGCAGTCTCGCCGCCGGCACCGGCCCCGATGTCGGGGACGTCATCGACATCTTCGACACGCTGCGCCCCTCGGCGCCGGACTTCGGTGCGGCACTCGATGTCGCGCTCGGTGACCGGGACGGCGTGCTCATCGGTACCGGTGAACCGATGTTCGACTCCCGCCTGGCCGCGGCCGTCGGCGTCCCGCAGTTCCTCGTCGCCGCCGGCGACCGGGACCACCTCCAGCTGCAGCAGGTCTCCGGCCAGCTGGTGCGGGTCGGGCGCGCGCCCCGGGGAATCGCGGTGATGGACGGCACCCACGGGTCCTCCGCCCTGGAGGCAGAGGGCACCGCCGTCCCGTTCCTCGCCCTCGACGAGGTCGACGAGGCTGAGCCCGCCACCCCGGTCATCGGCCCGGAGGTCTTCGAACGGAACCTCATCACCCAGGCCCGGGCCGCCCACGCGCACATCGTGCTGCCCGAGGGGGATGATGACCGCATCCTCACCGCAGCCCACCAGCTGCTCGAGAAGAAGGTCTGTGAGCTCACCATCCTCGGTGACCCCGCCACCATGGCGGCCCGCGCCCACGAGCTCGGTCTCGACATCTCCGGCGCCACGCTGACCGACCCGACCCAGGGAGACGACCTCGAGCGGTTCGCCGGGGAGTTCGCCGAGCTGCGCAGGGCCAAGGGGGTCACCCTCGACGAGGCCCGCGAGACCATGAAGGACATCAGCTACTACGCGACGATGATGATCCACCTCGGCCTCGCCGACGGCATGGTCTCCGGGGCGGCGCACACCACCGCGCACACCATCAAGCCGAGCTTCCAGATCATCAAGACCGTGCCTGAGGCGTCCATCGTCTCCTCCATTTTCCTCATGGTCATGGACGGCGTCCTGTGGGCGTTCGGTGACTGCGCGGTCAACCCGAACCCGACCCCGGCGCAGCTCGCCGAGATCGCCGTGGTGTCGGCGAAGACCGCCGCCCAGTTCGGCATCGACCCGAAGGTCGCCATGCTGTCCTACTCCACCGGATCCTCCGGAGCCGGTGCCGACGTGGAGGCCGTCGCCGAGGCCGTCACGATCGCCCGCGAGTCCGCACCGGAACTCAGCGTGGACGGCCCCCTGCAGTTCGACGCCGCCGTCGTCGAGTCCGTGGGCCGGAAGAAGCTGCCGGGCTCGGAGGTCGCCGGTGAGGCCACCGTCTTCGTCTTCCCCGATCTCAACAGCGGGAACATCACCTACAAGGCAGTGCAGCGCACGGCCGACGCGCTGGCGGTCGGCCCGATCCTCCAGGGCCTCAACAAGCCCGTCAACGACCTGTCGCGCGGAGCCACCGTCCCGGACATCGTCAACACCGTCGCGATCACCGCCATCCAGGCCGGCAACTAACCGAAAGGTCACCCACAACCATGACGCAGCACATTCTGGTCCTCAACTCCGGGTCCTCCTCCATCAAGTTCCAGGTCCTCGACCTCGAGGCCGAGCACCCCGACAAGCCCTTCCTCTCCGGACTCGTCGAGCAGATCGGTGAGTCCCGCGGCCACATCCGGATCGTCACCGAGAACAACACCATCGAGGACCGGCGCCCCATCCTCAGCCACTCGGTCGGTCTGGAACGCGCCTTCGGCATGATGTCCCTGCTGGGTGTCGGACCGCAGGACCTCGACGTCCACGCCGTCGGCCACCGCGTGGTGCAGGGCGGGTACATCTTCAACGAGCCGGTGATCATCGACGACCGGGTCGCCGAACAGATCGGCTCCCTGATCCCCCTGGCCCCGCTGCACAACCCGGCCCACCTCGACGGGATCGAGAATGCCCGGGCACTGCTCCCGGACGTGCCCCATGTCGCGGTGTTCGACACCGCGTTCTTCCATTCGCTGCCGGAGTCCGCGTCCCGCTACGCCCTCAACCGTGACATTGCCGACCAGTACCACATCCGCCGGTACGGGGCGCACGGCACGAGCCACAAGTACGTCTCCGGACTGGTGCCCGACATCATCGGCAAGGACCCGGCGGACGTCAACCAGATCACGCTGCACCTCGGCAACGGTGCATCGGCGACGGCGATCAGGGGCGGCAAGGCCATCGACACCTCCATGGGTCTCACCCCGCTGGCGGGTCTGGTCATGGGTACCCGTACCGGTGACATCGACCCCTCGGTGATCTTCCATCTCGTCCGCGAGGCGAAGATGAGCATCGACGAGATCGACACCCTGTTCAACCGTCGCTCCGGTCTCAAGGGTCTGTGCGGTGTCAACGACTTCCGCCTGCTGCAGGAACTCATGAACGAGGGGGAGGCGGACGCCCAGGAGGCCTACGACATCTACGTCCACCGGGTCCGCCAGTACGTCGGCTCCTACATGCTGGAGCTGGGACGCCTCGACGCCATCACCTTCACCGCCGGTGTCGGAGAGAACCACGTCGGCATCCGCCGCGACACCATGGCCGGCCTCGAGAACTTCGGCATCGTCATCGATGACGCCAGGAACAACAACGAGGCGGGGGTCAAGGGGGCCCGCGTGATCTCCACCGACGATTCCGCGGTCAAGGTGCTTGTCGTACCGACCAACGAGGAGCTGGCCATCGCGCGTGCCGCCGCCGCGCTCGCGGACGTGGGCAACTGATCGGCAACTGATCCACCGGGTGTCCGGCGGAACGGCCGCAGCTCAGAACCAGGTGCGGGGCCGGATCCGGTTCGCCATGTCCACCAGCCTGAACCGGTGCCGTGCGAACGGCGACTGCCGGGCGAGCTCCCGCAGGCCGCGTTCCAACCCGGCACGAAGCCCCCGTTCGGAGAAGTCGACGTCGAAGAGCTGACCCGGCCCCACCTGGACAGGTTCCCCGGCGTCCGCCCGGTCACGCAACCAGTCGAGTGCCGCGGACAGTACCGCGATCCGCAACTGGGGGATCCGGGGTTCGGTCGTGGGCAGCAGATCGAGGCGGCGTCCGGCCCGGCGGATCCGGGACTCACTGAGATCCTGCCGGTCGGTGATGAACATCAGCACCGTCGTCATCCGGGCGATCTCGTGGTGCCGGGAGTTCGCGGGCACCTTGTCGAGCGTCGCCACCGCCGGGTCCACCATGCCCTCCGCCTGCAACTGCCGGGCCATGCCGAAGGCCGAGGACACCGTCGTCGGGTTCGTCGACCACACCAGGCCGTAGAGCCGCAGGGCGTGGAACCGCAGCGCCACCGGGTCCTGGGTGAGATGCGTCCATCCCGGAACCACCGCCTCCTCGTCGAGGTTCAGACCCTGCTGGTAGGTCAGCGCCATGGCGGAACGGCGTATGCCGGCGTCGAGCAACCCGATGGCGTTGACCCCCTGCTCCTGCAGCAGCAGCTCGTCGGTCGCGGCCAACGCCAGCTTCGGCGCCGGCTCGCCGGGCAGGATGTTCAGCACCGTGTTGAAGTACCGCTGGGCGGCGACGAACTCGCCGGTGAGCAGGGCGCACACCCCGGACAACCACTGGTGACGCCAGTCGCGGTGAAGTGTGGTGTCCATGTCCCGCAGCCGGGCCTCGGCCTCCGCGGTCATCCCCAGGTCAAGTTGGGCGCGCACCATCGTCAGCGGGATCTCGCGGGAATGCTCGAACCCGGGCTGGTCCATGGCTGTGCTCAGGGTGTCGAGGATCTCGCCCGGTTCGGTGAGGCTCGCGGCGGAGAGCAGCGCGGCACCCGGGTCATTCGGGTCGGTCAGCGGGATCGGCAGAGCGGCGACGACCTCTGGAGCGGTGATCTCCACCGAGCGCCTGATCCCGTCGAGCAGCTGGTCGGTGCGGAACAGCTGGTGGTTGGTGCCGAAGGTGGAGCGTTGCGCGGTGAAGCGGGTGGCGGAGTGCGGGAACTGGCGGCCGTCCCGGATGGCCAGCACCTCCCGCAGGACGCCGACGAGCTGGTCACGCAGACTACGCACCGAGGAGAACCGGTCGGCCGGATTCTCGTCGGTGGCGCGCAGCAGCAGCCGGTAGAGCGACAGGTATCGCCGGAACATCGGCTCGTCGTCGGGGGAGGGGAGACCGGGGTCGTACACGCTGTCGGTGACCGGGAGCTTCACCACCAGGCTCGCCAGGGTGCGTCCGACCGTGTAGATGTCGCTGGCGACGGTCGGTCCGGTGCGGGCCATCTCGGGCGCCTGGAATCCCTTCGTCCCGAAGATGTGTCCGTAGGCGCCGATACCGGTCACCGCACCGAGGTCGATGAGCTTGACCTGGTCCTCGGTGACGATGATGTTGTCCGGTTTGAGGTCGTTGTAGACCACGCCGCGGGAGTGCAGGTACTCCAGCGCGGGCAGGACCGACAGGATGTAGCCGATGGCGATGTCGACGTCGAGGGTGTTGTCCGGCTGCAGCCGACGCCGGTCACGCAGTGACGGTCCGCCGACGTACTCCATGACGATGAATCCGCCGGGACTGCGGGGATCGTCGATGAAGTTGAAGATCTTCACGATCCCCGGGTGGGTGATGTCGGCGAGGAAGGCCCGCTCGGACTCCGCGACGGCCTTCTCCTGCCTTGTGACCGTGGCCATCATGCCCTTGAGCACGACCCAGCGGTCGGACACGTTGTGGTCGAGGGCCAGGTAGATCCAGCCCATGCCACCGTGGGCGATGGTGCCGATGACCTCGTACTGGCCGGCGACGATGTCCCCGGGGTCCAGCGTCGGCGGTTCAGTGCCCCCGGCGACCTCGTCGGCGGGGTCGATCACCGCGGTGAGGGGGTCGGTCGGCGGCAGGAAAGGGAGCCGGACCATGCCTCCGGCGACGTCCGCCCCGGCCCGTGAGGTGCCGCGACGCTGCCGGAAGGTGGACAGGGCCTCCCTGCGGCTGCGTTCGCCGGCGTCCCCGTGGTCCGGTGACGTGCCCGCCGTCCCGTCCGTCCCGTCGTCCCCGTCCGTCCCGTCATCGGTGAAGGGGTCGAAGGGGGTGGCCGATGTCTCGGCGGAATCCTCGCCTGTGGTGTCCTCGCCCGTGGTGTCCGGTGTAGCGGGTGCCGGGGCGGCCATGAGGTCGGCGAGGTCGATCTCGGGCTCATCGTCATCGTCGGCGAAGGGGTCGAAGAAGGTCGCCTCGGTGCCCATCTCCTGCGCGCTCTCCCGGGCCTTCTCCGCCGCACTGTGCCGCTCGTCGCGGGTGTTGTCGTCCACGGTCAGTTCCCTTCGGTCGGTTCCTCGCCCGCAGTGGCAGAGGCAGTGGCAGAGGCAGTGGCGGAGGCAGTGGCGGTGGTCGGCGCTGCGGCGGAGGAGCGGCCGGGAGCCGCGGCCTCGGCGTCGAGGCGCAGCTGACGCAGTTCCGCCGACTCCGCGTCGGTGCGGTACACCGCCGGTGGCTGGGAGGCGGGCCCCGTGTACGGCGCGAGCCACCGGTCGTAGATCCGGTCCCAGGTGCCGTCGGACCGGATCCGTTCCAGGGTGGAGTTCACCTGCCTGACCAGCCCCGCCGTGTCGCGGACGGTGGGGGGTGCAGTGGCGACACCGTAGTAGTCGGTGCGGTCACTGTCACCGACGAGTTCGGTGTTCGGGTCCTGGGCGCGGAGCCCGGAGAGGACCGCGGAATCGGAGTAGATCGCGTCCACCTGACCGTGCTGCATCGCCATGAGGCAGTCCGGCCAGGTCTGGGTCAGCAGCAGCCTGCCGTGGCTGATGCCGTTGAGCAGTGACTGTGCGCTGGTGGAGCTCCGGGTGGCGCACACGGTCCGGTCCGCGAGATCGGCCTCCGAGGTGATCCCGGAGTCCCGGGCGACCAGCAGCCGGGGATTCACCGAGAGGTAGGGGATCGAGAACTCGACGTCGAGCTGACGTATCCGGGTCAGCGTCATCGAGCGGACGACGATGTCCACGTCGCCGTCGCGCAGGGCGTCCTCCCGGCTGAGCCCCTCGACGTAACGGAAGTCCACCCGCCCGGGGTCTCCGAAGATGTCGCGGGCGATCTCGTGGGCGATATCGACCTCGAGACCGGCCATGTCACCGGTGACCGGGTCGCGGAAACCCAGCTGGTTCATCGACTGCGCCACGCCGACGATGAGACGTCCCCGGTCGATGACGGCCGGGACGCGCTGCCCGGCGGTGGCGGCGCCGGGGCGCAGGGACCCGAACGGGACGCCGCCGTCGTCCTGCACCTGGCCGGCGTCCGAACCGTCACTGAAGACCGCGCCGGCGGGCAGCGGAATGTCGGGGTCGGCGGGGGCCGGCCACTGCTGGAGCCCGGCGCCGGAGCTGCAGGACGCCAGCAGCAGTCCGGAACTCATGAGGACGGCGACGGTGCGGGTGCGGGTTCCCATCAGAGGTACTCCTGGAGCCGGGGGCGGGTGCCCTGGATGACGCAGAGGATGGACAGCAGGGACAGGACCAGGACCAGCAGATTCACCCTGCTCGCCGCACCACCGGCGTCGGATAGGTAGCCGCGGAGCTGGTCGCGCGAGTCGTCGATGAGACTCTCGAGGTCGCTGTCGAGCGTCGTGAAGCTCTCGCTGACGCTCTCGGCACCGCTGCCGACCGCCGCCTGCACAGCCTCCGTGTAGCGGCCCTGGCGGACGAGGGACACCATGTTCGCGTGGGCGCTGTCCCAGGTCCTCAGCGCCTCCCTGGCCCCGTCGATCCGGTCGCGGTTCGCCCGGCCACCGGCGACGGAACGGAGCTCCTCCAGCCGGGTGTCGATGGTGGCGATCCGGTCGGTGAAGTCGGTCTGGTTGTCGGTGGTGTAGTCGCGCTGGACGAGACCGAGGACCTCGGTGGACCGGGTCTGCTGCACCCCGATGCGCAGCGAGGTGAGGGTCTGCAGCGGTTGGGCGGCACCATCCACCCCGCGCGGTCCGTCATGCCAGGTGGTCAGCGCGGAGGCGGACGCCCAGATCAGGGCGACCGCCATGAGCACCGTGGCGGTGGCGTAGCCGGCGTTGATCCTGCGGTTCGACCAGGCGGCCAGCCAGAACTGGGCGAGGAGCAGCATGAGGACGGCGGCGAACAGGCCGGACAGGGCGAACCAGCTGGGGCGGGTCAGCCGGTGCTGCTGGTGGACCACCGAGGAACTCGTCCGGTCGTAGAGTTCGGCGGCGGCGGGCAGCAGTTCATCCTGCATCATCGCGGACGCCTGTGTGATGTACGCCGCGCCCAGCGGGTATCCCTGACGGTTGTTCGCCCCCGCCTCGGTCACCTGGCTGACGTAGGTCGGCAGCTTCTCCTGGATCTCCAGGATGAGCTGCATCTCCCGGCTGGAGGGGTCGTTGATCCCGTTGGCCGCGCGGACGACCGCGCGGGAGGCGGTGTCCAGGGCCTCCCGGTAGGAGCTGCGGGTGTCGGCGGTGCGTGACGAGTCGGAGAGGAAGCCGGTGGCGGCGACCGCGTCGGCCACGGACAGGGAGTTGAACAGTTCCTGGGCGGAGAAGGCGACGGGTTCGGAACGGTTGACCAGGGTGTTGAGCTCACCCTGCCGGTTCCCGGAGGACGCCGCCATCGCACCGCCGGCCGCGAGGATCGCCAGGACGAGCACCACGGACACCACGGTGAGCAGGCCGGGGGTGGTGGAGACGAAGCGGGCGAAACGGCGTGGCGCCTCGACGAGCGGGGTGAAGATATGGATCCGGCGCGGCCCGTCCCGGAACAGTTCCTCGTCCATCCACCGGTCGGCGTCGCGACGTGGGGAGCCCGCCCCCGGGGGCCCCTCGGGGGTGTCGGTGGTGGGCTGCACAGGCGACGGTACGGTCGTCGCCTTCTCCGGCGCGGACATGGCACCGATGATACTGACCAAGGCCCACCTGAGTTATGTGGCACCATTGTCAGCATGATTGAAGTTCAGTCACTGACCAAGAGGTACGGTGCCGCGACCGCTGTGGAGGACCTGTCCTTCACCGTGGAGTCCGGCATCGTGACCGGATTCCTCGGCCCCAACGGGGCGGGGAAGTCCACCACGATGCGGATGATCACGGGTCTTGACGAACCCACCGCCGGAACCGCCACCATCGACGGGATACTGTACCGGGACCTGGACCGCCCACTGACCCGGGTGGGCACCCTGCTCGACGCGAAGTGGGTCCACCCCAACCGCAGCGCCGCGAACCACCTGAAGTGGCTGGCGGCGGCGAACGGGATCGACCGGACGCGGGTCGACGAGGTCCTCGGCCTCGTCGGTCTCGCCGATGTCGCCGGACGCAAGGCCGGGAAGTTCTCCCTCGGCATGGGGCAGCGTCTCGGCCTCGCCGCCGCACTTCTCGGTGACCCGGACACACTGATCCTCGATGAGCCGGTCAACGGGCTCGATCCTGAGGGCATCCGGTGGGTCCGAGACTTCGTCCGTTCCCTGGCTGCCGAGGGGCGCACCGTGCTCATCAGCTCGCATCTGCTGTCGGAGATGTCGCTCACCGCGGACCGGCTCGTGGTCATCGGCCGGGGCCGCCTCGTCGCGGACACCACCACCCACGAGTTCATCAGGAACTCCTCGGAGTCCACCACGGTGGTGCGTTCGGAGCATCTCGACCAGCTCCGCGCTGCGCTCGGTGAGGAGGGCATCGAGGTGGAGGACGCCACCGACGAGGACGACCGGCCGATCCTCGTCGCCCACGGCACCGTCCCGGACGACATCGGCCGCATCGCCTTCTCCTACGGTCTGATGCTCCTCGAGCTGTCGGAGCGCCGCGCCTCCCTGGAGGACGCCTTCATGCAGATGACCGGTCACGCCGTGGACTACCAGACCGGCGGACCGTCCGGCGGGGTCACCGGACTGCCCGGTATCGTCGGGAACGACAACCACGGAGGGGTCAACTGATGCTGTTGCACACCGTCAACGCCGAATGGATCAAGCTCCGCTCCACGAAGGGCTTCTACTGGACCACCGCGCTCATCGTGCTGTTCACGGTCGGCTGGGCCCTGCTCATGGGTTTCTCCAACGGTTACGCCTACCAGACGGCCCTCGACGACCGGGACGGCTCCACCCTCGCGTCCCTCGGCGATCCCTCGGACCTCTTCGACGTCTCCACCGGCCTCACCGGGCTGCAGCTGTTCGGCATGATGATCGTCGTCATCCAGGCGGTCATCATGGTCACCGGGGAGTACGGTAACGGCACCGCGAAGCTCTCCGCTCTCGCGGCACCGGGGCGCTGGCAACTTCCGGTGGCGAAGACCCTGGTCTACGGCTGCATTGCCGCGGTCGTCTTCTTCGTCATGGGTGTCGTCAGCATCTTCCTGACCGCGCTGACGGCGAGGGCTCAGCTCGACGACCCCTCCCTGGCAGACGGGCTGTCCCTGTCCGCCGACGGGGCGTGGAGCGTCATCGGGATCCTGGTGCTGGACGTGGTGCTGGTCGTCATGTTCTCTGTCGGGGTGGGATACCTGCTGCGCCGCACCGCCGGTGGTGTCGCGCTCATGCTGCTGTGGATGCTCCTGCTGGAGGACCTCATCGGGATGATCCCGAAGGTCGGTGAGTGGATCACCCCGTACCTGCCGTTCCAGAACATGAACGCCGGCCTGTACCAGTCGGCCATCGGCGACGCCCCCTGGGGTATCGGGGGGTCCGTGATCTACTTCCTGGTGTTCAGCCTGGTCGTCTTCGCCGCCGGCGTGGTCGTCCTGCGCAGGCGGGACGTCTGACCGGGCGGTACGCTGAACCGACGTGACCGACTCCCGCCCACGCCCCGACCTTCCCCTGGCGATGCTCGCCGGCATCGCCCTGCTGTCCACCGCGGGGCCGTTCGGCACGGACATGTACCTGCCGAGCCTGCCGGACATCAGCCGGGACCTGGGGACCACCGATTCAGGCACCCAGCTCACCATCACCGCCTTCATGGTGGGGATGGCCCTCGGGCAGCTGGTCATGGGGCCGCTGTCCGACCGGGCCGGACGCCACCGCATGCTCACCGCCGCCACCGTCGTCTGGCTGGTGGCCTCCGTGCTGTGCGCCGTCGTGCCGGGCGTCGGTGCCTTCATCGTGGTGCGTCTCTTCCAGGGCGCGGCCGGCGGCACGTGCGTCATGCTGGGGCGGTCCATGATCGCCGACCGGGCGTCCGGGGCTGCGGCGGCGAAGGCCCTGTCCACGATGATGATCTTCACCGCCGTCGCGCCGATCATCGCCCCGGTCGTCGGCAGCGCGGTCGCCGGGCTGGGGGACTGGCGGACCGTCTTCTGGACGCTGGCGGCCGTCGGCGTCCTGGAGGTGGTCGTCGCACTGTCGTTGCCGGAGACACTCCAGCGGGAGAACCGGGCTCCCGGGCCACCGGGGGACGTCTACCGACGGATGGGCGGTCTGTTCCGCATCCCCGCCTTCGTCGGCCATCTCGGGGCCTTCGCCGTCGGCTTCGGCGTCTTCTTCAGCTTCGTGTCCGGCTCCTCCTTCGTCATGCAGGAGGAGCTGGGGTTGTCCCCGGCCGGGTTCAGCCTCGTCTTCGCGGGTAACGCGGTGGCCCTGGTGGTCACCAACCTCGTCAACGCCCGCATCGTGGGGCACTACGGCCCGGCGACGCTGCAACGTGCCGGCCACGTCCTGCTGGTCGCCGGTGCACTGTCACTGCTGGTGGTCGCCCTGGTCGCACCGTCGGTGCCGGCGGTGGTCGTCTGCACCGCGGTCGCGACGGTCGGCAACGCCCTGAACATGGGCAACACGACCGCGCAGGCGATGGATCTGAGCAGGGGGCGGGCCGGGGCGGGGTCGGCGCTGCTGGGTGCCGGACAGTTCATCACCGCCGGTGCGGTGGCGCCGCTGGTGGGGCTGGGGTCCGACGGGCTGCTGAGCATGTCTCTCGTGATGACCGTGTGCGCCCTCATCGCGGCCGCGGCGGGGGTGTTCGCCCGCGGTCGGGGGCCCGTGCCACCCCGGCGGGCGGTCAGCCGGGACTAGCGCTGCCGCTGGATGTCCTCGATGAGACTCTCGGCGGCGATGGACAGGTTGCGCAGCGCGGGAACACCACGACGCAGCTTCGCCAGGTCCCGGCCGTCCATCCGGGTCGCGGCCCGGGCGATGAGCAGTGCCCACTCGTCGGTGACGGAGTTCAGCATCTCGATGCCCTCCTCCGAGAGGAAGAGGTCCTGTGCGCGGCGGTCCTGGTCATTGGCGCGGCGCACGACCAGTCCGGAGTTGATGAGGCGGCGGACGGTCGCGGAGACGTTCGAGGCGCGGAGGAACCGGAGCCGGGCGATGTCGGAGACGCCGCAGCCCGGGTGCTGCGAGATGAACTGCAGCACCTCGATCTCGGACTGGGAGATCGCGAGCTTCTGGTTGGGTCGGTCCATCAGTCGTCGCAGCGCGGACAGGAAGTCGTAGACGGCGGAGGCGATCTCGGTGACGTCGACATCGGGGAGGATCTCTGCCGCCCGGTGGCCGCGGATCTGTCCCCGGGACGCCTCGTAGATGTCGTCGACAGTCTCGTTGGTCATGGTGGGACTCCTTGTCAGGTGCTCTTTCCGGTTGCAGGTCATTGCACAGCCAAAAGCCGATGGCCTCCATTGTAAAACACTCACTGGAGGGCGGAGGTCAGCCGGGCCACGTTATCGACGTAACGACGGAGCCGGGGGCGCCGGTCCCACTCCTCGGCGGTGAGTTCTGTGCAGGCGTCCCGGTACTCCGCCGCCAGCGCGGTCATCTTCTCCATCAGGGCACCCTCAGCGGACATGAGGGTGATCTCGTAGTTCAACCCGAAGGAGCGCATGTCCATGTTCGACGACCCGGTGCACACCACCTCGTGGTCGGCGATGATGAACTTCGAGTGCAGCACCGCCGGGTAGGGGAATCGGAGGATCCGGATCCCGGCCCGGAGCAGTTCGGCGTAGTAGGACGACTGGGCGTGCTCGACGAGACCCTGGTCGGCCTTCTCTGAGACGAAGAGCTCGACCTCCACCCCGCGGTAGGCGGCGGTGGTGATCGCCTCCAGCAGTGACTCGTCCGGGATGAAGTAGGGACTGACCAGCACCAGCGATGTTTTCGCGTGATGGACGATCGAGGTGAACAGCCGCAGGTTCGGTTCCGTGGTGAATCCGGGGCCGGACGGGATGATCTGCAGCATGTCGGGCCGGCTGGACAGCCAGGCGGTGGATTCGGTGGGGGTGAGCAGTGGCAGCTCCTCGCCGGATTCGGTGAACCAGTCCACGGCGAACACCGAGTTCAGCAGCGTGACGACCGGGCCGGTCATCTCGGTCATGTTGTCGATCCAGTGGCGCCCCTCCCTGATGTTCCCCTTCTTGAGATAGGACGCGTCGATCATGTTCTGACTGCCCATGAACCCGGTGTGACCGTCGATGACCAGCAACTTGCGGTGGTTGCGCAGGTCGGGTCGGCGGAACCGCCACCGCCAGGGCTGCAGCGGAAGGGTGACCAGCCACTGCACGCCGATCGCGTCGAGCCGGCTGCCCAGCTTCAGGTAGCCGGGGTACTTCCAGCTGCCGACGTGGTCGAACATGTAGCGCACGGTGACGCCCCGCTGCACCGCGCGTTCCAGGGCGCGGAAGAACACATCGGTCGTGTCGTCCCAGGCGGTGATGTAGATCTGTACGTTGACGTAGTGCTTCGCCGTGTCCACCGCCTCCGCCATACGGGTGATCGACCCGACGTAGTCGGAGTACACGGCGACGACGGTGCCGGTGGTCGCGGGCATCGCGGTGAGCCGACGGTTCAGTGAGACCAGACTGCGCAGTTCCGGGGTGAGGGAGTGCCCCGCGGGGATGTCGGGCTCGTCACGGCTGACGGTGCGCAGCAGCTCATTGGCCTGGTTCTGGATCTTGTGCCGGCGCCGGTTGATGTACGGCGAGCCGATGAGCATGAACAGTGCTATGCCGAGAAAAGGCACCAGGAAGATCGCCAGCAGCCAGGCCATGGCGCTCGAGGGCTTGCGCTGTGAGGGGACATAGCCGACGGCGATGATCTTCAGCGTGAGGTCCAGCCCGACGAACATCCAGCCCCACCAGGCCATACCACCGCTCAGGGTGGAGATGAGTGACATGCCGAACCAGTCCGGGGTCACGAAGTTCCAGGCGGTGACGATGTCATCCCACACGGCCGGCTCCGCCTTCTGCGGTGGCACCGGTGGCACCGTGGGAAACGGGGTCGGCATAGGTCACGGTGACCGGGGCATGATCGGAGGCGCCCTTACCGCGACGCTCGGCGGCATCCACGGCCGGGGCGGGGTCCGCGGCCGGGGTGATCCCCCGGCAGTACTGCAGGTCGATGCGGATTCCCTGGCCGCGCTGGAACCGCATCGCCTGGTAGTCCCAGTACGAGTAGCGGCCCCGTAGCGGGGCGGTCGCCTCGGTGAGCCCGGCGTCCTCCAACCGCCGCAGGGCGGTACGCTCCCGGGGCGTGGCGTGGGTCTTGCCGACGAACAGGGAGGGGTCCCAGACATCGTCGTCGGTGGGGATGACGTTGAAGTCACCGGTGACCACCAGCGGGCGGGTCTCCCGCTCCGCGTAGGACGCCAGGGCGTCGAGGAAGTCGAGCTTGTAGGTGTAGTGCCGGTCGGAGATCTCGCGGCCGTTGGGGACGTAGAGGCTCCACACCTGGACCCCGCCACAGGTCACACCCAGGGCGCGGGCCTCCGGCTCCTGCGGTGCGAGCGGGTCCTTGTCGAAGCCGGGTTGGCCGAACCCGGTGGTCACCTCGCCGACACCGACGCGGGAGAGGACAGCCACACCGTTGAAGGAGCCGAGCCCGTGGTGGACCTGCTCGTAGCCGGTGTCGGAGAAATCGGGGAACTGCCCGTCGGTGCACTTCGTCTCCTGGAGACACAGGACGTCGACGTCCGAGCGGGAGAGGAAGTCACGCACCCGGGATTCCCGGGTGCGTACGGAGTTGATGTTCCAGGTGGCGACGCGCATGCACTACACAGTATCGGGAATGAGGACGCACCGGTGCCGATGGTGCTCGGAAAAACCCAGGCCGTGGTAGAGCCCGCGCCCCGCGAGGTTCGTCGCGATGACCTGGAGGTAGCTCTCCGCCGCCCCCTGCGCCGCACCCCAGTGGAGCATGGCGGTGCCCAGCAGCGTGCCGAGACCCCGCCGACGCCATGCCGGGGCGACCTCCACGGCGGAGTATCCGAGGAAGTACCGTCCACCGCCCGCGGTCACGGTGCCCCGGGTGACGGCCACGGTCCGCCCGTCGACGGTGATCCGGGCGAAGCCGAGCGCCCCGTCGAGCCGGGCCGCCAGCAGTCGCAGCGCGTGCTCGGGCAGTGGCTCACCGCGGAAGTGGTAGAGCTGCAGCCACTCGTCGTCGGGTTGGTCGTCGATCCGCAGTTCCAGGCGTCCGGCGAGATCGACGGGCGGCCCGGGGACCGTCGGAAGGGCGGTGGGGCCGACGTCACCGTCGCCGAGGTCGCGGGTCATGACGATGATCTCCGGGCCACGCCGCACCCCGGGCAGTCCGAGCAACGGTTCGGCCGGCCGGCTGATGCGGTCGGGCAGCAGCAGTCTGGTCGGCAGATCATGGGAGCGGTAGAAGGCGTGGATCTCCGCCAGCGGCACCGGGGAGGTGCCGGTCCCCGGGCCGAGCGGGACGGCCGAGTTGGACCGTTCCGTGATCCCGTCACCGGCGCGGGCCAGCCAGCCGCCGATGTTCCGGTGCTCCAGGCCGGGGAAGGCGGCGGCGGTGGCGGCCTCGACCGCCCGGATGTCGGAGGAACGCACCGGTGCCGCAGGAAGGGTCTTGAGGACGACGACGGCACGCACCGGGATGCGGTGGAGGGTGCCCGCGGCATCCTCCACGGTCAGCGGGTCGATCGACCGCAGGACGCCGATGACGTCACTGACCAGGGGCCGCCCCGTGTCCGGGTTGCGGTCGGGGTGGCCGTCGGCCCCGCGGACGAGGTGGCGCACCGTGGCACGGACCCCGGTGCGCACACTGACCGGGTCGGTGTACCGGGAGACGGGGAAGGGCAGCCCGGTCTCCCGCGGTGGGCGGGCTCCGGCGCGTGCCCCGGAGAAGGAGGTGTCGTCCATCAGGACTACTCGTCGTGGCCGAAGGGGTCGGCGTCCACCCCCGGGAGCCAGGTGTTCCCGGGTACGGTCCACCCCTCGCGCTTCACCATCTTCTTCGCCGCCCGGGCGTTGCGGCCGATGAGCGTGTCGATGTAGAGGTGACCGTCGAGATGACCGGTCTCGTGCTGCAGGCAGCGGGCGAAGAAGCCGTACCCTTCCACGCTCACCGGCTCGCCGTGCTCGTCGGTTCCGGTGACCCGCGCCCAGTCGGCGCGGCCGGTGGGGTAGTCGTAGCCGGGGACCGAGAGGCAGCCTTCGACATCGTCCTCGGGGTCCGGCATGGTCTCCGGGATCTCGGACGTCTCCAGGACCGGGTTGATGACGCAGCCGCGGCGCATCGGGCCGCCCTGGGCGTCGATGTCGGCCTGGGACTTGCGGGTACCGTCGGGTCCGTCGATGTCGGGGCAGTCGTAGATGAAGAGCCGCAGGCCGACGCCGACCTGGTTGGCTGCCAGACCGACACCGTGGGCCAGCGCCAGGGTCTCGTACATGTCGGCGATGAGGGTGGACAGTTCCGTGCCCTCGCCGAGCTGGTCGGCGACCGGTCCGGGGACCGGGGTGGTGGGGCGGTGGAGGACGGGGTCGCCGCAGATGACGACGGGAAGAACGGACATGCCGTCCAGGATAACCCGGCCCCGGTGCCGCCCTAGACGCGCAGGTCGGACTTCTCTACCGATTTCGGAACCAGGAGTACGGCGATGAGGGAGACGAGGCACACACCGCCGAGGTAGAGGCCGATCATCCAGGACCTCCCGGTGGCGTCGAAGATCATCTGGGCGAAGGTGGCGGCGAAGGCACCGCCGAGGATCGAGCCGAAGGCGTAGCCGATGGAGGTGCCGGAGTACCGCACGTCCGCCGGGAACATCTCGGCGTAGAGCGCCGACTGCGGGGCGTAGGAGGGGGCCAGGCCGAGCGTCATCACGACGATCGCGAAGGCCATCGTGGCGGTGGTACCCCGGTCGATGAACCACCACATGGGAACCACCCAGGCGATGAGCAGCACGTAGCCGATGGCGAAGGTCACGCGGCGTCCGATCCGGTCAGACAGCGCCCCGGAGTAGATCGTGAGGACGAGCCAGCACACGCCGCCGATGATTGCGGCGACGAGCGTCTGGGACTTCTCCATTCCCAGGGTCTTCGCGCCGTAGGAGGAGAAGAAGGCGATGATCATGTAGCCGGTGGCGTTGTTGCCGGCGAAGATCAGGGCGGCGAGCAGGACACGCTTCCAGTGGTGGCGGAACAGGCGGCCCAGCGGGGCGGAAGCGTCCTGCTGACGGGCCTGCATGTCGAGGTAGACCGGGGATTCCTCGACACTGCGGCGGATGAGGTAGCCGATGACGATGAGCACCAGGGAGGACAGGAACGGAATACGCCAGCCCCAGGACTGGAAGTCCTCCTCGGAGAGGGACCTCGTGAGGATGTACATGAACGAGGTCGCCAGGATCAGACCCAGGGGGACTCCGATCTGCGGGTAGGAGCCGAACAGGCCACGCTTGTCACGGGGTGCGTGCTCGACGGACATCAGGGCGGCCCCACCCCACTCGCCCCCGGCGGAGAACCCCTGCAGGATCCGCAGCAGGATCAACAGGATCGGCGCGGCGACCCCGATCGTCCCGTAGGTCGGGAGGATGCCGATGAGCGCGGTGGCGACGCCCATGCCGATGAGCGTGACGACGAGGACCGCCTTGCGACCGTACCGGTCCCCCAGGTGACCGGCGATGACCGCGCCGAGGGGGCGGAACAGGAAGCTGATGCCGATGGTGGCCCAGGAGAAGATCTGGGCCAGCGAATCACTGCCCACCGGTTCGAAGAACAGCGGGGCGAAGATGAAGGCGGCGGCCTGGGCGTAGATGAAGAAGTCGTACCACTCGATGGTGGTGCCGACGAGGGTGCCGGCGAGGACCCTCTTCTCCTCGGGTGTGCGGGCCCCGGAGTGGTCTCCGGGGGCGTCGATGGTGGCAGCGGTCACAGGGGCTCCCTGGTGGCTCGGCGTGGGTGGGGTCGGTCACCTCAACCGTCGGTGGAGGACAGGCGTTACACTTTACGGTCATGACGGCGCTGAGTGAACGGGAACGGGAGATCCTCGCGTTCGAACATCTGAGGTGGGCTGCCGCCGGGGCGAAGGAGGAGGAGATCCGACGGCGGTTCGGGATGGAGCCGTGGCGGTACTTCCAGCAGCTCAACACGCTGATCGAGCGGCCTGAGGCGCAGGCGGCTGACCCGGTGATGGTGCGGATGCTGCTGGAACGGCGTGGCTGAAGTTACTATTGGGGCGTGACTGAGCAGAACCGACCGCGGCATTCCCAGGGGCCCGAGCAGGACCCGTACGACAACTCCGCCCACGGTGGCGCCCACGGTGGCGGCTACGGTGGCGCCCACGGTGGCGACTATGACGATGCCTACGGCGGCGACTACGACGGCGACTACGACGATGCCTACGACGACGCCTACATCTACCCGGAGGGTGCCGCCGGGGCCGCCGGGGCCGCCGGTGCCGCCGGTGCGGGAGCGGCGGTGACCGGTGGGACGGCGGGAGCCGGTGCTGCTGCCGCACAGCCGTCGAAGAAGTCCGGCCCGCCGCTGAGGGGACTGGCGATGATCCTCACCGCCGTCGCTGTGGTCCTCATCATCTGGGGTGCCTTCTCCCTGTTCGGCGGTGACGACTCCGACGACACGGCGTCCGGAACCGACGCGTCCACCACCGCACCTGTGCCCGGTGAGGGAGACCGGGGTGCCTCCGGGGCCGAGGGCGCTGACGTCACTGACGATGCTGACGGCGCATCCGACGACCCGGCCGCCGACGGCTCCTCTCCTGCTGAGGCTCCCGCCCCCGGCGAGGATCACGCGGTCACGGTGGACCGTGGCACCGCCGTTACAGTGCTGAACAACACCCGCGACAAGATCGGTGAGTCCACCGCCGACCAGCTTCGTGACCGGGGCTGGACCTCAGTGACCGCAGGCAACCTGCCGAGCGGTGTCTACCCGGAGTCCGCTGTGTACTACCCCGCTGGAAATGCCCAGGCCGAGGCTGATGCACGCGCCGTCGCCGATGACCTTGGAATCAGTGCAGTTGAGCGCACCGGAGTCACCGACGAGGACTTCAGGACCGCCACCGACCCGGGCAGAAGTCCCATCGGTGTGTCCGAGATCGTCGTGGTCCTCGCGGGGCCGGTCGGCTGATCCTTCCGGATACCGCCAACCATCTGCGATGTGGGGACGTCTCACCGGACAGGTGACGGCCACGGCAAGTGCCGGGCAACCGGCGAATCCGTTCGGGGACCTGTCCGCCGGGCGTCGAACGGGGCGCCGACCGGGGTTGTGGTGGCCGCTGGAGCAACATCGGCTACAGTGACCGCTTCGCCGATGCAGTAACATCACGCGCATGAAATTCCCCGGTTCAGCACCGACGGTCGGCATCGAGTGGGAGGTCGCGCTCGTCGACCCCGTGACCCGCGACCTCGTGGCGGAAGCCCCGGGGATCATGGCGGAGCTCGACCGCCGGTACCCGGGGCACACCATCACCCGGGAGTTCCTCGCGAACACCCTCGAAATGGTCACCGGCGTCCATGAGACGATTCCGGACGCCGTCGAGGACCTGCGCGGGCAGCTCGGCAAGATCATGGAGGTCGCAGGGGAGATGGGGGTCAACGTCTTCTCCGCCGGCACGCACCCCTTCGCACACTGGGGTGACCAGGTGCTCAGCGAGAAGCAGAGCTACAACGAGATCATCGAGCGCACCCAGTACTGGGGGCGTCAGATGCTCATCTGGGGGATCCACGTCCACGTCGGGGTGGGTGGCAAGGACCGGGTCTGGCCGATCATCAACTCCGTGATGACGCAGTACCCGCATGTGTTGGCGCTGTCCGCGTCCTCCCCGGCGTGGGAGGGCCTCGACACCGGCTACGCCTCCAACCGCACCCTGCTCTACCAGCAGCTGCCGACCGCGGGCATGCCGTACCAGTTCACCGACTGGGAGGCGTGGGAGGCGTTCAACGTCGACCAGGACCGTTCCGGGGTGATCAACCACACCGGGTCGATGCACTTCGACGTGCGACCCTCGAAGTACGGCACGGTGGAGGTCAGGTTCGCCGACGCCACCATGGAGGTCTGGGAGGTCGGGGCGATCGCCGCCTTCATCCACTGCCTGGTCGTGCACTACGAGCGCGAGTGGGAGGCGGGCCGGGAACTGCCGACCCTGCCGTACTGGCATGTCGCGGAGAACAAGTGGCGGGCGGCGCGTTACGGGCTCGACGCACTGATCATCACCGACCGGGACACCACCGAGCGGCTCGTCACCGAGGACATCGCCGACTGGGTGGACCGGCTGGCACCGTTGGCGGTGGAACTCGGGTGCGCGGATGAACTGGCGGATGTCCGGCGGATCATGGAGCGGGGCGGGGACTACGCCCTGCAACGGGCCGCGGCTCGCGGGGCGGGTGCGGCGCTGGAGCCGGGTGTGCGCACCCGGGGTGACGCCGGTGCAGAGCAGGGCTTCACCCAGCCGGAGGCGTGGATCGCCGCGGTCGATCTCACGGTGGAGACACTGAAGAAGTCGCTGTAGGGGAGGGCTGCCGGTCAGCTCTCCTCCGGTGGCTGAGTGTCGCCACCGTACACGATCATGACGGACCCGCTCCTCCTGTTGTTCCGGGAGATCGGATCCGTCACGATTGTGTACACGCCCGGTGGGCAGTCAGAGCGCATACGGCGCACACACAGGGGCCCGGTCC
>NZ_CACZOO010000324.1 GCF_902782855.1 uncultured Corynebacterium sp.
CGGCCGGAGTAGTCGACGCGCTTGCCTAGCAGGTTCTGGCGGAAGCGACCCTGCTTGCCCTTGAGAGCCTCAGCGAGACTCTTGAGGGGACGGCCACCGCGACCCGTGACGGGACGTCCGCGACGGCCGTTGTCGAACAGGGAGTCTACGGCCTCCTGCAGCATGCGCTTCTCGTTGTTCACAATAATCTCGGGTGCACCCAGGTCAAGCAAGCGCTTCAGGCGGTTGTTGCGGTTGATCACACGACGGTAGAGGTCGTTGAGGTCGGAGGTCGCGAAGCGGCCACCGTCGAGCTGGACCATCGGGCGCAGTTCCGGCGGAATCACCGGGACCGCGTCGAGGACCATGCCCGCCGGGTCATTGCCCGACCGCAGGAACGCGGCGACAACCTTCAGACGCTTGAGGGCGCGGAGCTTCTTCTGACCCTTACCGGAGCGGATGGTCTCCCGGAGGATCTCGGCCTCGGCCTCGAGGTCGAACGACCGGATGAGGGTCTGGATCGCCTCGGCGCCCATACCACCGGTGAAGTAGTCCTCGTAGCGGTCGAAGAGCTCGTTGTAGATGCCCTCGTCGACGATCATCTGCTTCGGGGCGAGCTTGACGAACGTGGTCCAGATCTCGTCGAGACGTGCGACCTCGCGCTCGGCGCGCTCACGGATGTGGCGCATCTCGCGCTCGGCGGCGGTCTGCACCTTGCGCTTCGCGTCCGCCTTGGCACCGGCGGCCTCGAGCTCGGCCAGGTCGGCCTCGAGCTTCTCGGAACGCTCCGCCAGCTCGGCGTCGCGGTCGTTCTCGACCTCCTTCTTCTCCAGGAGCATCTCAGCCTCGAGAGTGGACTGGTCGTTGTGACGGCCCTCCTCATCCACCGAGGTGATGATGTTCGCGGCGAAGTAGATGATCTTCTCGAGATCCTTCGGGGCGAGGTCGAGCAGGTAACCCAGACGGGACGGGACACCCTTGAAGTACCAGATGTGGGTCACCGGGGCGGCGAGCTCGATGTGGCCCATACGCTCACGGCGGACCTTGGACTTGGTCACCTCGACGCCGCAGCGCTCGCAGATGATGCCCTTGTAGCGGACTCGCTTGTACTTGCCGCAGGCGCACTCCCAGTCCCGGGTCGGGCCGAAGATACGCTCGCAGAAGAGGCCGTCCTTCTCGGGCTTCAGGGTGCGGTAGTTGATGGTCTCAGGCTTCTTGACCTCGCCGTGGGACCACCGACGGATGTCGTCGGCGGTGGCGAGACCGATGCGGAGCTCGTCAAAGAAGTTGACGTCCAGCACAGGGACTCCCTTTCCCCTCCGGTGGACCGGAGGGCGGTAGTGCGGTGGAAAAGATGGGTCTTCAGGGGAAGCCGTCTACTAGACGACGTCACTCTCGGCGTCCGGGCGCTCATCGCGGGACAGGTTGATGCCCAGCGCGGCGTTGGCGTGGTCGAGTTCGTCGTCATCCGTCGAGCTGAGCTCCATCGGGGTGCCGTCCGCGGCGAGCACCTCAACGTTGAGGCACAGGGACTGCAGCTCCTTGAGGAGGACCTTGAAGGACTCGGGGATGCCGGGGTCGGGGATGTTCTCGCCCTTGACGATGGCCTCGTAGACCTTCACACGGCCGACGACGTCATCCGACTTGATGGTGAGCAGCTCCTGGAGGGTGTAGGCCGCGCCGTACGCCTGCATGGCCCACACCTCCATCTCACCGAAGCGCTGACCACCGAACTGCGCCTTACCACCGAGCGGCTGCTGGGTGATCATGGAGTACGGGCCGGTGGAACGGGCGTGGATCTTCTCGTCGACGAGGTGGTGCAGCTTCAGCATGTACTTGTAACCCACCGAGACCGGGTACGGGAAAGGCTCACCGGACCGGCCGTCGATGAGGACGGCCTTGCCGAACTCGTCGGTGAGCTTCATGCCGTCGGAGTTCGGGTTGATCGAACGGAGCAGACCGGAGATCTCCTCGTTCTCTGCACCGTCGAACACCGGGGTGGCCAGCAGGGACTCCGGCGGGACATCGTAGAGGTCCTCGGGGAGGGTCTCCAGCATCGCCTGGACCTTCGGGTCCGACGATTCGGTGTCGACGTGCCAGCCGTACTTGGCGAGCCAGCCGAGGTGGGTCTCCAGGACCTGCCCGATGTTCATACGCCGCGGGACACCGTGGGTGTTCAGGATGAAGTCCACCGGGGTGCCGTCCGGCAGGAAGGGCATGTCCTCCTGCGGCAGGATCTTGCCGACGACACCCTTGTTACCGTGACGGCCGGCCATCTTGTCGCCGTCCTGGATCTTGCGCTTCTGGGCGACGTAGACACGGACCATCTGGTTGACGCCGGGTGCCAGGTCGTCATCGTCCTCGCGGGAGAAGACGCGCACGCCGATGACCTTGCCTGTCTCACCGTGCGGCACCTTCATCGAGGTGTCACGGACCTCGCGGGCCTTCTCACCGAAGATCGCGCGCAGCAGGCGCTCCTCCGGGGTCAGCTCGGTCTCACCCTTCGGGGTGACCTTGCCGACCAGGACATCGCCGTCACGGACATCGGCGCCGATACGGACGATACCGCGGTCGTCGAGGTCGGCGAGGACGTCCTCACCGACGTTCGGGATGTCGCGGGTGATCTCCTCCGGGCCGAGCTTGGTGTCCCGGGCGTCGATCTCGTGCTCCTCGATGTGGATCGAGGTGAGGAGGTCCTCCTCGACGACACGCTGGTTGAGGATGATGGCGTCCTCGTAGTTGTGGCCCTCCCACGGCATGAACGCCACGAGGAGGTTACGGCCCAGCGACATCTCGCCGTTGTGGGTGCCGGGACCGTCGGCGATGGCCTGACCGGCCTCGACCCGCTGCCCCTGGTCGACCAGCGGAACCTGGTTGTAGCAGGTTCCCTGGTTGGTGCGCTCGAACTTACGGAGCATGTAGGTGTCGCGCACCCCGTCATCGTCCATGACGGTGATGTAGTCGGCGGAGACGTACTCCACGACACCGGCCTTCGGGGTGATGATGACGTCACCGGCGTCGTAGGCGGCACGCAGCTCCATACCGGTGCCGACGTACGGGGCCTCGCCGCGCAGCAGCGGAACAGCCTGCTTCTGCATGTTCGCGCCCATGAGGGCACGGTTGGCGTCGTCGTGCTCGAGGAAGGGGATCATCGCGGTACCCACGGAGACCATCTGCCGCGGGGAGACGTCCATGTAGTCGACCTCGGTGGCCGGGACGACCTCGACGTCGCCGCCACGGAGACGGACCTCGATCTGATCGTCGACGAAACGACCGTCGGCGTCGACCGGGGTCTTCGCCTGGGCGATGATGTGCCGGTCCTCCTCGTCGGCGGTGAGGTAGTCCACCTGGTCGGTGATGACGCCCTCGGAGACCCGGCGGTACGGGGTCTCGATGAAGCCGAACGGGTTGACGCGGGCGTAGGTCGCGAGGTTACCGATCAGGCCGATGTTCGGGCCCTCAGGGGTCTCGATCGGGCACATCCGGCCGTAGTGGGAGGCGTGGACGTCGCGGACCTCGAGGCCGGCTCGCTCACGGGACAGACCACCGGGGCCCAGGGCGGACAGACGACGCTTGTGGGTCAGGCCCGACAGCGAGTTGTTCTGGTCCATGAACTGGGACAGCTGGGAGGTGCCGAAGAACTCGCGGATCGCCGCGGAGACCGGGCGCACGTTGATCAGCGAGGTCGGGGTGATGGACTCGGCGTCCTGCGTGGTCATCCGCTCGCGGACGACGCGTTCCATGCGGGACAGACCCACCCGGATCTGGTTCTGGATCAGTTCGCCGACGGTGCGGAGACGACGGTTTCCGAAGTGGTCGATGTCGTCGGTGCCGATCGGGATCTCGGTCCCGTCCGGGGAGACCATGGTCTTCTCGCCGGCGTGCAGGCGCACCAGGTACTCGATGGTGGTGAGGATGTCCTGCTCGGTGAGCGTCATCGCCCCGGTGTCGCCGTCGAGGCCGAGTTTGCGGTTGACCTTGTAGCGGCCCACCTTGGCCAGGTCGTAGCGCTTGGCCTTGAAGAAGCTGTTCTCCAGGAGGGCCTGGGCGGAGTCACGTGTCGGTGACTCGCCGGGGCGCTGCTTCCGGTAGATCTCGAGAAGGGCCTCATCGGTGTTCGAGACACCGTCCTTCTCAAGGGTGGTCATCATGATCTCGGAGAAACCGAAGCGCGCGGTGATCTCCTCGGTGGTCAGCCCCAGGGCCTTCAGCAGGACGGTGACCGGCTGGCGACGCTTACGGTCGATGCGCACACCGACGGTGTCTCGCTTGTCGACGTCGAACTCGAGCCATGCACCGCGTGACGGGATGACCTTCACGGCGTGCAACGGACGCTCGGTCGACGGGTCGATGGACTCGTCGAAGTAGACGCCCGGGGAGCGGACGAGCTGGGACACGACGACACGCTCGGTGCCGTTGATGATGAACGTGCCCTTGTCCGTCATCATCGGGAAATCACCGATGAAGACGGTCTGGCTCTTGATCTCGCCCGAGAGGGCGTTGGTGAACTCCGCGGTCACGTACAGCGGCGCGGCGTAGTTGATGTCCTTGTCCTTGCACTCGTCGATCGTGTTCTTCACGTCGTCGAAGCGCGGCTCGGACAGGGTCAGGGACATGTTCTCGGAGTAGTCCTCGACAGGGGAAAGCTCGTCGAGGATGTCCTCGAGACCGCTTGTGACGACGGTCCCCTCCTCTGCCTGTGCCTGCCGACGGGCACGCCACTCCGGCGTGCCGACGAGCCAGGCGAAGGACTCTCTCTGAACGTCGAGAAGACCGGGCACCTCGATCGGGGCATCGATCTTCGCGAAGGAGTATCGATGCGAAGCCCCGGGGATTCCGGCCGTGGAACTGGTCTGGCGGGAGACTGCCAAGATGGGTCCTTCCAGCACCTCACGTGTCTGCCGGGAACGGATGTCGCGGCGGGCACGGTTGCTTGAGCGTACGGTCTGTGATGGTCTGTGAGGGACTGACGCCCCGGTGGTCCAGTCCCGGAAGTCCATCCCGGGCGCGGAAACACTTAATGGACCTTGTCAAGTGGTGTTTTCAAGGCATCACCCGTCAAGGTCGTCGGTGTTCTCCGCAGAACCGCCGGATGTCAGTCCAGCGCAAACGTCAACCTTATATCACACTCGGGCGTAAGTCCACCCGTCCCGCCTACCCACCGGACCTGCTCACCGGAACCACCACCCCGACGCTCATCTGCGGCCCCTCCGCTGCGGTCGGAGGGCCACGATTCCTGCGACGACAGTCACGATAGCACCGATCGCCACGCATGCAAGAGACCAGGTCCGAACCGGCCTGTCCTCCCCCACCGCGACCGCCTGGTCCAGCAGCGCGTCACGGTCGTCCGTCGGGGTCTCCCCGTGCAGGTCGAGCAGCAGACCGGTCTCTCTGCCGTCCGCCGCGGCGTAGTAGTCGTGGAGGTCCTCACGGACCGAGACGATCATGCCGCTGGTGGGCTCCACGGTGATCTCCCGGGTGCCGCTGCGGTGGAGCGTGGAGACCTCAACGGACGCCGGAGCGGTCTCCCGTCCGTCCCCGTCCCGCACCGCCGGGACGGTGTCCGTCCGTGTCAGCCGGGGATGGTGCGGGTTACCGTCGAGCACCGGCTCGGCGTCCATCTCCTGGCGGAAGATGTAGACCTCACGGCCCCCGAGCTCCTCGGCCCGGTCGAAGGACGCCGGCAGCGCGCGGCGCAGCAGCGTGTCGAAGAACGGGTACTCCCCCTGCCGTGTGTCCTGCGGGAACTTCACCCACTGACCGTCCACCGTGGCTTCACCTGCCGGGGTGCCGAGAGTGTCGGCGACCTTCACGTCCCCGGTGACGGCCCCGGAGCGACGGTCGACCCGCATCGTCCAGATCTCGGCGTCCAGCAGGCCGGCCTGGTCGCCGAGGGACTGTGCCATGTCGTCCCGCAGCGTCGAGACCCCGACGGTGGCGGCCGCCTCGTCACCGTCCGCCGGCTCCCCCAGGGTCACCGCCCAGTTCCGGGACACCGGGCCGGTGACGACGTCGGGATCCCCCTCCCCCGCGGTGGCGAGGTAGGCCCGGCCGATCGTCGCCACCGGATCGGTGACGGTCAACCGGGACTCCGCAAGATCCAACGGCACCGGCCGCTCCTCGTCGACCAGGTGCGGCAGGATCAGCCCCGCCCCCAGCAGGACGCATCCGAGACCCAGGGCGAGGACGGCGAGAACACGGGACTTCGGCAGCATGCCGACCATCGTATATGCGCCCGACACGGAAACGGCCCCCGCCCCGCACACGTGGTGCGGGCCGGGGGCCGGGACGCTCGGCGACGAGCGGGGGTTCTCCTACTTGAGGGTGACCTTCGCGCCGGCCTCTTCGAGCTTGGCCTTGGCAGCCTCGGCGTCGTCCTTGGTAGCGCCCTCGACGATCGCCTTCGGGGCGGACTCGACGAGCTCCTTGGCCTCCTTCAGGCCCAGACCGGAGACGATCTCGCGGACGACCTTGATGACACCGATCTTCTTGGCGCCGGCATCCTCGAGCACGACGTCGAACTCGTCCTTCTCCTCGGCGGCGGCGGCAGCCGGGCCGGCGGCGACGGCGACGGCGGCCGGGGCGGCGGCGGTGACGTCGAAGGTCTCCTCGAAGAGCTTGACGAACTCAGAGAGCTCGATGAGGGTCATTTCCTTGAAAGCTTCGAGAAGCTCGTCGTTGGTGAACTTAGCCATGGTGGCTTCCTTTCGTTCATGCGCCCCGCCGTCCGGCGGAGCAGGGGTATGTGGAGTGTGTGTTCCGCAGAGGGGCGCCGCCTACGCGG
Organism: uncultured Corynebacterium sp.; assembly: GCF_902782855.1. GTDB lineage: Bacteria > Actinomycetota > Actinomycetes > Mycobacteriales > Mycobacteriaceae > Corynebacterium. The sequence goes on from NZ_CACZOO010000324.1 coordinate 6,764, forward strand.
CGTCCTTCTTCTCCTGGAGCGCGGCGGCGAGCCGTGCAACCTGGGAAGCCGGGGCGTTGAACAGCTGCGCGGCCTTGGTGAGGGAGCCCTGGAGGGCGCCCGCCAGCTTGGCCAGCGTGGTCTCGCGGTTGTCCAGCTCGGCGATTGCCTCAACCTGGGCGGCGTCGAGGATGTTGCCATCCATGTTGCCGCCCTTGATCACGAGGAACTTGTGCTCGCCACCGAAGGCCTTGAGGGCCTTCGCCGCGTCGACAGCCTCGCCGCGAATGAACGCGACAGCGGTCGGACCCGTCAGCTGAGCATCATCGAGCTCCACACCGGCCTGCTTGGCGGCCAGCTTGATCATGGTGTTCTTGGCGACGGAGTAGGTCACGTCGGTACCGAGCGCCTTGCGCAGCTCAGTGGTCTCGGCGACGGTCAGGCCACGGTACTCGGTGAGGACCGTGGCGGACGCGTCCTCGAAACGGGCGGTGAGCTCCGCGACGGATGCGGTGTTCTTCGGGTTTGCCATACTCTCGCCTCCTTCCTGATGTCTGTCAGTGTCTTGACCGTCGGGCCCCGCAGACGACGACACGCCCCGTGCCGCAGAGGCACGGGGCGTGTCGGAGCATCACCACCCCGGAGGGGCGGGAGCTGCATGTCCTCGTGTTTCTCCTGCGCGGGCCGCCATCGTTCTACGATGGTCCTTCGCCACATCCTCCCGGAATTCCGGGAAACCCCGGGAGGATGCAGTGACCGACGGTCTTCGGTGAAACTTGAACGTCCGCGGTCACCCGCGGTCAAACTTCGTGTGACAGCCTAGACCACCTCCGTGCGACACACAAAACCAGTGGTTCCACGCCGGGCGGGCACCGGTCACGATATGGTCGTGAAAATGAACACTCCCCTCGTGACCGACCGCACCCCGCGCAGCTTCCTCCCCGCGTTCCTCCACTCCCAACGCCACCCGCACCGCATGCCGGACGGGGTCAACGACTGGGACACCCCGCTGGCGGACTCGGGCCCCGGATCGGTCCCCGTGGTCCTCCTCCACGGCACCTGGATGAACAGCTACTGCACCTGGGCGCTCGTCGCCCCCACACTGGTGGACGCCGGCCACCGTGTCTTCGCCGTCAACTACGGACAGGACCCTTCCTCGTTCCTGGGACGACGCCGCGCCTGCTTCGGCAACGGCGGACTGCTCGCGTCCCAGACCGAGGTCGCAGCGTTCATCGACCGGGTACTGTCACGCACCGGCGCCACCGCGGTCGACCTCGTCTGCCACTCCCAGGGCGTCGCCCAGGCACGCCTGTACCTCAGCGACTCCGGCGGTGCGGGTGGTCCGGGAGCCGGGGCGCCCCCGAAGGTGCGCCGGGTCGTCGGCTTCGCCGGCTCGAACCACGGGACGACGATGTGCGGTCTCGGCACCCTCGGGCGGTGGGCCAGGAACCGCGGCCTCTACGGTCCGCTGCGCGCCCTCCTCGGCCGCTGTGCCGAGGACCAGATGAACGGCTCGGCGGCGATGGCCCACATCAATCTGCACGGGGACACCGTCCCCGGGGTCGACTACACCATGCTGTGCACCAGCTATGACGAGATCGTGACCCCGTGGCGCACCCAGTTCCTGGAGCCCGGCGAGGGAGCGCGGGTGCGCAATCTCCGGATCCAGGACCACGGCAACGGCCTCGACCTCAGCGACCATCTGGCGATCCTGTACTCGCCGCGGGCCCTCGACCTCATGCTCGAGGCCCTCGACCACGGGCCCGACGGTGACTACCGGGCACGGCACCCGCACGTCACCGGCTGCGTCCTCCCTCTCTGGGGCAGGGTCGGAGGACGGTGGGATCAGAAGACCGTGCCCACGCACACGCGACGAACCCCCGCCACCGTAGAAACACGGTGACGGGGGTTCGTCGCGTCCTCCTCCCGCAGACCGGGAGGGGGACCGGTGGAAACTACGCGGTGTAGTCCTTGACCACGGACGGGTCGACGGGGACGCCCGGGCCCGAGGTGGTGGAGATGGTGATCTTCCTGAGGTAGATGCCCTTCGCCGCGGACGGCTTCTGACGCAGCAGCTCATCGAGCAGCGCACCGTAGTTCTCGGCGAGCGCCTCCTCGGTGAAGGACGCCTTGCCGATCACGGCATGCAGGTTCGAGGCCTTGTCGACGCGGAAGGAGATCTTTCCGCCCTTGATCTCCTGGACGGCCTTGGCGACGTCAGTGGTGACGGTGCCGGTCTTCGGGTTCGGCATGAGCCCACGGGGGCCGAGGACGCGGGCGACACGACCGACCTTGGCCATCTGGTCCGGGGTCGCGATCGCGGCGTCGAAATCGGTCCAGCCACCCTGGATCTTCTCGATCAGCTCGGTGGTACCGACGGCCTCGGCGCCGGCCTCTTCCGCGGCGGTGGCGTTCGGGCCCTCGGCGAAGACGATGACGCGGACGTTCTTACCGGTGCCGTTGGGCAGGGAGACGGTGCCACGGACCAGCTGGTCGGCCTTGCGGGGGTCGACGCCCAGGCGGATGGCGACGTCGACGGTGGCGTCGAAGTTCTTGGAGGAGGTCTCCTTGGCCAGCTTCGTGGCCTCGATCGGGCGGTAGATGCGGCCGGCGTCGATCTTCTCGGCGGCGGCCCGGAAGGCCTTGGACTTGGTGCTCATTGGGGTTCCAATCAGTGGAATCGGACTGTGGTGCGGGCCGGAGCGGGCCCTGCCACGGTGCTGCGAACTATTCACGGCCGGGGTCACCCGGCCGGACTTACAGAGCCGGTCCTGCAGGGCCGGCTCAACCCGGCCGGTGCTGCGGGGCCGGTACTACTTGGCCGGGATACCGGTGACGACGATGCCCATGGAGCGGGCGGTTCCGGCGATGATGCGGGCCCCGTTCTCCAGGTCGTTGGCGTTGATGTCCTCGAACTTGGTCTGGGCGATCTCACGGCACTGCGCCCAGGTGACCTCACCGACCTTGTCGGTGTGGGGGACGCCGGAGCCCTTCTGGACACCGGCGGCCTTCAGCAGCAGCTTGGCGGCCGGCGGGGTCTTCAGCTTGAAATCGAAGCTGCGGTCCTCGTAGACGGTGATCTCGACCGGGACGACCTGGCCGCGCTGCGACTCGGTCGCCGCGTTGTAGGCCTTGCAGAACTCCATGATGTTGACGCCGTGCGCACCGAGCGCAGGGCCGACGGGCGGAGCCGGGTTGGCCGCGCCAGCCTGGATCTGGAGCTTGATGAGGCCGGTGACCTTCTTCTTCTTCGCCATGTTGCACCTCTTCACGTGGTATCAGGCTCGCGGGGCTCCCCCCGTGGCGACGGTGGGAACGGCCTGACCGGATGCCGGGCTGGATACCGGCCACCGGGTGGAATGTCTGTCGTGTCACCTGCCGGGAAGTCCCTGCAGGCAACCGGAGAGAGCTTAGTTGAGCTTCTCGACCTGGTCAAACTC
>NZ_CACZOO010000325.1 GCF_902782855.1 uncultured Corynebacterium sp.
CCGTCGACCTGCTCCCCGCCGGCGGCGGCGCGGCGCTCCCCCACGGCCGATGCGCATGACGCCAGGAGCGTGAGCGAGAGGAACGCCGCCACGGCTCCGGTGAAGATTTTCGTCCTCGGTGATCGGAAAGTCATGGCAAGGAGTAGACCATGCTGTCTGTTTTTGCCCACAATGATCGTTTCAGAGTGAGTCAAACACCGGTTTCACGTGAAACGTTTCACATGAAGCGGGCCGGGGCCGGGATCCGGGGAGATGGATCCGAGGGGCGCCGGCCTTGTCCTAGCCGACGAGCTCGCGCTTGACGACCTTGCCGATGGCGTTGCGCGGCAGTGCCTCGGTCCGGAGAACAACGTCACGCGGGACCGCAGAGACAATGAGGTTGCCTTCGACATGCGCGCGCACGTCGTCCCCGCTGACCTCGGCCGAGCCGTCGACGACCACGTAGGCCTTGACCCGCTGGAAGGTCTTCTCGTCCTCCACACCGACGCAGTAGGCGTCCTCCACGCCGGGCATCCGGCAGATGAGGTCGGAGACCGAGCTCGGCCAGATGTTCTCGCCACCGACGATGATCATGTCATTGTCACGACCGAGGACGCGCAGTCTGCCGGACGCCGGGTCGATGACACCCTTGTCGCCCAGGTTGAGCATCCCGTCGGTCTCCTCGGCGATGTCACGGTCACCCAGGTAGCCCTCCATCGACATGACGTTGCGGGCGTGGATGATTCCCACTTCACCCGGTGCAACCGGCGTCCCGTCCTCGCCGAGCACCTCCAGGCGACCGTTCCACACAGGGTAGCCCGCAGTGGTCGGGTCAGCCTTGAGATCCTCCGGACCGGCGAAGGCGACGAGCAACCCCTCGGTGGAGCCGTAGCCGGAACCGAGGATGTACCCGTACTGCTCCTCCAGACCGAGAACCAGATCCTCGCTCATGGCGTTACCCGCGTTCATGATGAACTTCACCGAGGAGTGGTCGTACTTGCCGGGGTTGGCGAGATCTACAGCGAGCTGGTCCTTGAGGAAGACAGCGGAGCTGATGATGCCGTCGCACTTGTACTCGTCGACCTGACGCAGAACATTCTCCGGGTCGAAGACACGCTGGGTGACGATCCGGCAGCCGGCGAGCAGGGCGATGACGGACACGCCCCAGCCGAGCACGTGGAACATGCTCGCGGTCATCTGCAGGGTACAGCCGGCCCTGACGTCGAACTGTTCGAGCGGCGGCCCGATGACACCGAACGGCAGCATCGGCTCGGAGTGGTTGACCGCCTTCGGCGTCCCCGAGGTACCGGAGGACATGAGCACGACGCCCCCCTGATGCACCTTCTTCGGCAGCGAATCGTCCTCGGGCCCGGGGGCCGCCCAGAAGTCCTGGATGGTCGGGAAGTCGATGTCGGTACGGTGCCCCGGACCTGCCCAGGCGTGGATGAGAGTGAGACCCTCGACGTCGGTGGGGAGATTCGCGTCGAACTCGGAGTCCGCGAAGATCACGTCGAGCTCGTGCTCGACAGCGATGTCGTGGAGCTGCTGCTTACTGGCTCCGACGTTGAGCAGGAAGACGGTGAACCCGAGGTAGCCCTTGGCGGACAGCGGGATCATGAACCCCCGACCGTTGCGGGCGAGGATACCCACCCGGCTCTTCTCGGTGATCCCACGGCTGGCCAGCACGTGCGCGGTCAGGCGGGCCCGGGTACGCAGTTCACGGTAGGTGAGCTCCCCCTCATCGTCGACGAGTGCGACGCGTTCGGGGTACCGGGCGGCGCCGGCCTCGAGCAGACCGGTCATCGACGCGCCGTACCGGGCGAGATTCCTCACCGAGGCGAGATGCTCGGACGGTGTCCCACCCTTGAGCAGTCCGGTTCCCAGCACCGCCCTGCCGCCGCGCAGCAGGCCGCGGGCATCATGGAGGAACTGTTGGCGTTCAGAACTGTCGAACAGGTTGATCACGGGGTTGGAGCCTTCCGGTCGGGGTGATCGGACACGGGTGCCTACGACACCGTGACGATCCTCACTATTACGGGGTTCGCATTGTCCCCGTACTACTTACAGCGTCCTTCGGGTAGCAAACGTTACTATACGGTGTCGCCCGGACGCCTTCACCCACCCTGCCCCTCGCCACACTGCCCCTCGCCACACTGGCCCTTGCGCCGGCGGGATGTGCCACGGACAACCGGTTGGCGGACGCGGTGTCCGCCGGTGACCTCTCCCCCCGGACCCGCGAGGTCGCGCTGTTGGCCGGCGCGAACGCCACCTACCCGCTGCTGTGGGCCGTCGTTGCGCCCGACGTGGCCGAGGCGGCATCCGGAACTCGCCGGCGGACACTGTCGCGTGGATCCGGGCCGCTGCACCGGATGCGAGGGTCAAGGTGTTCGGCTACCCCCGTATCGCCGACGACTGCGGTGAGATCTGTGTCATCAACGTGACCCCCGGTCCGCCCACCCCGTGGTGCCCGGGGTCGGACTTCCCCCGGTGCCGGACATCGGGGCGTCGCTGGAACGCGGTTTCGCTGACGGTGCGGCACTCTCCGGGGCGACGTTCGTCGATCTGAAGGGCCCCTCGAAGGACACCCCGATGTGTTCCCGGCACCGGTGGCTGGTCGGACTCATCGACACGACGGCGGACGTCCACAACCTCCCGCTGCACGCCACGGATGAGGCTCTGGAGACCATCGGGAGAATTGCAGCCCGGTAGTTTCCCCGACAGTTGGTTCTGCTGTGACGCAAGGGGCTACTGTGAATCAGACAGTCGCACTATTTGTCACGAATGTGTAACGTTCCTGATGAATCGTGCGTTGGAGCCCTGTGAATCCGCGCGCCGTCGGTGCCCCCGTGACCTTCCGCCGACGACAGAGACTACGACAGAGACTACGAGAGGACGCTCGACTCCATGAGCACACGCCACACCATGACCCCCGGCCACCGGCTGCGCAACCGCATCGCCGTCACCGCTACCGCGGCACTCGCCGTGGCGGGTGTCACCGCCGGTGCGGTCGCCGTCTCAGGCAACGGCGCCCCGGTTGCCGAGGCCGACGGCGGTCGCGCAATCCTGGCCGGCGACTCCCTCGTCGCCAACCCCGACCTCTACAACTTCCTTGCGGGTAAAGGCGTCCCCCTGCCAGACCCGGTGCTCTCACGCACCGGCTGCGGCACCGACAACCGCTTCCGGGACGCCATCGCCGGCGCCACCAGCCAGAACGTGCAGAACTACACCTGCGCCGGCGCGTCCTACCGCACCGGTGGCGCCCACGTCATCGACCAGGTGAAGCAGGCCGCCGCCAACGGCGATGTCGCCGGCGCGGTCGTCTACCTGCTCGCCGGCAGCAATGACACGTACCCCTACGTGCTCAACGACCACATGCCGGTCCCGGAGATCGAGAACAACCTCAAGAACTCCATCACGGACGCCGTGCGCGCCGCCAAGGAGGCCGGCGCCGCCGACGTCAAGGTTCTCGGCATGCCGCACATCACCAACGCCGCCGGTGAGGTCTGCGCCATCAACCTCATCCCCGGTGTCCAGGTGCCGACCTTCGGTATCAACATCTCCGACATCGAGTGGGCACTCGAACGCGCCGGCCAGAACGGTGCCGCCGAAGGAGGCGGACGCTTCGTCTCGCTCAAGGAGCCCAGTAACGGCCACGAGATGTGCTCGAACAACCGGTACATCACCGGCATCATCGACACCACCTCCGCGCGCCGCAACCTGCCACTGCACATGACCGACGAAGGCCACGCCATCCTCGGCGCCTTCGCGGGCCACGCGTAGTTCCGTCCCCTCCCAGCCAACCCCACGGTCACCGGCCGTGGGGTTTTCTGATTCCGGGGCATTCCCGAAACCCCCGGCGGCCACCCGACCGGTGACCTAGAGTGGCCGCTACAGTGGCCCAGATCACCAGGAGGCACGACGATGGCCTACACTGCCCGACAACTCAGGCTCTTCATGCCGTTCTGGCCGCCCCTGCTGGGTGCCGGCGTCAGGATCCGGGAGTTCGCCGACGACGGCTCTCGGGTCCTCGTCACCCACCGGCCGAACAGGATCACCAGGAACGCGGTCGGGACCGCCTTCGGTGGGACGATCATGACGATGACCGACCCGTTCTACATGCTCGCCTCGATGACGCGCCTCGGACGCTCCTACAACGTGTGGGACGTCAGGGCGGAGGTCGACTTCGTCAAGCCCGGACGCGGCACCCTCACGGCAGACATGCGGATCGACGACGCGACCTACGACCTCATCCGGGAGAAGACCGCCGACGGCTCCAGGTACCTCCACTGGTTCGAGGTCGACGTCACCGACGAATCCAGGGACACGGTCGCCACCGTCCGTCGCCAGGTGTATTACCGTCGGAAAAGGTGACGGAGTGCCCCAGCCACCACCCGTGCTCACTGAGTGCTCACCGGGAATGGCAGAAGGGCACTCCCCGTTTCCGGGAAGTGCCCTCTGACCTGGTGCTTCACTTGTGGAGCTGAGGGGAATCGAACCCCTGACCTTCTGCTTGCAAAGCAGATGCTCTACCAATTGAGCTACAGCCCCAAAAGTCCGTTGGTGGGCCTAGCAGGATTTGAACCTGCGACCTCGTCATTATCAGTGACGCGCTCTAACCACCTGAGCTATAGGCCCTCGAACGAATGGAAACTATACCGACATCCTCCCGAAACTCGCAAACCGACAGGTAGAGGCGCGTTCTCGGGCGGTTCCGCCGTACTACGGCGCCCGGTGTGCACCGCCGCCCCAGCCGGCTGCCGCAGCGTCACCACGGGGGATCGCGTCCTCCACTACCGCACCGGCGCCGAGAGTGACCCGCAGGCCGCCCACGTAGCCGGTCACGGCGTTGTAGAGCACCGCCCCGAGCGGGATGAGCAGGGCCGCGACAATGACCTCCACAACACCCACCAGCGCGGCGATCCCGAAGTACATGGCCGCGCTGACCCCGTCGGCGCCGAGCAGGTCCGCGGCGAGGCCGTTGACCCGGCTCCACACCCCGGTGGCGCCGAGGAGGATGTAGACCAACGCCGCCGCGACCATCCATGCGACGAAGAGGCACGCCCCCACGGCGGCACCGAACCTGGCGGCGCTACGGGGGTCGACCGAGGTGAGCGTGGTCCGGACCAGTGTGGGGCCGTCCCCGTCGGTCACGGTCTCATCAGTCACGGTCCCGTCGGTCACGGTCTCATCAGTCACAGTCCCGTCGGTCACGGTCACATCATCGGTCACGGCGTCCTCTCCCATCGCGTCCCCTACTGGTCCTCGTGCTCGGCGACCTGCTGGGCGGATTCCTCACCCTCGTCCTCGACATTGCGGTCGATGGCGAGCAGTTCCACGCCCTTGGCCAGGTCGACCAGCCGGACCCCCATCGTCGCCCGCGAGGTCTTGCGGATCTGGTTGACCTCGGTGCGGATGATCCCGCCGACGCTGGTGACGGCAAAGATCTCGTCATCCTCGGTGACGGTCACCGCACCGATGAGCTTGCCGCGCTTGGCGTCGTACTTGAAGGTGACCACGCCCATGGTGCCGCGGCCCTTGACCGGGTACTCCTCCATCGGGGTGCGCTTGCCGTAGCCACCGGAGGTGGCGACGAGCAGGCAGGAGTCCTCGTGGACCACGGTGAGAGCCAGCAGCTGGTCCTCTCCCCTGAAGCGCATGCCCTTCACACCGGCGGTCGCGCGGCCCATCGGGCGGAGCGTGTCATCGTCGGCGGTGAAGCGCAGCGCCTGCCCCTCCTCGGACACGAGGAGCAGGTCATCGTCGGCGGTGCACAGCTGGGCACCGATGAGCTTGTCGCCCTCGTTGAGGTTGATGGCGATGAGGCCACCGGACCGGGCGGTGTCGTAGTCGGTGAGCCGGGACTTCTTGACGCGTCCCTGCTGGGTCGCCAGCACCAGGTAGGGGGCGTCCTCGAAGGACTGGATCTGGATGATCTCCGCGATCTGTTCGCCGGGCTGGAACTCCAGCAGGTTGGCGACGTGCTGGCCACGGGCGGTGCGGGACGCCTCGGGCAGTTCGTAGGCCTTGAGCCGGTACACGCGCCCGTAGTTGGTGAGGAACATGATGATGTCGTGGGTCGAGCAGACGAAGAAGTGACGGACGATGTCGTCCTGCTTCAGCTCTGCACCGCGCACACCCTTGCCGCCGCGACGCTGTGACCGGTAGCTGTCGACCTTCGTGCGCTTGGCGTAGCCGGTGGAGGTGATCGTGACGACCACGTTCTCCCGGGCGATGAGGTCCTCCTCGGACACGTCGCCGGTGGCGCCGATGATCTCGGTGCGGCGCTCGTCGCCGAACTTCTCGACGATCTCGGCGAGTTCGTCGTGGACGATGGTGCGCTGCCGCTCGGGGGACGCCAGGATTGCCTTGAGATCCGCGATGGTCTCCTCGATCTCGGCGAGTTCGTCGATGATCTTCTGGCGTTCCAGGGCTGCCAGGCGGCGCAGCTGCATCGCGAGGATCGCGTCCGCCTGGATGTCGTCGATGTCGAGGAGGTCCTTGAGACCCTCACGGGCGATGTCGACGGTCGCGGACCGGCGGATGAGGGCGATGACCTCGTCGAGGGCGTCGAGTGCCTTGACCAGTCCGCGCAGGATGTGGGCACGCTTCTCGGCTTCGTCGAGGCGGAACTGGGTCCGCCGCACGATGACCTCGATCTGGTGCTTCACGTAGAGGCGGAGCATCTGGTCCAGACGCAGGGTGCGGGGCACCGAGTCGACGATGGAGAGCATGTTCGCGCCGAAGCTGGTCTGTAGCTGCGAATGCTTGTAGAGGTTGTTCAGTACGACGCGCGGCACGGCGTCCCGCTTGAGGGTGACGACGATGCGCATGCCGACGCGGTCGGAGGATTCGTCGTCGATCTTGGAGATGCCGGCGATCTTGCCGTCACGGACCTGCTCGGCGATGGAACTGACCAGGTTGTCCGGGTTGACCATGTAGGGCAGCTCGGTGATGACGATGATCTGCCGGTTGCCCTCCTCCTCGATCGTCGACTTTCCGCGCATGCGGATCGAGCCACGACCGGTGGTGTAGGCGTCCTTGATCCCCTGGTCACCGACGATGAGGCCCGCGGTCGGGAAGTCCGGGCCCTTGACCCGCTCCATGCAGGCCTCCAGGGCGGTCTGCTCGTCCGCCTCGGGGTTGTCGAGCAGCCAGAAAATGGCCTCTGCCAGCTCGTTGAGGTTGTGCGGCGGGATGTTTGTCGCCATGCCGACGGCGATGCCGCTGGACCCGTTCATCAACAGGTTCGGGACACGCGACGGGAGAACGTCGGGCTCCTGGGACTTGCCGTCGTAGTTCGGGGAGAAGTCGACGGTGTTCTCGCGGATGTCACGGACCATCTCGAGTGCCAGCGGGGTGAGCCGGCACTCGGTGTAACGCATGGCGGCGGGGCCGTCGTTGCCGCGGGAACCGAAGTTCCCCTGGCCGTCGACGAGCGGGTAACGCATCGACCAGGGCTGGGCCATACGGCACAGGGTGTCGTAGATGGCCGTGTCACCGTGCGGATGATAGTGGCCCATGGTCTCGGCGACCGGGCGCGCGGACTTCACGTAGCCGCGGTCGTGGCGGAAACCGTTGTCGTACATCGCGTAGATGACGCGCCGGTGAACCGGTTTCATGCCGTCGCGGACCTCGGGGAGGGCGCGACCCACGATCACGCTCATGGCGTAGTCGATGTAGCTGTTCCGCATCTCCTCGGTGAGGTCGATGGGGGTGATGCGGTCGAACAGCGTCTCGCCGCCGCCGTTGGTGTCGTCGCTCACGTAGTGCGATCCCTTCTGGCTGACTAGATATGACCTGGCCATTCTAGCACGTCAGGGGATATATTTTCCGGCAGAGGCCGCCACTGTCGGGACATCCCGGTTACCCTGGCCTGTATGAGCGAAACCTCACCTGGCACCGGGCGTCCCGCACGCCGCCGACCCCCGGTCCCGAAGACCGCCACCGTCACCGCGACCCGCGTCATCCCCGGCGGGATGGTCCGCCTCACCCTCACTCCGTCGGTGCCGGTGGCGGACATGGGCCTGGAGTACACCGACCACTACGTCAAGCTGCTCTTCCCGCCGGCCGGGGCGTCCTGGTCCTGGGAGGACGCCGACCTGGACCCCACGACACTGCGCGACGACCACCCCCGCGAGGAGTGGCCGGTGATGCGCACCTACACGCTGCGCTCCTGGGACACGGACGCGAACACCGTCGACATCGACTTCGTGGTCCACGGTGACACGGGTCTCGCGGGACCGTGGGCCGCGGTCGTGCAGCCGGGCGGGAAGATCGGTTTCGCCGGTCCGGGCGGGGCCTGGCGTCCCTCCCCCGACTATGACCGGTTCGTTTTCGTCGGCGACGAGGCTGCGGCCCCTGCGATCCTCGCCGCGGTCGAGGCGCTGCCCGCCGGGACGTCCGCGGAGGTCTTCCTCGAGGAGGCGGACGCCGACCACGCGCTGGAGGTACCGTCCTCGGACGCCGAGGTGACCGTGCACCGGGTGCCGCGCAACGGTGCGGTGCACGGGACCGAGCTGGTGCGCGCCGTCGTGGCGTCCGGTGTGGCCGGCGAGGGGCGTGCGTCGTGGTTCGTCCACGGTGTCGCGGAGATGATCCGGGACATGCGGCGGCATCTGTTCATCGACTCCGGCCTGGAGAAAGCCGATGTCTCGGTCTCCGGCTACTGGCGTCTCGGGATGGTCGAGGACGAGTGGCAGGCGGGCAAGCGTGAGTTCAACGAAGAGATCGAGGCTGCGGAGGCCGCCGCGGCGGCGGGATAGCGGCGGCGACGGGCCTCAGGCCGCGAGGTAGAGGTACGGGCGCTGGGCGTCCGAGATCTCGCCGGTCGTCCGTCCACTGACGTGGAGCAGGGCGACCGTGTGACTGCCTGCGTCGAACTCCTGGTAGAGCCGGGTGGTGAGGTGGACGGCGGCACCGTCGACAACCCCTGCCCCGCTCCGGTCCGCGCGGAGGGACGCGGGCAGCCGGTCACGGGTGAAGCGCCCGGCGGCGAGGGTCTGGAGGGGGTTGAGCACCGAGATGCCGAGGGTCGGCGCGGTGCGGAGCTCCTGCCAGGCCGGGTCATCGGTGGGCACACGCACTGAGACGAGTCCGGGGGCCAGGCTCTCGTCGAAGAACGAGTCGATGACCACACACATCATCCGACCGCTGACCTTCGCGGCCAGAACGGCCAGCGGAAGTCGAGCCTGGTCGGCGACGTTTCCCGTGTTGGTGGCGGCTGCGGCCGCCGTCAGTGCTGTGGTCATGACGTCAAGTAGACCACTCGGTCTGACAGAACGCAAGTACCGATCTGTCTACTTTCTCCATATCTGCAGGTGACACCGTGAAAATAACCTAGACAGCTTGGTCTGTGATCGCACCCTGGGCGTCCGTCCGCCCCTTTCGGTCGCCGGACATCACCTCGGAAGCCACCTTGACAGTCTGCCACGGACAAACAGCTGTTCCGTCAATCGTCGGCAGCGGATCCCCGCGTCCGTCGGCCCCCTGCCTGCTGCCTACTGCCTACTGCCCCCTACCCCTGTCCCTGTTTCTGCCCGTGCCCTGTCCCTGAGGCCATGACCGCACCACAGACATCACCACCTCCTGTTCCCGCCCACCTACCACCGCTACGAGTGCGTGGCACTGCCCGGCAGGATGTTCGCCGAGTACAGGCCAGGTGCCGGCGCATCCCTCTGGTCCGTCGAAGTCCCCGGAGCGCCTCTCACGGCCCGTGCCCGTGGTATCAACCTGAACCACCTGGCGATGGCCCGTGCACTGGAGGGTGTGGCCGACGGGCACCTCGATGCCGTACAGAAGGACATGTTCTGGGCGCTTGTCCCGCGCTGCACAGGACAGGCGGTACCGGGGTGCGCGCACTGCACAACAGAGTGCAGAAGACCATCGCCGAGTGCGACTCCCTCAGCCACCCACTCGACGAGGGCGAGTACGCGACCACCCGCCCCACAGATGATCGACCGACCGAGGCGATCGCCCCCTTCGTCTACGGGCGGAACGGCAGCTGCCGCTTCCTGTGCCTGCAGCACCACCTGATGAAGACCATGGGGAGGTTCGACGTCACCCTCTCCGAGGACGGCACCAGAATGCGGACCAGTGTCGACGACGGACACCTCCACATGACGGAAGCGAGCGGCGCTCTGGCGAAGTACGCGAGATCCGTGTTCCGGATCCGGGCGGACCCGCGGCGGGCGACGCTCCGCGAGCACAACCGGCTTCGACTCGAGCAGGCCGGTGAGCTCCGCGAGGACCTCACCGCCGCACGCAACGGGGAGGTGCCGTTCTAGCCCACAGCATGGGCCGCATTGATCGCCTCCGTCACCTTGTGCCGCAGGGCCACAAATCCGGGCTCCGCCGTGAGATCCCGCAACCGCGACTGCAGTGTTTCACGTGAAACATCCCCCTCCCCCACCCGGAGCCGGAGGTCGTCCGGGACCCGGACCGCCTCGATCACACGGCCCGGACCCGCCGCCATCACCACAACCCGATGGCCGAGGAGCAGAGCCTCCTCGACACTGTGCGTCACGAAGACGATCGTCGGGCGGGACCGAGCCCACACCCGCAGCAGTTCCGCCTGAAGCTGTTCCCGGGTGAACGGGTCAAGTGCGCCGAAGGGCTCGTCCATGAAGACGTACCGAGGTCCGGCGGCGAGCACCCGGGCAATCTGGGTGCGCTGCTGCATGCCGCCCGACAGCTCATGGGGCAGTCGGTCCGCGGCGTCCCCCAGACCGACCAACGCTATGAGTTCATCCGCACTCTGCTTCTGCGACTCCTTCCCGGAGTACCGGTGGGCGAGGCGCACATTGTCACGCACCGAGTACCACGGCAGCAGCGTGGGTTGCTGGAATACCACTCCCCTGTCCGGGTCGGCGCCCTTCACCGGCTCACCGTCGACCTCGACCACACCGGAGGACGCCTCAAGGAAGCCGGCGAGGATACGGAGCAGCGTCGACTTGCCGCAGCCGGACGGACCGACGAGGCACACGATCTCGCCTTCGGGGATCTCCAGTTCCACTCCCCGTAGCGCCTCGACGCGTCCGGCGGAGGCGGTCTCGTAGACCTGACTGACGTTCTCGATAGTGATCACTGGTAGTCCTTCCAGAGGTCCGGTCGGGTGGCCGCAGAGTAGTCTTCCCTGGTCTTGGCGGAGGGAATCTCACCCTGGGCCACGAGGAACTCCGCCGTCGCCTGGATCGCCTCCGCAAGTTCGGCGAGGTACTGCTGCTCCTCGGCGCCGTGGATGAACCTCTGCCCGGAGATCTGCCGGGAGGCCGAACTCTCGTCCATACCGGACGCTGCGGCGTTCACCTTCCCGAACTCGTCCGGATCCTCGTCAGAATGGTCGACGACCCATGCCTCCAGTGCGAGGAAGGTGTCGAGGATCTCTCCGTGCTGCTCGATCCAGGGGTTGGACGCGAGGCCGACGTTGTAGGTCGCGTGACCCGCCTCCGCCTGCTTCGCCGAATCGGTGAGGACCTTCCCGGGCCTGGATCCACCGGTCCCGTCCTTGAGCTGCTGCAGGGTGGGGTCCCAGACGTAGGCGGCGTCGATCTGGTCGGACTTCCACGCCGCCGGGAGCTTGTCCGGGGAGATGTTGACGATCTCCACGTCCCGCTTCGGATCGAGGCCCGCGTCGATGAGGGCATTGAGGAGACTGTAGTGGGACGTCGAGGAGAAGGGCACCGCGATCCTGGAGCCCTTGAGGTCCTTGACGGACTCTGCGTTCTTGGCGACAAGAGCCTCAGTCTCCCCGATGACGGAGTTCGCCGAGACCACTGACACGTCGAGGTTCAGCGGTGCACTCAGCGCCTTGGTGGTCGGCGTCGAGCCGAGAGCCGCGATGTCGACTGAGCCGGCGGCGAAGCCCTGGACGATGTCCTGTCCGGTCGGGAAGCGGGTCCACGAGACCTCCGCGTTCGGCAGACAGGCTTCAGCCAGACGCTGGTCCTGGGTGTAGAGGTCGGCGGCCGGGCCACCGAGATAGCCGATGCGGATCCGACCGTCGGCATCCGAAGGGGTCACCGGGCACTCCGCCTCCTCGGAGCTGTTGACCCACTCGTTGGCCGGCGGACCGACACAGGCCGTGGTGCCGAGACCGACGATGGAGAGCACCCCGGCGAGGGGAAGGATGTGCCGTGGTTTCACGTGAAACCGGCGCGAGGAGCGGGAAGATGAATCCGTGGTGGTCACTGCTTGGTCCTCCAGGGTGCGTAGGTACGCTCCACCCACAGCAGAAGCTGGTCGAGGAGCAGTGCAGCGACACCTATCACGATGATGCAGGCGATCGCCAGAGCTGTGTCCAGTTGAGTTCCGGAGATGTAGGCGAGTCCGCCGATTCCCGGGATCCCGTCATTCATCTCGGCTGCGACGATGGCGGACCAGCAGAGCCCGGAGGCCAGCCGGATGCCGTTGATGATGTCCGGCAGAGCACCGGGGAGCAGGACCGTCCGGAAGACCTGGACCCGGTTGGCCCCGAGAGACTGCGTCGCCAGGACCCAGTCCCGCCGTACCCCGGTGACGCCCGCGAGCGTCGCCACTGCGACGGTCGGGAATGATGCGAGGAACAGCAGAACGACCTTCGACTGGTCACCGATGCCGAACCAGACGATGAGCAGACCGATGTAGCCCAGGGGTGGAAGTGCCCGGAGGAACGAGAGGTAGGGCTCGACAACGGACCGGACCGCAGCACTGCTGCCGAGGGCCCAGCCGACGAGGATGCCGACCACGGTTCCCGCACCGAGTCCGACAGCGATGCGTTCCAGGGTCGCCAGCAGGTGCTGCCAGAGGAAGTACCCCTGGACGCCGCACTCCCGCCGGTGACTCGTGGCAGAGGCCGCCTCACAGAGGTTTGTCGACACGAGCTTGTCCGCCACCTCTGCCGGACCGGGCAAGACAACCGGGTCCAGACCGGCCCAGCGGGCGACGGCCCACCAGACGGCGAGGACTCCCGCGAGGACGCCGAGATGGCGGCCGAGACGAGTCAGGCGACCATGCCCCACTCCCCCACTCTTCGCGGGAGCGGCCGGGGTGACCGACGTCGTCGCCGGTGATTCGGCCCGGACAGTGGTACTCATGCTGAAGTCCTCGCTGATTCAGCGGTACCCGCAGGTGCCGGTCGATTCGTCACAGTGACACCTCGGCGGTGAAGAGCCGGAACGGTCCCCTCCCCCACCTGGAAGCTCTCCTCGAGATGCGGGTATCCCGAAAGGATGAAGTGACGGATACCCGACTGCCGGAATGCATCGATGCCCGCGGCCACCTGATCATGGGATCCGACCAGGGCAGTCCCCGCGCCACCGCGGAGCAGACCGATACCGGACCACAGTCCCGGGGCGAACTCGAGGGCACGTGCGTCACCGCCGGAGACGAAACCCGAGCCGCGGCCGTGGATCTCCGACATCCGCCGTTGCCCCTCCGACTGTGAGGTCCTCAACCCTGCCTGGGCCCGGGCGACATCAGCCGGGTCGATCGCATCGTAGAGCTTCTGCGCGACGGCCCAGGCCTCCTGCTCGGTGTCCCGGGAAATGACATGGAGCCTGATGCCGTAGTCGAGCGTCCTGCCGTGGACGGCGGCCCGCTCGGCGACGGCCCCGAGTTTCAAGGCGACGTCATCGGGATGCTCACCCCAGGTGAGGTAGACGTCGGCCCGCTTCGCGGCGGTCTCGATCCCGGCCGGCGATGAGCCGCCGAAGAACACCGGAGGCACCACCTCAGGCCGGCGGACCAGAGACGCCCCCTCCACCGTGACATACCTGCCGTGGACATCAACCGGCTCCGGCCCGGTCCAGAGCCGGTGCGCCAGGTCCAGGGCCTCATCGGCGGCGCCGTAGCGTTCCACCTTGGTGGAGTAGTCACCGTAGGCCCGTTGTTCAGCGTCCTCCCCGCCGACGACCACGTTGAGCAGCAGACGGTCGCCGGACAGCTCCTGGTAGGTCTGCGCCTGCTGCGCCAGCAGCGGAGCGGGCACCAGACCGGGACGGAAGGCCACGAGGAACTTCAGGCGGTCCGTGGCACCGAGCAGTGCGGCGGTGACCAGCCAGGAATCCTGGCACCAGCGACCGGTGGGGGTGAGGACGGACTCGAAGCCGTTGTACTCGGCGGCCCGGGCCAGCTGGGTGAGATACCGCAGGTCGGGAAAACGGTCACCGATCTGGGCGTCGGCACCGTGCCCGCCGCCGACGATCCCGCGGGAGTCGCCGTTGGTGGGGAGGAACCAGTGGAGGGTCACCTCGGAAGGTGTGGGAAGAGTCATAGCCACCGAGTAGACCACTCTGTCTGCAACGACCCCACTGTTCCATTCGCCATGAACCGAACAGACAGAGCAGTCTGTTCTTTTCATTCGTCGTGACCTAAGGTGTCTTCCATGACCCTCACCGTCGCAGACCCCCCCACCGGAGACACCGGCACCACCGGGACGACCACCGCGCACTTCGCCACACCGGTCAACGGTCCGGCCCGGGTCCTCCACCAGATCCGCACCGCCCCCGGTATCACCCGGGCCCGTCTGCACGAGGACCTCGGCCTCTCACAACCCACAGTGACGAGGCATGTCGCCGCACTCATCGACGCGGGGCTCGTGGAGCAGGCCTCCCCGACACAGTCCTCGTCAACCACCGTCGGCCGCCCCGGGACGACACTCCTGCCGTCCGGGCGTCACCTCACCGCTCTCGGCGCGCATGTCGGACTGCGCAGCACCCAGCTCGTCGCCGTCGACGGCGCCGGCCGGCCACTGCGTTCCCGCACGCTGAAACTCCCGCTCGCCGATCTCGCGCCCGAGGAGGCGTTGGAAGCGGTCAGCCACGGACTCACCTCCCTCGGTCGAGGCCTCCCGGACCCGGTGGGTCTCGGTGTCGCTTTCTCCTCCCCGGTGGACGCCGCCGGTCACGTCACCTCACAGGCCTACGGCTGGAACGATGTCGACGTCGCCGACGTCCTCGGCGATACCGGGACCGGTCTGCCGGTCTCCCTGGCCACCGGTGTCGGTGCCATGGCCGGAGCCGAACTGACGAGCACCCCACTGGGATCCACCTACCAGGTCATCCCCGGTGGACGCTCCACGCTGTACGTCTACGCCCGGGAACTCGTGGCCCACGCCTGGATCGTCGGGGACGCCGTCCACCAGCCGTTCACCGGGACCTCCCCCACCGCCTTCGCCTCGATCGCCGAATCCGGCTCCTTCCGGAGTTCACGGGGCGGCACCGGACACCCGCTGGGAACCACCGCGGTGCTCGACGCCGCGCGGCGGAAAGGCCTGGGGGTGTCCTCCGTCCCGGAACTGGTGGCGCTGGCGTCCACCAATCCGGTGGCCCGTGCCCTGCTCGATGAGCGGGCCGAACTGCTCGGACGCATCATCACCCTGGCGGTCGAGATCGTCGATCCGGCGACGGTGGTCTTCGCCGGCGAAGCATTCACCGCTGACCCGGACGCCGTGAAGATCATCGCAGGAAGTCTCCAGCGCCGTGCCCCCCGACGCGGCCTGAGCATCCAGCGGGCCGGCGACGGGATCCTGTCACGCGCCGCCGCGGTGACGGCCCTGCACCGGCTGTGGACCGATCCACTGGGCTGATTCCACTCAGCCGATCCGCTCAGCCGATCCGCTCGACGAAGGCCTCGAGGCGGTCGGAGATGTCACCCGGTTCCCTGGCCCACCGGTTGTGCCCCAGTGTGCCGGGAAGCTCCTCGACCCGCGGATACGCCCTAGGCATGAGATTGGCCAACGCACGGCAGGAGTCCACGGTGCAGAAATCATCATTGCTGTAGCGGGTGAACAGGATCGGCACACGCACCTCCTGCAGTGCCGCCATGTAGTCCAGGTCACGCCCGCGCAACCGGTCCAGGGCGTTGGTGCGTCCGAACCGCGCCCACTCGCGCACCTGGACACCGGACTGACGTCCGTACCCGGAGGGATCGAACCGGCCGCCGGGCCAGAATCCGAGGACCCGTCCGACAGCACCCATGACCAGGCCACCGATACGCAGGCGGCGTCGTTCCGGGTTGGGGAAGGCACGGGAGAACGGCGAACCGGTGCCGACCCCCATCAGCCCGGTGACCCCCAGCTCATGCGCCTCCGGGCGTGCCAGCAGCAGAGCACCGATCTGGCCGCCCATCGAGTGGGTGAGCAGGACGACCGGGTGGTCGGCCGCGAGGTCGAGCCGGGCCTTCACGGCACGGATCGTCCGCGGGTAATCCTCCGACGCCAGATCATGGTAGCCCCACCGGTCGGAGGCGGACGCCACGGCGGTGCTGGAACCCTGACCACGCAGTTCTCCGACGGCGGTCGGGAAACCGCGACGGGAGAGCTCCTCGGCGACCGGCCGGTAGTAGTGCGCGCCGACACCGAACCCGGGCCAGATCATGATCAACGGCCGGTCAGTGTCCGCCGGGCCCTGCGCCCGGAACACCAGGACGCGGGAGGCCGACCCGTCGGGCATGGCCACCAGGATGCTGTCGGATTTCGCCGTGGACACACTAGACATCGAGGAACCGGACATCCTTCGCGTTGCGGGTGATGAAACTGCGGCGGGCGACGACATCATCGCCCATGAGCACGGCAAAGGTCTCGTCGGCGTCCGCGGCGTCCTCCAGAGTGACCTTCTTGAGGATGCGGTCCTGCGGATCCATGGTGGTCTCCCACAGTTCCTTGGCGTTCATCTCACCGAGGCCCTTGTAACGCTGGATACCGTCGTCCTTGTTGATCTTGCGGCCCTTCGCCAGCCCCTCGGCGAGCAGGGCGTCCCGCTCCGCGTCGGAGTACGCGAACCCGGGCTCCCCCTTTCCCCACTTGAGCTTGTACATCGGCGGCATGGCGAGGTAGACGTGGCCCTCCTCGATCAGCGGACGCATGAAGCGGTAGAGCAGGGTGAGCAGCAGGGTGGCGATGTGCTGACCGTCGACGTCGGCGTCCGCCATGAGGACGATCTTGTGGTACCGCAGCTTGGTGATGTCGAACTCGTCGTGGATACCGGTGCCCAGAGCGGTGATGATCGCCTGCACCTCGGCGTTCTTCAGCACCTTGTCGAGGCGGGCCTTCTCCACGTTGAGGATCTTGCCGCGCAACGGGAGGATCGCCTGGAACATCGAGTCTCGGCCCGACTTCGCTGATCCACCGGCCGAGTCACCCTCCACGATGTAGATCTCGGACTTCACCGGATCCTTGGAACGGCAGTCGGCGAGCTTACCGGGCAGGCCGCCGAGGTCGGTGGCGGACTTGCGGCGCACCAGGTCACGGGCCTTGCGCGCGGCCACCCGCGCCTGGGAGGAGGATACCGCCTTGTTGACGATGGCCTTCGCCTCGGCCGGGTTGGCGTCGAACCAGTCGGAGACGTGCTCGTTGGTGGCCTTCTGCACGAAACCCTTGATCTCGGAGTTGCCGAGCTTGGTCTTCGTCTGGCCCTCGAACTGCGGGTCACCGACACGCACGGAGATCACTGCGGCGAGCCCCTCACGGCAGTCGTCACCGGTGAGGTTGGGCTCCTTGTCCTTGAGCAGCTTGTGGTCGCGGGCGTACTTGTTCATGAGGTACGTCAGCGCGGCGCGGAAGCCCTCCTCATGGGTGCCACCCTCTACCGTGTTGATGGTGTTGGCGAAGGTGTGGACCGACTGGGAGTAACCGGAGTTCCACTGCAGGGCGATCTCGACCTCGTGGTCGTCACCCTTGACCTCCAGGTCGATGACGCTGGGGTGGACCGGCGTCTTCGACTTGTTCAGATGGTCGACGTAGTCTTTGAGCCCGTCCGGGTAGTGGAAGACCCTGGTCCGCACCTTCGGCGCGTCCTGCTTCCGTTCCTCGGCGACCTCGTCGGCGGACTTCGGGGCGGCAGCCTCGTCGGCGGCGGCGTCCGCCAGGTCCTCGGCCTGCTCAATGACCTGGCTACGCTCATCGGTGAGCGTGATGGTCAGGCCCTTGTTGAGGAAGGCCATCTCCTGGAGACGGCGGGAGACCGTGTCGAAGTTGTAGGTCGTGGTCTCGAAGATCTCCGGGTCCGCCCAGAACCGCTGGGTGGTGCCGGTGCCACGGGCCTTCTTGACCTGCTCCAGTTCCTCGGGGATGGAGCGGTTGAAGACCTGGCGCCACAGGAACCCGTCACGTCTGATCTCGGTCACCACCCTGGTTGACAGGGCGTTGACCACGGAGATACCGACACCGTGCAGCCCACCGGAGACCGCGTAGGCCTGGGAGTCGAACTTGCCGCCGGCGTGGAGCTCGGTCATGACGACCTGGACGGTCGGACGCCCCGTCGGGTGCATCTCCACCGGGATACCACGGCCGTTGTCGGAGACCTCGACGGAGCCGTCGTCCTTGAGGGTGACCTCGACATGGTCGGCGAAACCGGCCATCGCCTCGTCCACCGAGTTGTCCACGACCTCCCAGATCAGGTGGTGGAGACCACGCTCGCTGGTGGAACCGATGTACATGCCGGGGCGTTTACGGACCGCCTCGAGGCCCTCCAGGATGGTGATCTGGTCTGCACCGTAATCCTCGGACCCGTGGTGGGATTCCGGTCCAGCGTTCATCTCAGCCTCAGCCACAGCCTTTTCCACTCCTTGATAGATACGGGTCCAACCACCTCATACTACCCGGTCAGGCGCCCCGACGTAAGCCGCCGCTATCCGTAGGTGTCCCGCGGTCCACGGCCCTTGACGTGGTAGCGGCCCTTACGCCAGCTGGGCGGACGGGGGCCGTAGATCCGCAGCTCGGCGACGATGTCGCCACCGACCTTCCTCGCGATGGTCTGGAGGATGAGTGTCTGCATCAGACGCAGGTTCGTCGCCCAGGCGGTGGAGTCGCACTCGATGTGGAGCTGCCGCTCCTTCTCCTTGTACATGACGACCCTCGTGTGTCTGGCGACGTCCTCGCCGACGATGCCTTCCCAGTTCCCCCGGATCGTGCCGACGGCGAAGTTACGGTTCCACCCGTTGCGCCGCACCTCCCGCTGCACCAGGTCACCGAACCGGCCGGGGTCGCGGTAGCTGCGGTCCATCCGCCCGTCATAGCGCGTCTTCATGCGCTTCGGCTTCGCCCCCCTGCGCCGCGGGTTGAACGGCTGCCGGGGCGGGACCGGGGACGGTGAGAGGTCGTCGCCGGTCTTCTTCGCCGGTCCGGACAGTCGGCGCAGCTTCTCCCACTGCGCGGCGACGGGGTCGTGCGCCGGGTGCTCCTCACTCATCGCGGGACTCCGGCCCCTGCGACAGCCCCGGCACCGGATCCGGCACCGGGTCCAGCTCAGAGACGCGTCCCCCGTCCGTGACGCGGGCGCGCACCGCATGGACCCGGGCGATCTCGCGGAGGTCGGCGGGGATGTCCTCGTCGACGGCGGCGGTGATGAGCACCTGCTCAGCCTCACCCGCCAGGTCGACGAGGGCACTGCGACGGGCCCGGTCGAGCTCGGCGAAGACGTCATCGAGAATGACCACCGGCTCGGTGCCGTCGGCGCGTTGCATCCGGTGGGACGCCAGGCGCAGCGTCAGCGCGAAGGACCAGGATTCGCCGTGGCTGGCGAAGCCCTTGGCCGGCTGTGTACCCAGAATGAGCTGCAGATCGTCGCGGTGCGGGCCGGTGAGTGTGATCCCCCGCTCGATCTCGGTGTCCCGTCGTACGGCCAGCCGGGACAGCAGGACGGCCTCCGCGACGTCCGGTGCGACCAGGTACGTGCCTGTGGTGTCGACGCCGGCGCCGGCGAGTTCGGCATCCACCGTGGACGTGTAACTGATCAGAGCAGGTCGCGAGCCGGGGGCGAGCCGGGCGTAGGACTCCTCGACATGCGGTGCGAGGTCGTGGACCACCTGCACCCGGGCCGACATGATCTCTCCGCCGAGGTGGGCGAGCTGCGCGTCCCACACGTCGAGGGAGTCGGCGACGGCGTCCGGGGACGGGGCGGACTTCAGCAGGGCGTTGCGCTGCCGGAGGACCTTGTCATAGTCCGCGCGCACCCCGGCCAGCCGCGGGTACCGGGCAGCAACGACCTGGTCGAGGAAGTGACGGCGCTGCTCGGGCTCGCCGCGGACGAGGGCCAGGTCCTCCGGGGCGAACATGGTGGTCCGCACGATGCCCGCGAGACCACGCTGACTGCGTAGGGCGGTCCGGTTCACGGCTGCCCGGTTCGCGCCACGGGAGTTGATCACCAGGTGGGCGGTCAGCTCACGGCCGTGGTTGACCGCTGTCGCGGAGACCCGGGCGGAGTCACAGCCCTCGCGGACGAGCGCGGCGTCCCCGCTGACCCGGTGGGAGGCGAGGTGGGCGAGATATCCGACCGCCTCGACGATGTTCGTCTTCCCGTTTCCGTTGGGGCCGGCGAAGACGGTGACGCCGGGGGTGAGTTCCAGGTCGAGGGAAGCCCAGGACCTGAAGTCACCGAGATGCAGAGAACGCAGGTACATGCAGGTGCAGACTCTAGCCCGGGAGACGGACCGGCATCAGCAGATAGGTGAAGGGGGTCTCCGGGGTCGGGAAGGTGCCGTCGGTCCCCGCCTCGGGCAGATTCTCGGGCTCCGGCAGCAGGATCGCGGGGCGGGAGGGCTGGGTGAAGCCGAAGACCACGCGGTCGGTGTGGATGGCACTGAGCCCGTCCTTGAGGTACCCGGGATTGAAGGCGATGACCAGGGGCTCGCCGACGAAGGCGCAGGGCAGCTGCTCCTCGGCGACACCGATGTCGGAGCCACCGCCGGAGATGGTCAGGCCACCGTCCTCGAAGGCCATCCGGATCTGGGAGTTTCCCTCTGTGACCAGGGAGACGCGACGGATGGCGTCGAGCAGTGGGGTGATCTCCACGGTGGCCAGGGCCGTGTTCTGCTTCGGCAGCAGCGGGCGGAACTTCGGGAAGTCCGCGTCGATGAGCCGGGTGGTGGAGCGACGGTCGTCGGTGGCGATGCCGAGCAGGCGCCCGCCACCGGCGGCACCGTCCGTGTCCAGGGCGATCTCCACCGGTTCACCGGAGGAGTCCAGTGACCGGGCCGTGTCCGCCAGGGTACGGGCCGGGATGAGCAGCTCGGCGGAGATGTCGGCGCGGGCCGGTGCCCAGTCGACGGTGCGCACCGCGAGACGGAAACGGTCGGTGGCGGCGAGAACGACATGCTCTCCGTCGATCTCCATCCGGATACCGGTGAGCATCGGCAGGGTGTCATCCCGACCGGCGGCGACGGCGACCTGACCGATGACCTCGGCGAAGAGGTACGGGTCGAGGGATCCGGCGATCTGCGGGAACTCCGGGAGGACGGGGTAGTCGTCGATGGTCATCGCGGGCAGCTCGAAGTGGGAGCTGCCGCAGTTGACGAGCACCTTGGTGCCGTCGTAGTCGATGCGCACCGGTTTGTCAGCCAGGGCGCCGATGATGTTGGACGCCAGACGACCCGCGACGAGGATGCGTCCGGGTTCCGCGACATCCGCGGAGACGCGGACCTTGGTGGAGACCTCACGGTCGAAACCGGAGAGCTGGAGACCGTCCTCGGTGGCTTCGATGAGCACACCGCGCAGAATCGGTTGTGAGGCTTTGCTCGGGAGGCTGCGTGCCACCCATGCGAGTGCCGAGGAGAAGTCGTCCTTGGCCACGGTGAAGCTGACGGACTGCTGGTCCCCCAGCTGATCAGTGGTCACTCGTTCGTACCTTTCTGCAGGTCATCGATTCGAACATCATTCGAACACCGGCGTCGTGGGGTTCCCCCCGACGCTCCCGGCACGGGTTCACTGCCCGTTCTGTGCCACCAGAGTAGTCCACAGTGGTGGACCACCGCGAGGTCCGGTCCGTTCTTCCTCCGTAGCTTTCTCTGCCGCGTTCGTCGTCTGGGTCGTCTGAGTCGTCCGGTTCCCGGCGTCAGTTGTCCCCACCCCCTTTTTCTCTTGAGGGACTACAGGTAGATCGGTAGCAGTAGCAGTAGGGGTTGTGGACGCTGTGGACAACCTCGGATCGCGGCTGTTCGCGGCGGTCGTGGGGGTGTGGAGCCACTGGCGCATGGGGTTGTGGACAACTTCGGGAATCTGTGGACAACTTCGCGGCGACCGCCGGTGTCCACCGCCTGTCCACCGGGTGGTGCACGCGGAAACGATGCTTTGTCCACATCTTTTGCACCGCTGTGACCTGCGGGAATGCGTTTCCGGTTGTGCTTCTGCGGCGGAAGGCCTCCTGCGGAAACACACTCTTGTCATTTATCCACAAGGGATGGGGAGTTATCCACGGGCGGTGGATGTCCGGGGACGTCCCGCGGCCGCGGGAGCCTGAGCAGGGCGGCCCGGCTACCGCTCACAGTCTTGTAATTACATCGCTGTGGATAACCCTGTGGAGATTGTGGATACCGCTGCCGGACTCCCCCTCCCCGCCCCCGGCAGCCCCCTCCCGGCCGTCAGCGCTGACGCGCGCGGGACTTGATCTTCTGCGTCAGCTCCTGGAACTGCTCGAAGATGGCGGTGTTCTCCTGGATCGCACGGCGCATCTTCTTCTCTGCGTGCATCACGGTGGTGTGGTCACGACCGCCGTAGACCTCGCCGATCTTCGTCGTCGACATCTCGCAGTACTCGCGGGTGAGGAACATGCCGAACTGCCGGGCGGTGACGATCTTGCGGACCTTCGACGGTCCGGTGAGCTGGTCGAGGGAGACGGTGAAGTGCTCGGCGATGACCTCGATGACCATTTCCGGGGTGATCTTCACGTCCTGCGGGAGGATGTCCTTGACCACGACCTCGGCTGCGGCGATGGTGATCGGCTCACCGGTCATGGAACAGTAGGCCACCACCCGGGTCAGGGCACCCTCGAGTTCACGGATCGACGATTCGTTGCGGCTGGCGATGAACTCCAGCACGTCCCTCGGCACCGCAGCGCCGTTGAGCAGGGACTTCTTGGCGAGAATCGCCATCCTTGTCTCGAGGTCAGGTGTCTTGACGTCCGTGGTGAGGCCACCTTCGAAGCGGGTGCGCAGCCGGTCCTCCAGCGTGGTCAGCTGGGACGGCGGCCGGTCCGAAGACAGTACGATCTGGTGATTCGCCTGGTAGAGGGCATTGAAGGTGTGGAAGAACTCCTCCTGGGTCGACTCCTTTCCCTGGAGGAACTGGATGTCGTCGACGATGAGGAGATCGAGGTTCCGGTAGTTCCTCTTGAACTGGTCGAGGGCGAGCGGACCACCC
This sequence comes from uncultured Corynebacterium sp., assembly GCF_902782855.1. Classification (GTDB taxonomy): domain Bacteria; phylum Actinomycetota; class Actinomycetes; order Mycobacteriales; family Mycobacteriaceae; genus Corynebacterium. Next base: position 23,087 of record NZ_CACZOO010000325.1, read on the forward strand.
TGGATCGCGTTGATGAACTCGTTGGTCATCTCTTCACTGGAGACGTACCGCACCCGGATCTCCGGTTTGAGCTCCCGGGCGTAGTGCCCGATGGCGTGCAGCAGGTGGGTCTTTCCCAGCCCCGGCTGACCGTAGATGAACAGCGGGTTGTAGGCCTTGCCCGGGTTCTCCGCGACGGCGCGGCAGGCTGCGGCGGGGAACTGGTTCGACGGGCCGGTGACGAAGGTGTCGAAGGTGTACTTCGGGTTCAGCCGGTTCTCGTCGTCCGCATGGGTCGCGGCGGCGGCCGGGGCCGTGGCGGCGGTGGTCACCGTGATCTGCTCGGCGAACTGGCCCGGGTCCGCGAAAGCTGCGGTGGGGGCCGCCTGGGGTGTCGGCATGGTGACAGGGGTCACAGGGTTCACCGGAGCCGCAGAACTGTCGACCGCACCGTGTTCCGCAAAACCGGGGTGCGGGAAGGCTGCGTCGTCCATGTTCTCCCAGAGGTCCGGGGTGTGGACGGGTCCGGGCGGCACGGCCGGGAGATCACTGAACTGTGAGTTCCGGTGGCGCCCGGTGCTGTCGTCGGGGGACTCCGCGACCGGCGCCGACGGTGCCGGAGCAGGAGGATCCACCGGAATCTCGGGGGCTGGTTCCTTCACACTGAACGAGAGTGTGACGGGGGTCCCGACCTCGCGTTCCAGGACCTCGATGATGTCTCCGCTGAGCTTCTTCTCCGTCTCCGTACGCACCCACTTGGACGGCGCGGTGAGCACTGCGATGCCGTTGACCAGCACCACAGGGTCGAGCTGCTGGAGCAGAGCACGGGAGCGCGGCGCGATCTCGGGAAACTCGGCGGACGCCGCGTCCGCCGTGACCCAACGTGTGACGAGGTTCGCCCAGATAGTGGGAAAGTCCTCGGCTGTGGTCATCGGGTCGGATCCTTTCGCTGCGGGGTGGGAGGGGAAGTGGAGAATGCAAGGGTAACCCGCCGCCGGGGCGGGCGTTCCAGAGTCGGGGGACACACCCCGGACACCGGATCAGTGCACAAGGGACACCGCTGGTTCACCGGAGCGAAACCCACCGGGATGTGGATAGCCCGGTAGTGGCGTGGCCTGGGCATCCACAGGTTTGTACACACCTGTGGATAACTTTTCCTGTGCTGTTGTCAACAGGCTACTCCACCGCTGTGGACAACCCCAAGATGACTGTGGATAACTTCCTGACCTGCGGATATGGTGGCTAAACTACACCTTTACGGTTCGGGGGCGGAAAAAGTTGTCCACAGGTTGTGGGTCGCACCGGTGTGACATACCCCCACAATTCGCTGACCTGCGCGGCGAAGTCTGCCAACCAGCTGTGAGCCGTCGCCACCCCCGGGGCGGGCGCGTGCCACGTCCCCGGGACAAATGACAAGGTTGTCATGCGTGTCAGATTTTGCACAGCGAGGTCAAGCCTGTAAATTGACGCTCGTCTCTGAGTGTCACTGAACGACGGATCACCGGTCCGACGTTCCCGGCACTCCCCCGCCCGGAACGACTGGGGCGGACGGTCGGCACCGCGCGGGGTCCCCCGCCGCCGTCGACCACACCAACAATGACCACAAGAACCGTGGTCGGCGAGTGGAACGCGGCACCCGACCCCCTACGGGGACCGGTACCCGCTGCGGCCCGCCGACCGCGGACGACAGAATAAGGAGTGAGTACCGTGGCCAAGGGCAAGCGTACTTTCCAGCCGAACAACCGCCGTCGTGCCCACAAGCACGGCTTCCGTACCCGGATGCGCACCCGCGCCGGCCGCGCCATCGTCTCGGCGCGCCGTAGCAAGGGCCGCAAGTCCCTCACCGCGTAGTCACCTCGCGGCAGAAATAGCGCCACCGCAGTGCTTCCCGAAGAACACCGCCTCCGCGCCACCTCCCTGTTCGGGGAGACGGTGCGCCGGGGCAGGAAGAAAGGGAGCCGCACTGCGGTGGTGTACGTGTATGAGGGGCAGTTCGAGGGGCCCGGTGCCGGACGACCGGCGCCGTACCCCGGACTCACAGTGACCGTGGGGGGACCGCGCGTCGGCCTGGTCGTCTCGAAGGCGGTGGGCAATGCCGTGACCAGACACGCCGTGTCCCGCCGACTGAGACACACCGCCGGGCGCATCCTCGACGACACCGACCTGGCGCCGCAGCTGCGTCCCGACCTGTCGATCGTGCTGCGGGCCCTGCCGGCCGCCGCGACGGCCACTTCCGGGGAGCTGGAGCGGGATGTGCGACATGCACTCCGCCGCCTCCTCGGCTGACGGTCGGGCTGACGGTCGGGCTGACGGTCGGGCTGACGGTCGGGCCGGCGACGTGTCCACCGGGCGGGCCCGCCTCCTCCGACGCGCCGTCCTCGGTTACCAGAACTACCTTTCACCCCTTAAACTGGGGCCGTCGTGCCGTTTCACGCCGTCGTGCAGCGCCTACGCCCTCACTGCCTTCGCGAGATTCGGGGTGGTCAAGGGTCTTGTCCTCAGCGTCGTACGGTTGGCGAAATGCGGCCCCTGGCACCCCGGTGGTTGGGATCCTGTCCCGCCTGCGGGGAGTCGGCGTCACCGGCGGTAGCACCGGACCCACCGCCGTACCCCCGGCGTCCGCAGACAACCGACCAGTCCACGCAAGGAGAGTCCACAAGCAGTGCTCAATTTCATCTACTACCCCATCTCGTGGGTGCTCTGGTTCTGGCATAAGGCCTGGGGCCTCATCCTCGACCCGGATTCCGGCATCACCTGGGCGCTGTCCATCATCTTCCTGGTGGTCACGCTTCGTCTGCTGCTCCTCAAACCTATGATCAACCAGCTGCGTTCCGGCCGAAAGATGCAGGAGATGCAGCCGCGGATGCAGGAGATCAAGCGCAAGTACGCCAAGGACCAGCAGCAGCAGGCCCTGGAGATGCGCAAGCTCCAGAAGGAGATGGGCGTCAACCCGCTGGCGTCCTGCCTGCCGATGCTGGTGCAGATCCCGATCTTCATCGGCCTGTTCCACGTGCTGCGCTCGTTCAACCGCACCGGATCAGGCCACGGCCAGCTCGGCATGAGCATCGAGGAGACCCGGAACACCGCCAACTACGGCTTCAGCGTCGACGATGTCCAGTCCTTCCTGGACGCCCGCCTCTTCGGCGCGCCATTGTCCTCCTACATCTCGATGCCGCAGGACACCTACGGTGCGTTCACCGATGACGGCTCGATCGACTTCAGCCGCGGGAACATCATCGCCGTGGTCATCCCGATGATGCTCATCGCCGCAGTCATCATGCACTTCAACGCGAAGCACTCGCTGGCCCGACAGGCCCGCAAGAAGGCCGAGCGGCCGCAGAAGAAGGGCGCGGCCACCCCGCAGCAGGACATGATGGAATCCCAGATGGCCATGATGCAGAAGCTCATGGTGTGGGTCATGCCGGTGCTGTCCCTGCTCGGAGCCTTCTTCTGGCACGTCGGTCTGGCCGTCTACATGCTGACCAACACCACCTGGACCTTCATCCAGCAGATCCTCGTCTACCGGAGGATGGACCGCGAGGAGGCCGAGGAGAAGGAGGCGAAGATCGCCGCGAAGCGGACGAACGCCCCGAAACCCGGCACGAAGCCCCGGGACCACGGTCACGGCCAGGCGGCCCCGACCGCTCTTCTCGAGCACACCGGGGATGCGCAGGACGCGCAGGACGCCGGCCACGCCACCCCGGCGAACCCCTTCACCGCAGCCGATGCCCCGGCCGGTCCGCCGCTGACCGAGGAGCAGGTGAAGACCTACCGGGCGGAGGCGGCCGCCATGACCGCCGAGAAGCTGGACGCCACGATCGCCGAGATCGAGACCCAGCTCGCTGACCCGGAGACGAAGAAGCGGGCGAAGAAGCAGAAGCGTCTCGCGGTGCTCATGCAGTTCCGTGCGGAGCAGCGGTAGCCTGCACCGTACCGACACCCCCGGATCGAGTGGCCCACCGAGGTCACCGCCGGGGGTGTCGTCTGTCAGCGGGACCCACCGGCTAGAATGGGCGACGTGACTGAGCCTGCCTCCCCCCCATCCGCCGACGTCCCGGAGTCTGCTGCCCGCGTCTTCGGTGACCGCCTCGACCTCGCTGTGCGCTACGCAGGGTGGCTGGCGGACGCCGGGGTGGTCCGCGGGCTCATCGGACCCCGGGAGGTCGGTCGGCTCTGGGACCGCCATATTCTCAACAGTGCGGTGATCGGTGAGGTCATCGACGAGGGTGTGCGCGTGGTGGACGTCGGTTCCGGTGCCGGCCTCCCGGGGATTCCACTGGCGATCGCCCGCCCTGATCTGCGCGTTCAGCTCGTTGAACCGCTGCTGCGCCGGGCGACCTTCCTCAGTGAGGTCGTCGAGGACCTGGGGCTGGACACCGTCGAGGTGTACCGGGGGCGTGCCGAGGAGAAGTCCACGGTCAAGGCCGTCGGAGGTGCCGATGTGGTGACCTCCCGCGCCGTGGCTCCGGTGGGGCGTCTCATGGGGTGGTCTCTTCCGCTGGCGCGCAAGGGGGGGTTCGTCCGTGCGCTCAAGGGATCCAGTGTGGCCCTGGAATTCGAGCGGGACGCGGTGGACATCCGCAAGGCCGGCGGCTCGGCGGGACGGGTCCTCACCGTGGGTGAGGGCGTGCTCGACCAGCCGACCTTCGTCGCAGAGGTCGAGCGACTGCGGTGACGTTACGCCGGCGGGGGTTTCACGTGAAACCACCCGTGCCGGCTGCCGTTGTCGCCGCGACCGACGGGGACTAGGCTGGGGTCGGTAACCGAGGGGACCGCTGCCCTTGTTTCACGTGAAACAGGTCATCGCGGGCAGCAGACGCGACGCAGATGTAAGAGATAGGAACTCCATGAGTCCAGCAGACTGGGACGAGACCCCGATCGCCGAAGCCGCACGACGGGCATCGATCATCCAGAATCCCTCGAAACTGACTCTCCCCCGGCCAGGGCGCACGCGGTGGATCACCGTGGCGAACCAGAAGGGTGGCGTGGGAAAGACCACCTCGACCGTGAACTTCGCCTGGACTCTCGCACTGCACGGGATGAAGGTCCTCGTCATCGACCTCGATCCCCAGGGGAACGCCTCCACCGCATGCAACGCGGAGCACCGGATGGGTACCCCGTCCAGCTACGAGCTGCTCATCGGCCAGAGCAAGGCGGAGGAGACGATCCAGCAGAGTGCGGACAATTCCAACCTCTACTGCATCCCCGCCACGATCGACCTCGCCGGCGCCGAGATCGAACTGGTCTCGATGGTTCGCCGCGAGTACCGGCTGCGCGACGCCCTCAACGACAACTTCCTCGAGGAGTACGGCTTCGACTACGTCTTCATCGACTGTCCACCCTCACTCGGCCTGTTGACCATCAACGCAATGAACACCGCCACCGAGGTGCTCATCCCCATCCAGTGCGAGTACTACGCCCTGGAGGGGGTGGGACAGCTGCTCAGCAACATCAACATGATCCGCATGCACCTCAACCCGCAGATACATGTCTCTGCGGTGCTGCTGACCATGTACGACGCCCGCACCAAACTCGCTGAACAGGTCGCCCAGGAGGTCCGTGGCCACTTCGGGTCGGTGGTCCTCAACAACCTCATCCCGCGCAGCGTGAAGGTCTCCGAGGCGCCGGGCTACAGTCAGACCGTGCTGCAGTACGATCCGGGATCCCGCGGCGCAATGGCCTATTTTGACGCGGCGGTGGAGTTCGCGGCCCGCGGGGACTACCTTCCGACGGAGAGCACCGCGCCGATCGGCGTGGCGCCGGAGCTACGACTGGAGGCCGAGCGGTCATGACCGAGAAGAAGAGGACGAGGACGCCCGCCCATCCCCAGCTACCGAAGATGGACTCCCACCGTGGCGGCCTCGGCCGTGGTCTGTCCGCCCTGATCCCCACGGCGCCCTCGGGTCCCCGGCTGGGTGACAGTGCCGCAGACGTCATCCTCGGCCCGTCCCCCAGGTCGGCGGCGGCGAAGGAGCGGAAGTCGGCCGGAACGGGCCGCGTCCGTCGCGCGGACACCGCCGCGGTTGGCGGGGCGTTGGGAGCCCTCGGCCTCGCCGGGGATGATCCGGTGAGCGCCCCCGTGATCCCGGCGGAGGACGCCGCCGTCAACGAGTTCGGCGCCACCTACCGCGAGATCCCGCTCGGCGAGATCCGCACCAACCCGAAGAACCCTCGCCAGGTTTTCGAGGAGGAGGCACTCGGCGAGCTGGTCCACTCGATCCGTGAGTTCGGTCTCCTGCAGCCCGTCGTCGTCCGCCCCCTCCCCCAGGGTTCCGGGGTCGCGTTCGAACTCATCATGGGTGAGCGGCGTCTGCGCGCCACCGAACTCGCCGGCCTCGAGGTCATCCCCGCGATCGTGCGGGAGACCGACGACCAGGACATGCTGCGCGACGCGCTGTTGGAGAACATCCACCGCGTCCAGCTCAACCCCCTGGAGGAGGCGAGTGCCTACCAGCAGCTGCTGGAGGAGTTCGACGTCTCACAGGCGGAACTGGCCCGCCGGATCGGCCGCTCCCGCCCGCTGATCACCAACATGATCAGGCTGCTCCAGTTGCCCGTCCCGGTGCAGCGCAAGGTCGCTGCCGGTGTGCTCAGCGCGGGTCATGCCCGGGCGATCCTCGGAGTGAAGGCCGGGGCACAGGCCCAGGAGGTGCTCGCCGCACGGATCGTCGCCGAGGGGCTCAGTGTGCGTGCCACTGAGGAGGCCGTGGTGCTGCTCAACCGCGGTGACGGTGCGGAGGAGAAACCGAAGAAGCGTCAGCCCCGGGAACAGCCGGAGATCGTCCGCGAGTGGGCGTCCTCGGCCGCCGACGCCCTCGACACCCGCGTCACCGTGCAGATGGGTGCGAAGAAGGGGAAGATCGTGGTCGAGTTCGGCGACGCAGACGACTTCGAGCGCATCACCGACCTGCTGAAGCTCCCACGGGACTAGACCCAGACGGTAGAATCCGACTGAACCATACGGTCGATGAGGAGTGCGGGTGGAGATCAGGTACAGCGCGTTGAGCCGTGACGGAGGCTCGCAGCTGGAGGAGCAGGCCTCCCGCGACACCTTCTGGGAGCTGCCGGTCGGCACACACCCGGACGATCCGGAGTTCGACAAGCAGATGTGGATGCAGTCCGTGCTCTACCGCTGGGGCATCTGCGGCTACACCGCCTACGTCTCCACCGGGGACGCCGGTTCGGTGGAGCGTCCCGCCGCCACCGTCTTCTTCGCCCCCTCGGCCCACTTTCCGGGAGCAGCGGCGATGCCCTCCGGCCCGGCGTCCTCCGATGCCGTGCTCATCTCCACGGTCTTCGTCGACCAGCCCTACATGGGTCTGTACCTGGAGCACAGTCTCATAGAGACGGTGCTCACCGAGGCCGAGCGCCGTGGTGTGAAGGCCGTGGAGGCCTTCGGACGCAATGACTCGGGTGAAGCCACCGACCTGTACATCCCGGAGGGGTATCACGGCTGGGAGGAACGCCCCGAGGGGCCGGACAATGCGCTGGAGGCAGCTCCGGTGCTCTCGGCGGACATCCTCGAGCAGGAGGGCTTCTACGTCATCGGCCCGCACCGCCGTTTCCCCCGCTACCGCAAGGACCTCAACACCGGGTCCAACCTCTTCTCCGCCTTCGCGCCGGACGCCCACGAACTGCTCAACGACCGCGGTCCGCTCGCCACGGTGCTCGGCGGCGGACGCTAGCTAGCGCACGGTCAGAGCCGGCCCTCCTCGGCGAGGAGCTCGGTGAAGGAGTACTGGCCGGTCTCCGCGACGTCCTTGTCGAACATGTAGAGCCGTTTGACGGCCACGACGAGCGCCTCCGCGATGGCGTCGCGGGTGTCCGGTTCGGTGAGCACGGTGACGTCACCGGGGTTGGTGATGTAACCGGCGTCGAGCTGTACAGTGGGCATCTTCGTCGTGCGCAGCACATCCCAGGTGCGTCCGTGGGACCGGTTGTCGCCCAGTGGGGTCCGCGCGGTGACCTCGCGCTGGATGATGCCGGCGAGACGTTCACCGGTCATCGAGGACGCACCGGTCTCCGAACCGTAGTAGAACGTCGCCGCCCCACTCGCCTTCTCGTTGGGGTACCAGTCGCAGCGCAGCGAGATCATCAGGTCGGCGCCGAAGGCGTTGGCCATGACCGCCCGCTCCATGTTGGACGGGTTGTCGGTCCGTGGGTGGGAGAGAATGGTCTCCACCCCGGCGGCGATCATCCTCCCCTCGGTACGGGTGGCGAGGTCCCAGAGGATCTCCTCCTCCGCGATGTCCCCGTAGGGGCCGCGGACGACGCGACCGGTGTCCCGGCCGCCGAAGCCGGGGTCGAGGACGACCCGCTTGCCGGTGAGCTGGGGGCCGGCGGCGCGGATCTGCTCCCGTTCCCGGATCGCCTGGGGGGAACCACCGGTGATGCGGCGTCCCAGGTAGGACAGCGACCGCAGCGTCGCCGGGCCGACGACACCGTCAGGGGTGAGCCCGGAGTTCAGCTGGTAGTTCGCCAACGCGTCGTGGGTCAGCGGGCCGAAGTGGCCGTCGATCCGGGAGGTGAAGAACCCCAGGTCGTGGAGGTGTTCCTGCAGCTCGTTGACATCATCCCCGACCATGTAGTGGCCGGGTGCCTGCAGGGACAGTACCCGTGCGCCCAGTGAATAGGACGCCTCGCGGAGAGCCCGGAGGGTGCCGTCGGTGATGTGTCCGTCGGCGACGATGCCACGGTGCTGCTGGAAACCGCGCAGGGCGGAGTCCAGGTCCTCATCGAAGATCTCGTCTTCGGGACGCCACTGCTGGTTCGCCTCACCGGTGGCGTCACCGGTGAAGCCGTCGATGAAGCCGAGGCGCGCGAGGGTGCCCCGGACCTCGGCGACACGCGCCCCGCGGTCACCGAGTTTGTACACTTCGCCGTACACTGCTGCGCTGCCCTGCCGCTCAGACCAGGGCGTCGAGAGCGTCGGTGAGCCGGGACTTCGACTGCTTACCGTGGAACTCCGCGACCTTCTTCCCACCGTCGAAGACGAGAAGAGCGGGGATGGACATGATCTGGTACATGGAGGCGAGGAGACGCTCCTCCTCGACGTTCACCGTCGCGACGGTCGCACGGCCGTCGTACTCTTCGGCGATGTCCCGGAGCACGGGTTCCATCTGCTTGCACGGGCCGCACCAGCTGGCCCAGAAGTCGACGATGACCGGCCGGTCGGCGTCGATGACGGAGGAGCGGAAGGTGTCCTGGGTGACGGTCACTGCTTCTGTCATGGGGGATCCTCCTGAGGTGTCGGGAGTGACTACGATACTCCGAGGATACCCGCGGAGTGGGCGGTACCGGGCATCGACGCGGCAGCCGGTTCACGCGCCGGCCCATGCGCCGGTGCACACGGTGGACCCTAGAGGGTGGCGAGGAATGCTTCGGCGTCGAGCGCGGCACGGCAACCGGAACCGGCCGCGGTGATGGCCTGCTGGTACCGGGAGTCCACCAGGTCACCGGCGGCGAAGACCCCGGGCACCGAGGTGGCGGTGGAGGGCTCGGCGACCTTCACGTAGCCGTTGTCCCGGAGCTCGACCTGTCCCTCGAAGACGGTGGTGCGCGGATCGTGGCCGATGGCGACGAACATGGCGTCCATCGGAATCTCACGGGTTTCACCGGTGACCGTGTCCCGGAGTCGCAGGGCCCGGACGGTCCCCTCCCCCAGCACCTCGTCGACGGTGGCGTTCATGATCATGTCGATCTTCGGGTTGTGGCGGGCGCGCTCCTCCATGATGGCGGACGCGCGGAACTCGCCGCGGCGGTGGATCAGCGTGACCTTCTCCCCGAACCTGGTGAGGAAGTCCGCCTCCTCCATGGCGGAGTCCCCGCCTCCGATGACGGCGATCCGCTTGTCCTTGAAGAAGAAGCCGTCGCAGGTGGCACAGGCGGACACGCCGTGACCCAGCAGCTCCTCCTCGCCGGGGACGCCGAGGTAGCGGGGGGCCGCACCGGTGACGAGGATGACTGTCCTGGCGTGGAACTCCCCGTCGTCGGTGAAGACCTTCTTCACGTCGCCGGCGAGTTCGACACGGACGACGTCCTCCATGCGCAGGTCGGCGCCGAAACGCTCGGCCTGGGTGCGCATGTTCTCCATGAGTTCCGGGCCCATGACGCCTTCCGGGAAGCCGGGGAAGTTCTCCACCTCGGTGGTCTGCATGAGCAGGCCCCCGAAGTCCATGCCCTCGAAGACGAGGGGCTTGAGTTCTGCCCGGGCCGCGTAGACGGCCGCGGTGTAGCCGGCGGGGCCGGAGCCGATGATGATGACGTCGTGCAGGGTGGGGGTGCTCTCGCTCATGGGGTCCGATGATAGACCGCGTGCCGTCAGGCTGCGCCGCGGTGCGCGGTCCGGGTGTCCGCTGTGCGCGGAACCCGGACGGAAGGCGCGACACCGGCGGCGGTGAGGCGGTCGCGCAGCTGCCGACGCGCCCGGCTGAGACGGGACTTCACGGTACCGACAGGCACACCGGTCCGGGTGGAGACGTCCGCCATGGAGAGTCCGTGGATGTCGGAGAGGATCACCGCCTCCCGGAGACCGGGATGGAGCGTGTCGACGGCTTCGCGGAGGATGAGCCGTTGCAGGGTGCGGGTGGCGTCCACGACCCGGGGGTCGGGTGTGTGACGCAGGCGGTCCAGCAGACCGTCGTCGCCGGTGTCGACGTTCTCGCGGCGGCGGCCGGTGTCCCGCAGGTGGCTCAGTGCGGTGTTGGTGAGGATGGTGCGCAGCCACGGCCCCGCTCCCCCGGTGCCCCGGAAGGACGCAGCCTGCCGGTGGACCTTGAGCAGCGCGTCCTGGAGGATGTCGGCGTGCTGCTCCGGTGCGATCCCCAGATGGTGGAGGGTCCAGCTCAACAGCCGCTCATGGCGGGTGATGAGGACCCGGTAGGCGCGCCGGCAGCCGTCACAGTGACGTTGCAGGAGTTGTGCGTCGGTGAGATCGTCGTGGTCGGTGGTGAGTGGTTCGGTCGCCGGCGTCGGTGCCGGAAGTACAGCGGTCACAGTGGTGGTCCCCTCGTGATATCCCCGTCTCCACCGCCCCGTGCCGAGGATCGGCCCGGTGGAGTATCCGTGAGGGGAAGTGTAGCGGGAAAGCCCGCGTCCGGGGAGGGGACCGTTGTGGGCCG
>NZ_CACZOO010000326.1 GCF_902782855.1 uncultured Corynebacterium sp.
CCCGGTCCTGCGTCCCGGTCGGGCGACGACCGGGTGCGTCCGGTGCGGTGTCAGGAGACCGGCGCGCCGAACGCCGCAAGCAGTTCCTCGGGTTCCCCGGTGGACACCAGCCAGTAGGGGGTGGGGTCGTCAGGGTCGTCGAGGACGAACATCGCCATCGCCGGAATCCAGGTCCGGTGGACGACATACGCCGCCGGGTCGAGCTGACGCCCCATGGCGGCACGACACGCGGTCGGCGGTACCGGAACCGTCCGCGATACCGCGGAACGGGGAAGTGCGGCATCCCCGACACGGAGCCAGGTCTCACCGGTCTCGTCGCGCTCCACGATGACCCGGTTGCGTGAGGCGTACACAAGGGTCCAGACCACCGCAGCAAGGGCGATGACTCCGACGACGACCCCCCAGTACCACTCACGCTTCATCTGACCCTGCCAGGCGAGGAGCGCAGCGACGCCGACGCCGATGAGCCACCATGACAGTGGGACCGGTTGGCGCTCGGAATAGAGGACCGCGGGACGGGACCCGTGGGAACGGGTGCCGGAAGGCTCCTGTGCTGGTTCCGGGGCCACGTCATCTCCTGTCTGGTCGGGGTCGTTCACAACCACACAGTGTAGCCCGCCGAGGGGCGCGGACCACAGACGGCCTGTACGGGGTGACAAGCCCGGGCGGTAGACTACGGCCCATGACCGAGACCCCCGATGAACCCCTGCGCGTCCACCGGCTCGACCCGGAGCTGCCGTTGCCGCACCGGGCGCACCCGACCGACGCCGGAATCGACCTTCACAGTGCGGAGACCCTCACGCTGACCCCTGGTGAGCGGGCCCTGGTGGGCACCGGCCTGGCAGTCGCACTGCCGGTCGGGACCGTGGGCCTCGTCCACCCCCGCAGCGGGTTGGCGACACGGCACGGTCTGTCGATCGTCAACGCCCCCGGCACCGTCGACGCAGACTACCGCGGGGAGATCAAGGTGTGCCTGATCAACCTGGATCCGCGCGTGCCCGTGGAGATCAGCAGGGGAGACCGGATCGCCCAACTGCTCGTCCAGCGGGTCAGCCTCTGCGACGTGGTGGAGGTCTCCGACCTCGGGGAACTCGGGGACACGGTCCGCGGTTCCGGCGGTCACGGCTCCACCGGCGTCTGACCGGCGCCGGGCGTGGAGCAGCCACGCACACACAGAACCAGCAGAACCGGCCGTACCCCCGGGTATCCGGTGACACCGAGGAAAGGACCGACCAGCATGTGGCCATTCGGAAAGAAGAAGGACGCCGCCCCCGCTGAAATCCGACAGGAGACGGCGCAGACAGCGGAGACGGACCGGACGTTGGAGGCCACCGAGGCCGCGACCTCGTCTCCGACGCCGGCGTCAGGGAGTGAGGACACCACCTACGACCCGGTCAACGGGAGCTTCGGCCCCTTCGACGGAGACTCGGTCGACTACCACGACTTCGACTTCTCCGACTTCGCCAAAGGCGGGCTGGACCTGGGGTCGATGCTCATCCCGGTGCCGCACAAGGGCGAAGTGCAGGTGGAGATGGGGCAGGAGGGCCCCCGCCAGATCCACATCCTCACCCCGTTCGGACGGATCACCCCGGCGGCCTTCGCCGCACCGCGCAGCGGTGGGCAGTGGGCAGGTGACATTGACGAGTTCGCCGAGGGAATGGTCCGCGACGGCCTGGAGGTCACCCGGTGCGACAACGACTGGGGCGTCGAGCTCGTGGGGGTGGTCGGTGACGGTGTGGTCCGCGTCATCGGTGTCGACGGTCCGCGCTGGATGCTCCGGATGACACTCGCGGGCCCCGCGGCGTCCGCCGACGAGCTCGCGGAGACAGCCTACGAGGTGATCTCGCGCACCTTCGTCAACCGCGGTAGCGAGCCGGCCCCGGCAGGGCGCTCACTGCCGGTGGTGATTCCGCAGGCCATGGCCGAGGAACTGAAGCGCACCCTGGCCCGGCAACAGGAGAACCGGCAACAGCAGGCCGTGCAGGCTCCCCGGCCCGCGCCGGAAGCCACCTCGACGACGGCACCCCGTCCCGGGACGGCACGGCGCCGGACCGGTGGCACCGTGGACCGGCAGATGGGTGGGACCGAGTGACCGGAGGAGACCTGGACCACCACGACACTCCTGCCGACGGGACGGTGGCGGAGACGACCGAGGTCGCCGAGGACGCGAGCATCCTCGACCAACTCGGCGGTATGCCCGGGATGGTCTCCACCGTCATACCGGTGCTGGTGCTCGTCCCGGTCAACGCGAAGTGGGGCCTCGGCCCCGCGCTCATCGCAGCCGTAGCAGTGGCCGTCGTCATCTTCGTCTGGCGACTCGCCCGGCGCGAGACCCTCATGCCGGCGGTGTCCGGACTGACGGGTGTCGGACTGTGTGCGGTCATCGCCTGGCTCACCGGAGACGCCAAGGGCTATTTCGCCTACGGAATCTGGTATTCCCTGGTCGCCGGCATCGTCTTCACCGTCTCCACCGTTCTCCGGTGGCCGCTGGTGGGACTGATCTGGCACGGCATCAACGGTGAACCCCAACGCTGGCGTTCCAGCCGGACCGGGGTCCGGGTCTACACCGTCGCGACTCTGGCCTGGGCGGTCGTCTTTTTCGCCCGGTTCATCGTCCAGCAGTGGCTCTACACCCAGGATGACGCCGTCGGGGTGCTCGGTGTCACCCGCATCATCATGGGGCTTCCCCTCACTGCGGTGGTTGTCCTGATCACCGTGTGGGCGGTGCGCACCGCCGGGCGCGACGAACGCGGTGAGAACCGGGGGGCCGGCCGGCACGCGGCGGGGACCGGGGACAAGACAGCGACAACGGAAGAGGACACACTGTGACCGAACACCTGACACTGGACATCACCGGGCCCGCCCACGGCGGGGCAGCCGTCGCCCGCTGCGGGACGGACGCGGGGGACCGCGCCGGGCAGGTCGTCTTCGTCCGGGGTGCTCTACCCGGCGAGACCGGCGTCCCCGTTGAACTTGACGGGGCTCCCGCCGGCACACGGCGGTTCCTCACCGGTCGGGTCGCCGACGTCACACGGATCGCAGGGCCGTCAGTTCACCGGACCGCCCCGGTCTGCGCCGCTGCGGCGGCCGGTGCTGGGTGCTGTGACCTCGATATCGTCGATGCGGCTGGTTCTGTGGCGTGGAAGCGTCGGGTCGTCGTCGACCAGTTCACACGCATCGGCCGTCTCGATCTCGCGGACGTGACGGTTGCGGCGCTCTCACCGGAACCGTTCACCGGGTACCGCACCAGGGTCCGCCTGGGAGTCGACCGCGACGGTCGGGCAGGGCTGCGCGCCGCCGGCAGTCACGGGATCATTCCGGTCACCGAGGCGATCTGCGCTCAGTGGGCTCCGGCGCTGGCGGACGGACTGGCCGGGGAACTGGCGTCCTTCAACCTCACTCCCAGTGCCGAGGTCTGCGTGGCGGTGGGCGAGGACGGTGGGCGGTCAGCTGTGGAACTGGTCAGGGAAGCCACCGGGAAGACCACCCGGGGGCGTCGTGATCACCGCCGCCGGAACGGTGCGGTGCGAAAGCACACCCGGCGCACCGTGCTCAGCGGTGACGGGACCGTCAGTCACGTGGTCAACGGTGTGCGCTGGGTTGTGCCGGTCGAGGCGTTCTGGCAGGCGCACCGGGCCGCGCCGGAGGTCTACAGTGACTGGATCACCACCACGCTGACCGGGTGTGACGCCCCCGCGTCCACCGCAGAAGGTCCCACCGCCTGGGATCTCTACGGTGGCTCCGGCGTCTTCTCCGCCGCCCTCACCGCCGCAGTCCCCGGAATCAGGGTGGACTGCGTCGATGTGGCCTCCGAGGCCACGGCCGCCGGGGAACGGGCGCTCACCGGACGGGACGTCCGCTTCCTCGCCGGTGATGTGGCCGCCCGGATCAGTGAACTGCGTGACGGCGGGTCGCTGTTCGCTGTCGTGCTCGATCCACCCCGCACCGGCGCCGGTGACCGGGTCCTCGAGGAGGTGACGGCCCACCGTCCCCGGCACATCCTCCACATCGGCTGTGACCCCGCGACCGCCGCCCGGGACGCCGCGACCCTGGGCGCCGCAGGGTACCTTCCCGTCTCACTGACTGCGGTCGACGCCTTCGGTCTCACCCACCACGTCGAGGTGCTCACCCATTACGTCCCCGCCGGCAGTGCGCGTGGCAGTGACAAGTGATGGAGCGGGTGGACCCGGCCATGATCGACTTGACCGACTTGACCGACTTGACCGACCTACCGATCCTCGGGACCGTCTCGTCGCCCGCGGACCTGCGGTCCCTCGACGGGCCGACGCTCGTCCGGCTCGCGGCGGAGATCCGGAGCTTCCTCGTGAAGAAGGTCTCCGTCACCGGCGGACACCTGGGGCCAAATCTCGGGGTGGTGGAACTGACGCTGGCGATCCACCGGGTCTTCAACTCCCCGTCTGACCCGGTGATCTTCGACACCGGGCACCAGGCCTACGTCCACAAGATCGTCACCGGCCGTTGGGGTCTCTTCGACACCCTGCGTCACAGCGACGGACTGTCGGGATATCCGGCCAGGGACGAGAGTCCGCACGACTGGACAGAGTCCTCGCACGGTTCGGCGTCCCTGTCCTACGCAGACGGCCTGGCCAAGGCCTTCGCCCTCACCGGACAGACGGATCGTCGTGTCGTCGCGCTCATCGGTGACGGTGCATTGACCGGGGGCATGGCGTGGGAGGCACTGGAGAGCATCGCCGACGGCTCCGACCGGCCGGTCGTGATCGTCGTCAACGACAACGGCCGGTCCTACGCACCGACCGTCGGGGGCCTCGCGCGTACCCTCGCCGACCTCCGGGACCGGGCCGTCACCGGTCGGCGGGGGGCGGGTCCGGCGGCGGCGGACCGCCGGCTGATCCGCCGGCTGCGGCGGCATCCGACCGGCGACGTCCCACCCCGGACCCTGTTCGGTGACCTGGGGCTGGCCTACCTCGGCCCGGTGGACGGACACGACCTTCCCGCCCTGGAGTCGGTTCTGCGCCGGGCGCGGGATCTCGGCGGACCGGTGATCGTTCACGCCGTGACAGAGAAAGGGCACGGCTATGCGCCGGCGCTCGCCGACGACACCGACCGGATGCACTGCATCGACGGGGTCGGCGCCCGCACCGGAACCGCCCCCGACGGTCGGGGTGAACAGAGGAGACACTGGGTCGATGTTTTCGCCGGGGATCTCGTGCGTCTCGGTGATCTGCGCGAGGACATCGTCGCTGTCACCGCTGCGATGCCCGGCCCCACCGGTCTCACCGGATTCGCGGAACGGCACCCCGACCGCGTTTTCGACGTGGGCATCGCCGAGCAACACGCCGTCACCTCCGCAGCCGGCCTCGCCCTCGGCGGACTGCGCCCGGTCGTCGCGGTCTACTCCACCTTCCTCAACCGCGCGTTCGACCAGCTTCTCATGGACATCGGGCTGCTCCGCCTGCCCGTGACCTTCGTCCTCGACCGTGCCGGGATCACCGGGCCGGACGGCCCCAGTCACAACGGTATGTGGGATCTCTCGATCACCGCCGTGGTCCCCGGGATCCGGATCGCAGCGCCCCGTGACGGTATCCGGCTCACCGGTGCACTGGAACGCTGCCTCGCCGTCAGTGACGGTCCGACGGTCCTGCGCTTCCCCAAGGGTGAACTGCCCCCGGCCGTCCCCGCCCTGCGCGGGACCGTGGACTACGATGTCCTCGCCGAACCGGAGGAGGACCCCGTGGACACCCCGCTGATCCTCGTGGTCAACTACGGGGCCATGACCGGGCCATCCTTCGCCGTGACCGAGGCACTCATCGCTGCCGGCTGCGCGGTCGTCCTCATCGACCCGGTGTGGGTCAGCCCGCCCGCCGCATCCGTGGTGGATCTCGCGGACGCCGCCGACCTGGTCATCACCGTCGAGGACAACGGTGTCCACGGTGGGGCGGGCCAGCAGCTGCACCGTGCGATGGTCAGCGCCGAGGTCGACACCCCGGTGCGCTACCTCGCCGAGGATCAGACGTTCCCGGCCCACGGGACCAGGGCCGAGGTCATGGCCGGTTACGGGCTTGATGAAGCCTCAGCAGCCCGCCGTGCCCTTGCCTGGGCCGGGCATCTCTTCGGCCAACGTGGGAAGTAGCGCCGGGATCAGCAGGTCAGTCTGCCACGGGCGGATGTGCTGCGCGGCGAGCAGACCACCCAGGGTCTCCTCCGCCCACCCGACAGGATCAGTCAGGTAGCCCTCGTCGGCACCTGTCCCGGGCCGGGAGCCCGATGTGTCGAGCAGCTGCGCCGCATCCCAGGCCACGGAACGCACCGACGCCGAGACGATGAGTTCCGACGGGTGGAGATCCAGCCGGTCGGCCACAACGTCGACGGCGGTGCGGAAGCCCGTCGCCAAGCGGTCGGCGACCGGGAAATCCCGGGCCCAGGTGCGGTGGTCGGGTCTGCCGCGGGGTGCCGGGGGCCGCGTTGGTAGTGCCGCAGGGTCAGCTGAGAGTGCGTCACGGACCCCGGTGAGCAGCAGAGCCCGCAACTCCCGGGGGAGCCGGGGCACAGGACGCACGTCCCGCCGACCCTGCCGACGGTCCCGGGCATTCCGGACACCCGGCCCTCCCCGCCGTTCACCGCGCAGCAGATCCTCGGCCTGGTGCGGCGAGCGCGCCAGATCGACGATCACCGATGAGTGCAGCACCTTCTCCGGTGGTGTGTCCCGGCGCCGCGCCACTTCGGTGCGGATGTCGGTGAGCCGACGGGCAACCTCCCACCCCCGGGGATCACGCACCGCACCGATGCCCCGCAAACGCGTCCAGTCGGGCGTCTGCACCGGCCGTGACCAGTCGGCTCGGACATGGGCGCACTCCTGCCGGTACCAGCCGATCCGGTCCAGGCCCTCAGACTCACCACGGTGCCGCAGCCGGGACAGTGCGGTCGACAGCAGCTCGACGAGCAGTTCCACGTCCAGTGCGGCGTAGGTCAGCATGTCGGCAGGCAACGGGCGTGCCGACCAGTCCTCCCGGCCCTTGTCCTTGGCCACGGTCACCCCCAGGAGTTCCTCGAGCATCCCGGCTAGGCCGATCTGACCGTATCCGAGCAACCGTCCGGCGATCTGCGTGTCATGGAGCAGGGGAGTACGCCACCCCAGCGTCGTCAGCGCGGGCAGGTCCGTGTGCGCGGCATGCAGCACCCAGGGCAGTCCGTTCATCACCGGTGCTAGGAGACGCCCGGCCTCCGGCACCACGACCGGATCCACCAGATGGGTCCCGGATCCGGCCCGTCGCAGCTGCACCAGCCACGCCCGGTCATCGAACCGGAAACCGGAGGCGCG
>NZ_CACZOO010000327.1 GCF_902782855.1 uncultured Corynebacterium sp.
CGAGACCGGCGACCGCGAAACGTGCGATGGCACGGTTGCCGCGCCGGGCGGCGATGGCCTCGGTGCGCAGCAGTTGTTCGTGGTGGGCGGTGGACGCGTCCGAGGGGGCGGCCGCAGTACCGGCCGTGGCGGACTGGTCCGGGGTGAGTGCGTAGCCGCCGTCGGGGGTCGCGGGGTCGGTGGACATGTTCCTCGGTCACTCTCCTCATCGGGTACGCCCCGGTGCCGGGAACGAAGTCGGTGTCAGACGTCAATTATCACGAACAGGTTACGGTACGCACCACCGTACACGGACTCTCACCAGGTCACCGTGTCACTGTGTGGGATCCTTCATCCGGTGACCGTGTCCACCCGGTGAGAACGTTACCGGACCGTGATCGGCCGGTGGTACCCCCGCGCGTTCCCTCGCCACTGTCGTGGCCTGGCGGATCGGGTATACGATGACCCGCAGGTCACCGGATCACCCGTACAGAAAGGCACTGTCGATGAGCACCTGGGACGAGACCGTCTTCACCGACGAGAACAGCACCGATTTCCTCACCGAGTGTGACAGGGTGGCCGACGACGACCGTGAGCTGGTCGTGGCGCTCCGGGACGCCTGCACCGTGGCCCTGAACCACGCCACCCCCGGGGATGCGGACCACACCACCGGCTTGTGCGCGGCGACCGTTGCCGCCATCTGGGCCGGGGCGCCGTTCACCGCGTCCGACGTCGTCGAGGAGCACCCGCTGATCCGCGCCCGTGTCGGCGCCTGCCCGGAGGAGCTGCAGGAGGCGGCGCTCCAGGTGCTCGACGCACAGCTGGAGCGGCAGGGTGAGGAAGCCCCCGACGGTCTGGAGACCTGCGTCGAAGCGTTGAGCTGACGTCGGCTGAGGACGCTGCGGACGGACCGCGCTAGGGTGGGTGGAGTTGTCCGAAGAAACCACTCCCCACGTTTAAGGAGCACCTCCACCCATGGCTGATTCCGCAGGATCCGCTGCCGACCTCACCTTCGATCCCGTGGCAGACCTCAGGGTCGACGTCGCCGGTTCCCTCCAGTACAAGGTCCGTGACCTCACCCTCGCGGAGTCCGGCCGCCACCAGATCCGTCTGGCGGAGTACGAGATGCCCGGACTGATGGAGCTTCGTCGCGAGTACGCGGAGGAGCAGCCGCTGGCAGGTGCCCGCATCGCCGGTTCGATCCACATGACCGTGCAGACCGCCGTGCTCATCGAGACCCTCACCGCCCTGGGCGCCGAGGTCCGCTGGGCGTCCTGCAACATCTTCTCCACGCAGGACGAGGCAGCTGCGGCAGTCGTCGTCGGGAAGGGCACCCCGGAGGCGCCGGCCGGCGTCCCGGTCTTCGCCTGGAAGGGTGAGACCCTCGACGAGTACTGGTGGTGCCTGGAGCAGGTCTTCGACTGGGGCGATGTCAAGCCCAACATGATCCTCGACGACGGTGGTGACGCCACCAACGCGGTCATCGAGGGCACCATCTTCGAGGGAAACGGGCTGGTCCCTGAGCCGTCCGTGGAGGATCCCGACGAGTACCAGGCCTTCCTGCGCATGCTCGCCCGCGTCTTCGGTAAGGACTCCACCCGCTGGACCGAGGCCGGTAAGGCAGTCAAGGGTGTCACCGAGGAGACCACCACCGGTGTCCACCGTCTCTACCACTTCGCCGAGCAGGGCACCCTGCCGTTCCCCGCGCTGAACGTCAACGACGCGGTCACCAAGTCCAAGTTCGACAACCGTTACGGCACCCGCCACTCCGTCATCGACGGCATCAACCGCGGGACCGACATGCTCATCGGCGGCAAGGCCGCCCTGGTCGCCGGTTACGGTGACGTGGGCAAGGGTGTCGCCGAGGCGCTCAAGGGCCAGGGGGCGCGGGTCAAGGTCACCGAGGCTGACCCGATCAACGCCCTCCAGGCGCTCATGGACGGTTTTCCGGTGGTCACCATCGACGACGCCATCGGTGAGGCCGACATCGTCATCACCTCCACCGGCAACCTGGGCATCATCTCCTTCGAGCAGATGCAGCACATGAAGAACCACGCCGTGCTGGGAAATATCGGCCATTTCGACAACGAGATCGACATGGCATCGCTGAACCACCGTGACGACGTCACCCGGGTGAACATCAAGCCGCAGGTCGATGAGTTCACCTTCCCGGACGCCAACGGTGACCCGCTGAGTATCGTGGTGCTTTCCGAGGGGCGGCTGCTCAACCTCGGTAACGCCACCGGCCACCCGAGTTTCGTCATGTCGAACTCCTTCGCCGACCAGACCATCGCCCAGATCGAGCTGTTCACCAACGGTGACCGGTACGACAATGAGGTCTACCGCCTGCCGAAGATCCTCGACGAGAAGGTCGCCCGGATCCACGTCGAGGCGCTCGGCGGCAAGCTCACCAAGCTGACCAAGGAGCAGGCCGAGTACATCGGTGTCGATGTCGAGGGCCCGTACAAGCCCGAGCACTACCGCTACTAGGTCGGGGATTCGGTCACTGTGATCATCGCGTTCGAGGGCATCGACGGTGCCGGCAAGAACACCGTCGTCACCGCCCTGGAGGCCGAGCTCATCGCCCGGGAGATCCCGGTCGCCAGGCTCGCCTTCCCCCGCTACGAGACCTCGGTCCACGCGCAGCTCGCTTCGGCGGCACTGCACGGGGGCATGGGCGACCTTGTCGACTCCGCCTACGCCATGGCCACCCTGTTCGCCCTGGACCGGGCGGAGGTCGCCGACGAACTCGCCGGCTTCGACGAGGACGGCTACGTGGTCCTGCTGGACCGTTGGGTCGCCTCGAACGCGGCGTATTCCGCGGCGCGGCTGTCGCAGGACGCTTCGGCCGGTGGCGCCTCGTCCGAGGTCGTCGCCTGGGTCGAGGACCTGGAGTTCACCCAGCTCGGTATCCCCGAGCCGGACCTGCAGGTGCTCGTCGACGTGTCGGACACGGTGACTGCCGGGAGGGTTGCCGCCCGGGCCTCCGCGGACGGGGCCCGTGGGGTGGACGCCTACGAGGCCGACGGCGGGCTGCAGACACGGACCCTGGGCGCGTACCGTGACCTGGCCGAGGCGCAGTGGAACTCGCCGTGGCTCGTGCTGGACAACAGTGGCGACCGGTCGGCGTTGGATGTGCAGCTCATTGAGCTCGCCGACGCCGTGGCGGACACCGTCGCTGCTGATGCCGCTGGTACCGCCGGTGCCGATAGCGTCGCCGAGGACTGAGCCTCAGGGGTCTCCCGGGCTGGTCCGGCGTCGCCTGGTGTCCGCCGGCGTCAGTCCCGCACAGTTGGCGCCGACCCCGCACGCCGCCGATCTCCCACTACCAGCAA